>DATKVG010000093.1:0-47194 GCA_035530195.1 Bathyarchaeia archaeon | reverse complement strand
CCGCGGTGTTGTGTGAGGGGTTAAAGTTACACAATTACGAGGCCTGCGCCGTCCATACGGGAACGGAAGCGCTGGACTTGTGCGCCGGGGGCGGCATCGACCTCGTCCTGCTGGATGTTTGCCTGCCCGATATTTCCGGCTATGAGGTCTGCCAGCGCCTTAAACAGGCCCCGGCAACCCGCGAGATCAGCATCATTTTCGTCACGGTGAAAGGGTCGCCGCAGGAGGTGGCCAAGGGATTTTCGCTAGGGGCGGCCGATTACATCTGCAAACCGTACAATCTGCCCATGGTTATGGTGCGGGTGGATGCGGCCATGCGCGAAAAACGACGCCGCGACCGGTTGCGCCTGGAACACGAATTGCTCCTCGAGGAAACCTATACCGACCATCTCACCGGGTTGCACAACCGACGCTACCTGCTCGAACGCCTCCAGGAAGAGGTCGAGAAGGCCCACCGATACAATTACCCGGTGTCATGCGTTGTCTTCGACGTCGACGAGGTCCGGCCCGTCGATGATGAGCTCGGGCCTGTTTCCATGGACGACCTGCTCGCCGAAGTCGGCATGACGATTCGGAACTATTCGCGCACGTACGATGTCCTGGCCCGGTACGACGGCACCATGTTTGCCGCCATCCTCCCGCATGTTCCCCTCGAAGACGCCCACCGCTACGCCGTCAAGATCATGAATGAAGTGGGTTCGACGACGTATTCGGATCCAAACTTCCCCACGGAAACGTCGGTAAGTGTAGGCATCGTTGCGTGCCAGAACGGCAGCGCTCAGGGTGCCGAATATGTGCTGGGCGAGGCCATGCGCGGGCTGCTCCAAGCCAAAAGCCTCGGGGAACGGCTTGTCGTGCGGAATCTGGCGGAGGGTTGAAGTTTTTTTTGGCGGTTTTAGCTGCTGCAACCGTCATGCTCAATAAAGGGGGCCATCCCGCCAACCTCTATCTGGCGTTGCGCGAAGCCAGAACCAGGTAAATGCGGAACGCGAAATTGGGTATCCTTTCCCTGTTTCTCCGAAATCCGCTGCAACTTCTCGCTTCGACTGCATATTGATGTTACGAGGGTGTTGCTTTTCATGTCTGTGTTATATTCAAGCAACCTACTTTGGTCACAACAGCAGAGGCAGATCGAACATGAGCGAGCCAATGAGTGGCGGGACGCGCGGTGGCCGTCGTTTTTTGTCTAGGGTGGTTGTTGTTGTGGTGGTGTTTGGCCTGTATATACTGGTGCGGGCGAGCTTGGCACCGGAGAAAGTCGAGGCGCCGCCACCCGCTGTTCCCAGCGGAACCTTGGCACAGGACCGTGCAGGCGAGACGCCCGCACCACAACCTGCAGGCGAGACGCCCGCACCACAACCTGCCGGCGAGACGCCCGCACCACAACTTGCCGGCGAGACGCCCGCACCACAACCTGCAGGCGAGACGCCCGCACCACAACTTGCAGGCGAGACGCCTGCGCCACAACCCGCGCCACAATTGCAGGTGGTCGAGGTGAGCCCGCCGCCCGGCAGCCTGATCGAAGGCAGCATCAAGATCCGGTTCAGCGAGCCCATCCAGCTCCCGCCTGAAGCGGCGGGGGCGAGTCCTTTGACGATCTCGCCGCCGCTCGATGGCGAGGCCCTGCTGGGTTCGGATTTCATTGTCTATCGCATCCAGCGTCTGCCTGCCGAGCCGCGGACGTACACGGTCGAGGTCAACCCCCTCATCCAGACGCGCGACGGCCGCCGCGTGGATCACCCCATGCGATACCTGTTCAAGAACTCGAACCGGATCGTGCAGCGGGTCTGGGAGATAGACGCGACGACGCTCGGGATGATGTTCGCCTCCGAGATCGCGCCGGAGGCCGTCCAGTCGCACCTCGAGGTTTGGGAAAAAGACCAATTGATACCCGCGACGGTCGAGGCCGGGGAGACGCCGCAGATGGTGCGCATCAAGATCCCGTCGGGCCTGAACGAGAACGTCGAGGCCGTATTGAAGGGCGGGCTGACGGACGTGCGCGGCAACGTCCTCACCGCGACCGACGTCAGCTGCGGGTACACCGACGAGCCGCCGCTGTCCGTGACGAAGTTGCAGTGGGAACGATATTCGTGGGACGAACAAAGGTTCCGGCTGGCATTTTCGGCGCCGGTGCGGGGCGAAAACCTGGCCAAGGCCCTCAAGGTGACGGACCCCGACGCGGGCGCTCCGGTCCCATACAACCTCGACACGTACAGCACCGCCAGCACGCACACCGTCTATTTGGACAGCGAAGGCGCCCCGCCCGCCAAGATCGTTGTGGAAATCTCCGGCGATCTCGTCGGCGAGAATCGCGAACACATAATCGGGCCGTACCGGGGCATCCTGGCGGGCCGCGAACTGAAGATCGAAGTGCAAAACACCTACTGGCAGGCGCCGTGGCGCGAGCGCGACGGGATGTCGCTGAGATTGTTTCTGACGGGCCGGGTGGACGTTGCCGAAATGCGCAAGGCCCTGGCGGTCGACCCGCTCGTCGAGAATTTCCGCGTCGAAGGTTCCGGCAACATGTTCCGGATTTTCGGCAACTGGGATTCCGGCGCATCCTACCGCTTTACAATCAAATCGGGCCTGCGCGACCGGCTGGGGAGCGTCCTGCAACAGGATCTCGAGTTTGACCTGGTTGCGGATCAGGTGCCGGGCTACGTTGGTTTTGCCGGCGAAGGCCTCTACTATTTCCCGCGCAGGACCGGGATGGCCCTGCCGATCGAGACGCGCAACATCGATAAGGTCGAGGTCAAGCTGTACCGGATGTTCCCGGGCAACATTGCCGTGGCCGTCAATGATATGGATGAGGGCAGCGGCAGCTACGATTTTGACTACCGGTGGAGCGCCGAGGTGGCCAAAACGGAAGTCGCCGCGACCGGACGTGTCGACCGGCTGGCTTCGACACCGCTCGACGTCGATGCCCTGTTCCCGCAGGACAAGCTTGGCGTGTTCCTGCTGAAGGCCGAGGGTAAAGGCACGCGGATGCGCCGGGCGTACCGCGAACAAGGGGATGGGGACCTCGAACCGCAGGAATATACAATCACGGCGACGAAGATCGTGGTGTGGACCGGCATGGGCGCGCTCGCCCATTGGGAGTCGGACGAACTGGCGGTGTTTGTGCACGACCTGTATTCGCTCGAGCCGCTCGCGACCGCCAAAGTGACGGTGTATTCGACGAAGAACCAGGAACTGGGTAGCGCCAATACGGACGCTCAAGGCATCGCGCACCTCCGTGCGATGGATAAGATGCTCGGCGAGCCGCGGGTGGCCGTGATCGAGCGGGAAGGCGACTATACGTTCCTGGACTTGCGGGCGCGTGAGGACGGCCGCGACGCGCTCGATGAGCAGATGCCCCCGTACAAGCGCGACGGGTACGATGCGTTCATCTACGCCGACCGGGAGTTGTACCGGCCCGGCGAAACCGTTCATGCCCACTGGCTTGTCCGGACCAACTATGGGGATTGCGCGCCGAACGTGCCGCTGGTCGTGACGGTCGTCCGGCCCAACGGGCGCAACCTGCTCTCCGAACCGACGGTCCTGTCGGACATGGGCACGGGCGGTCTGGACATCGCGACCGAGAAGGTGTTCCAGACGGGCAAGTACACGGTTCAACTGACCGTGCCGGGAAACTCGATGCCGATCGGCAGCTACCAGTTCAGCCTCGAGGAGTTTGTCCCGAATCGTATCAAAACCGAAGTGAAACTGGCCGAGACCCGGTGGCTTTCGGCGCAATCGTATCCGATCGTGGTGAATGCGCAGCACCTGTTTGGCGCACCCGCGTCTGATCGGAAGGCGGAGGCGTTGGTGATATTCCGCCGCGGCGAGTTCAAGCCCGAGAACTGGAAAGAATATAAGTTCGACAATGACTCGAGGTTCTTGCCCGAGCCGGTGCAATGCGGCGAGGCGCGTACCAACCCGGACGGCGAGGCCGCATTCACGTTTTCGTACACGGCTCCCGCAAAAGCCTCGTTCCCGATGAAGGCGCTGGTTGTGGGGCGCGTGTTCGAGCTGGGCGGGCGGCCCGTGAGCTCGATGTCCGAAGCCACGTTCTTTCCCAGCGACCTGTGCCTCGGGATAGCGACCACGAAACCGGCCGCGGGCGAGGGTGTCGAGGTGCTTGCGGCGGCGGTCAAGTCCGACGGGACTCCGGCTGAACTGGATAAGGTAACGGTGACACTCGAGCGCGAGGTCTGGAACTACTACGTGCGCCGCTACTACAGCCACCACGAGCCCAACTGGTCCGAGACGTTCGAGCCGGTCGAGTCGCAGGAAGTCCCGCTCACCGGCGGCAAGGGCAGCGTCGCGTTCAACCCGCAAGGCTGGGGCTACTACCGCGTGCGCGTCCATTGTGCGCAGACGCCCCAATTCAGCACGGTTTCTTTTTACAACTACGGTGGCGAGTGCCGGGTCGTCGCGGGCGCCCGGCCAAGCCTGATTAAGCTGTCGCTCGACAAAAAGGATTATGCGCCGGGCGACGAGGCGGTCGTGCGGATCGAATCGCCGTTCGACGGGAAAGGCGTCGTGGTGGTGCAGGGCGAGGAGATCCAGGACGTCATCCCGGTCGATATCCGGGACAAAGTCGGCGAGACCCGGATCGCGTTGAGCCAGAAACAGTGCCCCAACGTGTGGATCGAGGCGACGGTGATCCACGCGGTGCAGGAAGACCGCAGGCAGGTGTATCCGTTTTCGAGTTTCGCGATGGCGAACGTTCGCGTGCTCGACCCGAAACGGCGGCTCGATGTCGAGTTGCCGGCGTTGCCGGAGGAAATCCGGCCCAAGACGACGGCGCAGTTCCAAGTGTCGGTGCACGATTCGGAAGGCTCGCCCGCAGAAGCCGAGCTCACGCTCGCGGCGGTGGACGAAGGCATCCACCTGATCACGGGCTACCAGTCGCCGAAACCTTACGAGCACATGCTGCGGCCGCGGCAACCCGATTTCCGGAGGGCGCATTACTACGACAAGGTCGCCTACGATTTCGACAAACCGCAGATCGGCGGCGACGCACTCCTGCGCGACCTCCAGAAACGGCTGCCGTCCGTCGATGAAAACTGGATCAAACCCGTGGCGCTGTGGTCGGGCGTGGTGCGGACGGATGCGACCGGCCTCGCCACCGTGACGATGGACGTGCCCGAGTACACCGGCCAGTTGCGGCTCGTGGCGGTCGCGTGCACGCCGCGGGCGGTCGGCGCGCAATCGGCCGACCTCTACGTTCGGCGCCCGTACATGCTGCGGGCGAGCATGCCGCGCTTTATGCTGCCGGGCGACGTCGCCCGATGCCGGGCGGTGGTGTTCAACAACACCGACGCGCCGTGCAAGGCGGACGTGACGTGGTCGAGCGGCGGCACGATCGCGTCGGGCGGGGGCAGCGGCTGTCTCGAGGTCCCGGCACACGGCGAGAACGTGGCGATCGCGGAGTTCACCGCCGCGCAGGCCGTCGGTCAGGGCGAGATCCGCTGGCAGGCCGTGGTGACGGACTCGAGCGGCGCCGAGGTCGAGCGGCTCGAACAAGTGGCGCCCATGCCCGTCCGCGCGCCCGCAAGCTTCCAATCGCGCCACGAGATGATCGTGTTGAAGCCGGGCGAGTCCCGCGAAATCAAGAACACCGTCTTCCTCGACGATCAGCGCACCGAGATGGACCTGACGGTCGGCGGGTCGCCGCTGCTCCGGCTCGAGAAGGCGCTCGAGTACGTAGCCGGCTACCCGTATGGTTGCGTCGAGCAGACGACGTCGCGCCTGTTGCCGATGTACCTGCTGCGGAAAAACCAGTCGCTGATGCCGTCCGTGATCGAGCCGAACCAGATCGACGCCTACATCAAGGCCGGCATAGGCCGGCTGTTCCTGATGCAGACGCCGGGCGGCGGCCTGAGTTTTTGGCCCGGCAGCTACCAGGCTTACGACTACGGGTCGGTCTACGGGCTGCATTTCCTGACGCTGGTGAAGAACGGCAGGGAATTCGAGTTGCCCGAGCAGAATCTCGATGCGCTCGAGGATTACGTTCGCGGAATCGCGTTCAACCCCTCGATCGGGGACGAATCGCGCCTGTTTGTCCGCGCCTACGCCATTTACGTTCTCGCGCTCGGCGGCGACCTCAAGGCGGTCCAGCAGATCCAGCGGTTTGACGCGATCACAATGCCGCGGCACGCCAGTTACCTCCTCGCCGCGGCGCTCGCTCAAAACACGCAGGACGTGGACCGGGTCAAGATGTACCTGGCCAAGGCGCCCAAACAGCCTTACACCATCCAGGAAACCGACCGCAGCCTCAATTCGGAAATCCGCAACACGGCCATCGAACTGCTGGCCCTCGTGCGGATGAACACCGACCCCGCCGAGGCCAATTCGCGCGCCCAGACGCTCGTCGACTTCCTGGCCAAACGCCACTACGGCACCACGCAGGAAAGCGCCTTCATCATCACCGCGCTGGTCGAGTACCTCGAGGGCATCAGCGAAGGCTTGGCCAACGCCTCCGCCCAGGTGACGGCGCCGGACCGCGAGGAGACGTTGGTGGGCGATCAGGTAGGGCGGTTCAACCATACAGGCCCGGGCGGCACGTTTACTGTGGCCAACACGGGCTCTACCGACGTTTACGTAAACCTTACAGTAGGCGGCGTACCACAAACTATTGTCAGTGAGCAGGTTAGTGAGGGTGGGATCGGCGTGACCCGTACCCGTCTGACTTCGACGGGCGACCCGTTTGTGGGCGAAATATACACACAAGGCGACAGTTATGTTGTCAATTTGTCAGTACAGTGCGATAGGCAAGTCAAGAACGTCGTGCTGGTCGATATGTTGCCGGCGGGTTTCGAAATCGAGAACCCGCGGCTCGACGTCAGCTCGCTTCCGGGCGGGAAGTTCAGCGGGGCGGTCACGCCCAGCTATTTGGACGTTCGTGACGACAGGATAATCGCGGCGTTTGACGCGCTCGATCCGGGCCTGCATCAGTTCTACTACGTGGTGCGCGCGGTGACGCCGGGCAACTACGATTGCCCCGCGGCGACCGCCGAATGCATGTACGACCCGTCTGTCGTAGCGCGCACGGCTTCCGGCTCAATCGAGGTGAAACAGAATTAACCACAGGACGCACAAGAGACACAAGATCATCGCCGGCGCGATAGGCGGCCTGCTTATCGCGGCGGCGGTGGCTGTGTGCTGGCCGATGGACACGACGCGTTACTTCGCCGTTTCGAGATCCGGCGAGATCGTCGACCGGACGGGCGGCCTGCTGTACGCCTTCCTGAACCGGGACGACCAGTGGTGCTTCTACCGGTGCGCGGACGACGTGGGGGAGCGTGTGGTTGAGGCGACGCTCGCCGCGGAAGACCGTAGGTTTTATGATCACGGCGGGGTGGACGTGCTTGCGGTGTTGCGCGCGGCGTGGCAGAACCTGCGGCACGGGCGTGTGGTGTCGGGCGCGTCGACGCTGACGATGCAGGTGGTGAAAAACGGCGAGGGCAGATTGTACCGCCGCACGCTGCCGGGGAAGGTTTACGAGGCGGTGCAGGCGGTGCGGCTCGATGCGCGCGCCGATAAACGCGAGATCCTCGAATCCTACCTCAACACGGCGCCGTACGGCCTGAACCTCGTGGGCGTCGAGGCGGCTGCCCGGCGCTATTTTGGGAAACCGGCCCGTGAGTTGACGTTGCCCGAAGCGGCGCTGCTGGCGGGATTGCCAAAGGCGCCAACGCGCCTGATGCCGCTCAAATATCCGGAGAAAGCCCTGCGCCGCCGCAATTACGTACTCGACCGGATGCTCGCTGCCGGTTTCATCACTCCTGGGGAGCACGACGAGGCGGCGGCCGCGGATCTCGGCGTATCGTGGCACGATTTCCCCGCGATGTCGCCGCACCTGGCGATGCAGTTGCGCCAGCGGGCGCAAGAGGGCCGGCGGGTCGAGGTGACGCTCGATTCCGCGGCGCAGCGTACTGCCGAAGAGCTGGTGGGTCGCGCGCTCAAACGCCACCGGCCCGAGATCACCAACGCCGCCGTCATGGTGGTGGACGCGGCGTCCGCCGAGGTGCTTGCGCGGGTAGGATCGGGCGGCTTCTACACGACGCCGGGCGGCGGCCAGGTGGATCTCTGCCGAGCGCCGCGATCGCCCGGCAGCGCGTTGAAACCGTTCACGTACGCGCTCGGGCTTGAACAAAACGTGCTGTACCCGAGCGAAACCCTGCTCGATGACACGCTCGATTTGGGCGCATACAGCCCCGGCAATTTCGATGGCGGGTACAACGGCCTGATCAGCGCCTCGGATGCGCTGCGCCACTCGCTGAACGTCCCGGCGGTGCTTGTCCTCGACCGGGTGGGCGTACCGGCGCTCGACGAGTTGCTGCGCTCGGTCGGCCTGACTACGCTCAAACGCGACGACACCTATGGGCTTGGCCTGACGCTGGGCAACTGCGAGGTGCGGCTGGACGAGTTGTCAGCCGCGTACGCCGCCGTCGCCAACCTCGGCGAATGGCGGCCGCTGACCACGCTGCGCGGCGAAAAAACTGCGGATGAGCGCCGCCGTGTCCTGTTGCGCGGGACCTGCCTGAGCCTCTATCAGTCGCTCGAACAGACCCTCCCGAACGAGTGGGAGCCCAACGTGGTCTTGGCGGGCAACACGGCCCCGCGTGTCTGTTTCAAGACCGGCACGTCCACCGGGTATCACGACGCCTGGGCGTTTGTGTTCAACGCGCAGTACGTCGTCGGCGTGTGGATGGGCAACAACGACGGCAAAGGGACCGACCGGCTCGTGGGCGTGCGCGCGGCATTGCCGCTGGCCGGTTCGATTATGCGCGCCCTTCCGGTGCTGAACCGGCCCGCGTGGCCCGAGCCGGCGGACGATTTGCGGCGGGTGACCGTCTGCGCGGTGAGCGGCCTGCCGCGTTCGGAGTGGTGCGCCCGCACGAAAGAGGCCGTGTTGCCGGCCGGCCAGTATCTGCACCGGGTGTGCGACGTCCACCGGCCTATCCGGGGCGGCGACGCCGTCGCCGAGTGGTGGCCGGGCACGGCGCGCGGCTGGGACCTGGCTAAAGTCGGCGATTCGGCCCACGTGGCCGAGTCGGCCCGCCGCGCCAACCTGCGCATACAGGAGCCCGTAAACGAGGCCGAATACGTCCTTACCGGCGAGCCGCAAGGCGACCGAATCCGGCTTCGCGCGTCGATAGATGCGGAAAAAAGTTTATACTGGTATATTAATGACCGGTTCTTTGGGCAATCGTCGCCGGACAGGCCCCTGCTGCTTGAGTTGTCGGTGGGGGAGCACACGCTGGCCTGTATGGCGCTGGACGGATCGCTCGACCGCGTGACGTTCCGAGTGAGCCAGCCGCGGGGCGGCCTCGAATTCAGGCGGCAGTCCTGATTTTGCGGAAGGCTTTAGAAGTGGGGAGACCTCACATGAGAACGGTGTGTTGTGTGCTGGCCGTGGTGGTGGCTTCGGCAGGGTCGCTGGCGCAGGATGAGCCGATGACGGTGAGCCGCCTGTTCCAAATCGCCGGCGCCAGGAGCGCGGCCGCGGCAACCGGCGTGGTGTCGGCGCGGGTTACCGAATACGGGTGCCTGAAAACTGGGAACGCCGCCGCGGAAGCGTACGACCGCACGGTGTCGGCCCTGATGGCCGCGCTCGATGCTGTGCCCGCGGGGGCGCCGCTGGACCCAGCGCTGATTGCGCCGGACAAAGCCGAGTGGGCCGTCGAGACCTGGTACGAGGTCGACTACGCCTACGACAAGGGCCGGTACAGGCTCAGCAAAGTAACGCCCTCGGGCAGCTACCACACCGCGTTCGATGGAGTCGCGCTGTTTCGGGCCGAGCAGCGAACCCTGTACGTCGAGCCCATGGAGAGGCGCCGAGAACCGCTCGAGGACATCGACATCAACCTGATGCGGTGGGACCAGATCCCGCCCGAAGCGTACGCCCGCGACGACCAGGAATCCGAACTCAAACCGCTCGGCGGGCCAAGGTACAACCTCTGGCTGCGCGACAAAAACACCGGAATTACCGTCGACCAGATCTTCAACACCGAAACCGGCATGGCCGAGCGCGGCTCGATGCGCAACGCCGCGGGCCAACTGCTGCAAGAGTACTTGTGGCTGCGCCCGGTCCTGGACGGCGTCTGGTTGCCTTCCGTGTTTGTCAAAATGGAGCAGACCGGCGACAGCATCCATCTGAGCGTGCATTCGTACGAGAAGTGGGAGGTGCGGCCCGTACTTGACGAAGAGCTCACCATCCCCCGCAACGCATACGACACCGTCGCCGCCATGGCCTTGCCCATCTGGCAGCCTGAACAGGCCCCTGTCACCGCCGCCGGCCAGCCGCAAATGCAGCCGCGCCCGCGAAGATCCCGGCCCATCGAACAGCCCGGCATCGACATGATCGAACTGACCAAAACGCCCCCGGAGAGTTACGTGATGCGGACTGTCGGCCTGTCGCTGATCGTGGTCGCCATCGGCCTTATGGTGTTGTACCTCGTCAGGTGGCGGGAGAGATGGAATGAGGTCTTAAGAACCGGCTTCGGCCTCCGCGGAAAGAAAAAAGACTGACGCCTTCCTTCCGTCCTTGGGGCTTCTGTGCGTTTTTTTCATCCTTTATCCTTCCGCCTTCATCTTTTCGCAAGATGCCGCCCTTCTGGCCGGTGTGGTAAGCTTGTAGCGCTTGTAAATGAAGATTCTGCATATATATAAGGATTTTGATCCGCCGGTTCGCGGGGGTATGGAACGTCACATCGCGTTGATGTGCCGGTTTCAGCGTGAGTGGGCGGAGGTTGCGGCGCTGACGTGCAGCCGGTCGTGCCGGACCCGCTGGATGGACCGCGACGGGACCCGCGTGCTCGAGGTGGGGGAGTGGGGCCGGTTTCAGAGCGCGCCGGTTTCGCCCCTGTTTCCGTACTACATGCGGCGCCTGCCCGCGGACGTGCTGGTGGTCCACGTCCCGAACCCGACGGCGGAGCTAGGCTACTTGCTGAGCCGGCCGCGGGGCCGGCTGGTGGTCCGTTACCACAGCGATGTGGTGCGTCAGGCGTCGGCGATGCGCATTTACGGGCCGTTCCTGATGCATTTCCTCGATAAAGCTGCTATGATTTTACCGACTTCCGAACAGTACGTGCGGACCTCGGCGACGCTCCAGGCGGTGCTTGCCCGGGGAGGTCGCGATGGCGGGCGACGGGTGCGGGTGGTGCCGCTTGGCATCATGCCCGAGGAATTTGCGCAGCCCGACCCGGCCCGTGTGTCGGCGTTGCGCGATCAGTACGGCGGCGGTTACGTATTATTCTCAGGCCGGCACCGGTACTACAAGGGCCTGCCGCACCTCGTGCGGGCGGCCAACCGCATAAAGGCCCCGGTGGTGATGTCGGGCGACGGCCCGGAACGCCCCGTGGCCGAATCGCTGGCCCGCGAGTTGGGCGTTCGGGTGTTTTTCCCCGGCGAGTTGTCTCAGCCGGATTTGGTGGACCACCTCCACGGTTGCGCCGTGTTTGCATTTCCGTCGGTGGCCCGCAGCGAGGCGTTCGGGATCTCGATACTCGAGGCCCACGCATGCGGAAAGCCGGTGGTTGCGACGCGGCTGGGCACCGGCGTCGAGTTCGCCAACCTCGACGGCCAGACCGGGTATAACGTCGCGCCCGCCGACCCCGACGCGCTGGCCGACGCCATAAACGCCTTGCTGGACGACGAACCGCTGCGGCGGCGGATGGGCGCGTTTGCGCGGGATCGTGTTTGCGCCGAGTTCACCGCGGAACGGGCGGCCCGCGCGGAGTTTGAACTTTATCAGGAAGCTTTGGGATGACGACGAATTGGTATTTTGTGATGGCGGCGTCGCTGGCGGCGTCCTTTCTCATCTCGGTTTTGCTCACCGACGTTGCGCGTCGCGCGGCGCTGCGCTGGAGTTTTTTGGACCAGCCCGGTGAGCGCAAGGTTCACTCGACTCCGGTGCCGCTGCTGGGCGGCGTGGCGATTTGGGCCTCGTTTTACGTCGTGATCCTCGGCACGTTCGCCGTGCTCGCCCTCATGAGCCAGTACGGCAATCAGTGGCTGCTGAGCCAGTTCGACGCCGCGTTCGGCGACAACGGAACCGTCAAGCTGGCGGGCCTGCTGGCGGGCGGGCTGGTGATTTTCGCGCTGGGCGTGGTCGACGACCTCAAGATCCTGAGCCCCGAGGTGAAACTGGCGGGGCAGATCGTGGCGGCGCTCGTCCTGGTGCTGTCCGGGATGCGGATCGAGATGTTCATCTTCAGAAACATCTGGATTTCGTCGGCATTGACGGTGCTTTGGGTGGTGACGCTCACCAACTCGCTCAATTTCCTCGATAATATGGACGGTCTTGCGGGGGGCGTGTCTGTAATCGCGGCATTTTCGTTTTTCCTGGCCGTCCAGCCCTATGAACAATACCTCGTGCGGCTGGTGCTGGTTGTTTTTGCGGGTGCGGTGGCGGGTTTCCTCTACCACAACCTGAGCCCGGCCCGGATTTTCATGGGTGACGCGGGCGCCATGTTCTGCGGCTACCTGCTGGCGTCCGTGGCCATCATGGGGACGTTCCACATCGCGTCGACGCCGTCTCCGATAGCGGTTGCGGCGCCGCTGCTCGCCCTGAGCGTTCCGCTGTTCGACATAAGCAGTGTGGTATTTATTCGTTGGCGGCACGGCGAGTCTATCATGAAGGGCGATAAACGGCATTTCTCACACCGCCTCGTCAAGCTCGGCATGTCCCCGCGGCAGGCCGTCGAGTTCATCTTCCTCGTTGCGGGGGTGACGGGCCTTGGGGGTGCGTTGCTGGGCCGGCTGGGCCAGCGCGGCGTGATGATCGTCCTGGCGCAGACCGTCGGCGTTTACCTGCTGATCGTGCTGCTGATGAACGCCGGCAAGAAAAACGGAGACAACCCCGAATGAGGGCCCGCCGGGGAAAGGGAAAACCGGCCCCTGCTCCCGTCTCGCCCCCCGCGGAAATACCCAAGGAGCCAGAGCCGCTGTGGCGCAGAGTCCTGCGCGAGCCCATTGCCATCGGCCTCACGCCGCTTATCCTGGTGCGGCCATGGCTGGACGGTGTCACCTATCCGACGGCCAACTTTTATTTTGTGTGGGGCGTTGTCGTGCTGGCGTGCGTTTTTGTTGTGCGGATGCTGGCGAAGGGAGCCGAACCCAGGTTTAAATGGGGCACGGCGCTTCTGGCGGGGTTTTGGCTGGTCGGTCTTCTTACGTTCGCGTGGACGGTCCAATTCGACTCGACGTACCGGTCGGTGATCATCTGGGCCGGATACGTGTTCCTGTTCCTGGCGGTCGTGAACGGCGTGAGGACGCGCACCGGTTTCGGCATCGTGCTGACGGCGTTTTTGGCGTCCGTCTTTGCTGAATCCGCGTACAGCCTGTTCCACTACCAATACATTCTGCCCCTGGTGCGCGAAACCGTGTTGCGCGACCCCCACCTCGTCCAAACGCGGTTCGGCGCCGACATCGCCAGCGCCGTTTTGGCGCACCGCCTTCAGGTGAACCGGGCGTTTGGCTCACTGCTGTACCCCAACGCCCTGGCCGCGTTCCTTGTCCTGTCGCTGCCGGTTGTGGCGGGCGAGGCCGCCGTGGCTTTGCGCGAACTGTGGAAGAAGCTTCCGGCGTCGCCCCGGGACTTGCCCTCGCCCTGGCAACAGGTGCTGACGACGCTGGCGATATGGCTTGTCTTGGCGGCGGTGGCTCACCTGATTACCGAAGCAATCGGCCTGTTTGAATACCCCCCGGGGAAGCACATGGTTTGGCGCCACGGCCCCCTCGCCAGGATGGACGACGGCAGCCTGAGGTGGGCCGGCTTGCATTACTTCCGGTTATGGTGTGCGACGACAGCCGTCGCGCCGTTGCTGATCGCGGCGTTGATGTCTTTTGTGCTTAGAAAACGGGGCTACAGGGTCTTATGGCTGTGGGTTCGCGGCGTGTTGCTGGCGCTGTTGCTCGTCGTCGAGGCGGTTGCGCTTTGGTTGACGTTTTCGCGCGGCGGTATGGTGGCGATTGCCGGCGCAACCGCATTGTCAGCGGCGCTGATCGTGGTGGCGAGGTCAACGCGCGCGCGCCAATACGGCAAGGCCGCCTCCGTAACCGCCGCCCTGCTCCTACTCGCAACGCTTCCGGCTTTGACAGGCCAGGCGCCGCCTCGTCCATCGCCTCCGCAGCCCGCACCCGCAGCCACGGGGACCGCGCCGCCCGCGGCTATCCCCATCACCAAAGAGGGCATGGACCTGACCGTGGCCGATCTGATGAACCCGGCTTCGTTCCGGCTGCGGGTTTCATACTGGCAAACGGGCCTCAGAATGGCACTCGACAACTTCTGGACCGGTGTCGGCCTCGGCAATTTCGGCACCGTCTACCCGAACTACAAGCGCCCCGGGGCCGGCGAGGTCAAGGCGGCCCACAACGACTACCTCCAGATCCTGTGCGAAACCGGCATCATTGGTTTTGGCCTGTTCATGGCATTTTGGTTGTATTTTATGGCATGGGCTGCGGTGCGCATTTGCCGCGAGCCGGACACTGCCGAGCGATGGACCTTGATCGGCCTGAACGCGGGCCTGCTGGCGTTTCTGGCCCATTCGCTCGTGGACTTCAGTTTTTTCAACCCCGCCCTTTCGTTTTTCGCGTTCCTCGTGGCGAGCCTGTTGGTTTCGCGCGCGCTCGTTGATGCGCCCGAGCCAGCCCCCGCCAAGACCACGGCCCGCGGCGCCAACCAGATCCTGGCCTTGCCAATCCTCCTGTTTGCGGCGCTGATTTGCGGCATGGGCCTGCGTGTTTATATCGCCGATCTGATCACCGGCGGGTACCGGTTCCTGGCGGTGGGCGACGATCAGAAACTCGACCAGATCTTTAGCGACGGACGATTCTTCTTCCCCCCCATCGGTGACCCGGCTCCGAAACCAAAGCCCGTACTGGCCCGTCATCTCGGCGGGCTCGTGACGGACACGGCCGCGCTGCAAGCCATCGGAAGGTTCGTTGTCCGCGATGGCGGCCGCGACGGCAACCCCCCGAAAATCCGCATGGTGCAGCCGGACGAAGCGGTCCCCAACAGTGCCTTCTACGTCGTTAACGACATCGAGAAAGCCAAGCAGCAAGTGTTGCCGTACGTGGACGCGTGGCTGGGGCTGCTGCAACGCGCCGACAAAATGTACCCGCACGACGCCAAACTGGCCGGTTACTTCATGAAATGGTACGATCTGATGGTGTTTGCGTTGCCGGACGGCGACACCCGCAGCCGGTATATCCTTGAATACGCCAAGTGGGCGCAGGAAACCGTGCGCCGCAGCCCCCGCGAGTTCCAGTACCGGACGGCGCTGGCGAAGTCGCTGTGGCTGCGGGCGAATATCGAGCCGTCGGGCGCGGCACGGCGGCGTTATTTCGAGGAAGGACTCGAGGCGTACAAGCAGGCGATGCAATTATATCCCTCGAGCCCCGATACGACCCGCGCATACGGCCAGGCGCTGGTGAAGTACGGGCAGGCGCTCCAAAAAGACGCCACGCAAGGCACAACCTTGGCCGATGAAGCCACACGCCTAGTAAAAGAAGGCGAACAGGTACTCCGGCGCGCCGATGAACTTGCGCGGGGCGTTTGAGGCGATAGAGCAAGGTAATAAACTGATAATGGCAAAGACAAAAAAGGCGGGTGCTGCTCCCGCCCCGCCGCCGATTAGGCCCGTGTCGGACGACTCCGTCCAGTTCGCCGATCCACTTTGGCGGCGCGTCCTGCGCGAGCCGATCGCGCTCGGGCTTGTCCCGCTGATTCTGGCCCGGCCGTTACTTGACGGCGCCACGTGGCCAACCGACAACTTTTATTTTGTGTGGGGCATCCTGCTCTTGGCCTGTCTTTTTCTGGCGCGGATGCTGATGCGCGGCGCGGAGCCTCGATTCAAGTTGGGAACGGTCGTGCTTGGGTGTTTCTGGCTGGCCGGGCTGATGACGCTGGCAACGACCGTCCAGTACAGCACCACCTATCGCGCGGCCGTAATCTGGGCGGGGCATTTCTTCCTCTTCTTGGCGGTCGTGAACGGCGTGCGGTCGCGCACCGGCATCGCCATCGTCCTGACCGCCTTGATCGCCTCGTTCCTGGTCGAGACCCTTTACAGCTTCGTCCATTTCAGCTACATCCTGCCCATGATGCGCCAGATGGTGATGGCCGACTCGTACGTGTTGCGCACCCGGCTGGGCGGCGACACGGACAGCGCCCAGCTCATACACCGCCTCCAGACCAACCGGGCTTCCGGGTCCTTGCTGTTTCCCAACGCGCTCGCCGGTTTCCTGATCCTTGCCATCCCCATCACGTTCGCCGAAACGATCCAATCGTTCCGGGCATTTGCGCGCCGGCGTCAACAGCCGGCCGCGCCCGAACCTCCGGTGGAAGCATCCCCGCTGGCTGTTACGCTTACCGTATCGCTGACGTGGCTGGCATTGGTCTGTATCACATATTTTACCGTCACGCTCATTCTCAGCATGCGCGCAGCCGCCGGCGGCCTGCGTGCGATTGCCTGGGCGGACCCCGCCAACTGGCTGCCGTTTGCCGTGTTTGTGGTGATAGCCCCGGTGGCGCTCGCAGGGGGCGCGGCCGTCGCCCTGAAACGGGGCGGTTTCCCGTACCTCGGCCTTTGGACGCGGGTGGGCGTGCTCCCGTTGCTGGTCGTGGGAGAGGTGTGGATGCTGTGGCTGACCTACTCCCGCGGCGGGATGCTGGCCCTCGTAATGGCGACCGTGCTCGTTGCGGCGGTGCTGGCAGCCGCACGCCGGGGCTTCTTGCGCGGGAAAGGGGTGAAAGCCGTCCCGGCGGCGGCCGGCCTGCTGCTGGCGGTACTGCTTGCCGCCCTCCTGGCCGCCGACACGCCCGCGCCTGCGCCCACAACACAAGCCGCCCCGGCCCAAGCGGCCCCGGCCGCGCCCGCGCCGACCGCGCCGGCCCAACCCGGTCAAGTGGATACGGGCAACCTCACCACTCAGGGCCGCGACATGACCGCCTCCGACCTCGCCAGCGGCGCCACGGTCCGGCTAAGGCTTTCATACTGGCGTACCGGCGTATACATGGCGCTGGACAACTTCTGGACCGGGGTTGGCTGGGGCAACTTCGGCGCGTGTTATCCCAACTACAGACGTGCGGGCGCCGGCGCGGTTACCGTGGCGCACAACGACTACCTGCAGGCCCTGTGCGAAACCGGCATCCTGGGTTTTGCCTTTTTCTGCTCGTTTTGGCTTTACCTGGCGTGGTGGGGCCTTAAGCGGGTACTTCGGGAGGAGGATGGGACAAGGCGCTGGGAACTGCTGGGCCTTTACACGGGCCTGCTGGCGGTTCTGGCGCATGCGGTTATCGATTTCGACTTCTACGATCCATCCGTCGCATTCTTCGCGTTTCTGGCGGCGGGCCTGCTGGTATCCCGCGGCTTGGTGAAAGAAGAGGGAGCTGGGCCCGTGGCTGCGGCAGGCTCGGTAAAGCGGCGGTCAATCTATCAACTCGTGTCGCTGCCGCTGTTGTTGATGGCGGCACTGGTGGCCGGCATGGCATTCAGGGTCTACCTGTCGGATTTCATCAAGGGCCGCGGTGATTTTCTGGGCGTCGGCGACGACCAGAAGTTGAAGCAACTCTTTTACGAGGCCAAGTTTTTCTTCCCCCTGCCGGAAGAGACAGAAAAGGCTACAAAACCGCGGGCAATTGCCGGCACGCACCTGTCCGGTCTCGTGCCGTTGAGGAGCGCGCTCGAGAGCGCCGGTTCGTTCCAGGTCGCCGGGAACAAGCCCGGCACGATGCGGCGGCTCCGCCCGGACGAACCCATCCCGCGCGAGGCCTTGTTTGTGGTAAGCGACTTCGAGAAAGCCAAACAGCAGATCCTGCCCTATGCGGACGCGTGGCTTTCTCAACTCAAAGATGCCGACACCATCTTTCCGTACGACGCCGAATTGTCCGCGGAACTGACCAAATGGTACGACCTGCTGACCCATTCGCTGCCGGACGGCGAGGCCCGCCGGCAGTACGTCCTGGACGACCTGACCTGGGCGCAGGAAAGCGTCCGCCGCAGCCCGCGGGAATTTGGATACCGGTTGATGCTGGGCAACGCGTTGTGGATGCGGGCCAACATCGAAACCGACAGCACTACATGGACGCGCCTGATGGACGACGGGCTGGCGGAATTCAAAAAGGCGGCGGAACTGTTCCCGTCATCCGGGAACGTCTTGCGCCAGTATGGGAACGCCATGCTAAATTACGGCCGGACATTGAGGCGGGCGGCCAAAGCGGCAACCGGCCAAACTTCGCCGGAAGCCGAACAGATGACTAAGGAAGCCTGGGAGTTGATACGCCGCGCGGGCGACCTGGAAGCCGCCGAACTCCGGTTCTGACACCGCGGCATAAGCGTGCGCCCGGGCCAGCCCGTGCGCCGGGAGGAGACCAATCATGCGCATACTGGTGGTGCACGGACCCAACCTCAACATGCTGGGAACCCGAGAACCCGACCTCTACGGCAGTAAAACGCTCGACCAGATTAACGCCATGCTCATCGAGGAAGGCGTCCGGCTCGGCGCCGAAGTCCGGACGGTGCAATCGAACTCGGAGGGCGAATTGGTCACCGCCGTCCAGCAGGCGGTTGGCTGGGCAGATGTCCTCATCATCAACCCCGCCGGTTACACCCACACCAGCGTGGCGCTCCGCGACACCATCGCCGCACTGGCCGTGCCCGCAATCGAAGTCCATCTCAGCAACGTTTACGCCCGGGAAGATTTCCGGCGCCACAGCTACATCAGCCCCGTCGTAAAAGGCGTCATCAGCGGGTTTGGCGCCGACAGCTACCGGCTCGCCCTGCTCGCCGCGGCCCGGCTTGTCAATGGATAACTAAATGGGCGCGGCGTATCAAGACCGGATCGAGGCCGTGCGGCAAAAAATGGCCCGGACGGAGGCTGACGCCTGCCTCAGCCTGTCCGAACCCGACAATTTCTACCTCACCGGCTTCACGGGCGACAAGTCGGCGCTTATCGTCACGGGCGATGAGTCTGTTTTCCTGTGCGACGGCCGGTTCATCGAGCAGGCCCGGGTCGAGGTCGCCAATTGCCGCATTGAAGAGGCAAAAGGCAGTTTCATCGCGGCCGTCGGCAAGCCACTCGAGGCGATCGAGCCGGGGATGGTCGCGTACGACCCGGACGCGCTCACCGTAGGCCAGCTCAACCTGCTCGAGGCCGCCTATGACGGCCCGTTTGTTGCCGTCTCGGGGCTGGTTACCGGGTTGCGGGTGGTAAAATCCAGCGAGGAGCTCGAGCATATCCGCGGCGCCTCCGAACTGGCCGAAGGCGTGTTGGTCGACGTGCTGGACGCCGTCAAGGAAGGCTGCACGGAGATGGAACTCGCCGCACGGATCGAGTATGAATTCAAACGGCGCGGCGCCATCGGGCCGTCGTTCCCGACTATCGTACTGTTCGGCTCGCGCAGTTCGCTGCCCCACGGCCGGCCCGGCCCCCGCCGGTTGAGGCCCGGCGATATCATCCTGATTGACATGGGGTGCCGCAGGGACGGCTACTGCGCTGACTTGACTAGAACGTTTTCATACGCTACGATTCCCGGGACGTGGTTTGATGAGATTTATCAGGTTGTCCTTGCTGCGCAGCAGGCTGCGCTCGGCCAGGTGCGGGCCGGCGTGCGATGCCGCGATGTCGATGCGCTGGCGCGCGACTTAATCGACAAGGCGGGCTACGGCAAACACTTCGGGCATGGTCTCGGCCATGGCGTCGGGATTGAAGTCCACGAAAGCCCGCGGCTGAATTCGGAGTCCGAGGCGGTTCTCGATGCGGGTATGGTGGTGACGGTCGAGCCGGGCATCTATTTGCCGGGCGAGGGCGGGGTGCGCATCGAAGACCTGGTGGTCGTAACGGAACAGGGGTGCGAAATCCTTACACGCACGCCGAAGGAATTAAAGGTGTTGGAGAAATGATATCCACGGCGGATTTCAGAAACGGGATGGTGATTGTGCTGGACGGCGACCTGATGCAGATCGTCGAGTTCCAGCACGTCAAGCCCGGAAAGGGCGGCGCGTTCGTGCGCACGAAGTTCAAAAACGTTCTTACCGGCCGCGTGCTCGAAAAAACCTTCCGGTCCGGCGAAAAGTTTGATGAAGCCCGTATTGAAGGCCAGGTCTGGCAGTACCTCTACCACGACGGCGATTTTTTTCATTTCATGCACAAGGAAACCTACGAACAGCTCGAAGTCGGCGAGGACATCGTCGGCGACAAGGCCAAGTGGATGAAAGAGCAAACCGACGTGACCCTCATGTTCTACAACGGCCGCGTCATCATGGTAGAAGTGCCGTTTTTCGTGGTACTCCAGATCACGCAGTGCGACCCCGGCGTTCAGGGCGACCGCGCTACCGGCGGCACAAAACCCGCCGTGCTCGAAACCGGCGCGACCGTCCAGGTGCCGTTGTTCGTGCAGGAAGGCGAGGTGATCCGGGTCGACACGCGGACCGGCGCGTATATCGAGCGGGCGAGTTGACTGTGGGAAAATTATGGGCTTGACAAAACGTACGGCGAGCCGCCTGCGCGGGAAAGGATAGACTCCTAATGCGAATCGTGCACATCGTGGTGTTCAAGCTGTTGAGCCTGGTGGTGCTGGCGGCGGGCGTGCTTCTGGTGGCGATGTATTTTCAGGTCCCCCTGTACGAACGGGTGATAGCCTTTGTAGACGAACGCTGGGTGCAGTTGGCGCCGGTGGGCGGGTCTTTGCTGTTTATCCTGGGCCTGCTGGGCCTGCTGCCGCTGTCGCGCAAAAAGAGGCGCAACACCATTTCGTTTCCCGGCGAGTACGGCGAGGTCACCATCCACCTCGATTCAATCGAGGCCACGCTCAACCGCATCGTGAGCAAAATGCCCGAAGTAAAGAAGATTTCCGTGCGACTGATCCCCTCAGAAGACAACCGCAGGGCCGAGGTCACGGGCTCGCTGTGGATTTACAAAGGGTCCGAAGCGGCGGGCGTCAGCGAAATCGTCGGCAAAGTCCAAAAACACCTGCGCGACACCGCCATCAACATCCTCGGCGTCGAAGAAATCGTTATGGGAAAGCTGGACGTGCCCGGCATCATCGTCAGCGTCACACCGGCCCAACCGGCGCCGCCCGTCGAAACAAAAGAGGCCCATCCCGCGCCCGTACCAGTCCCGCCCGTCGTCGAAGAACGCGCCGCACAAGAGCCTGTGGTCAGCACCGCGTTTGAGCCGGAGGAAACCCACCCGCCCGAGGAGGAGCCGGCCGCTTCGAACTCTGGCGGCGAAGAAGAGACACACTAGGAGCCGCGTCTTGAATTGTGAACGCGGATTAGCAGGGCATAAATGTTGGCAAGGCGCATAATCCCGTGCCTCGACGTCGCCGACGGCCGCGTCGTTAAAGGCGTCAATTTTCTTGGGCTCCGCGACGCCGGTGACCCGGTGGAAATTGCTAAACGATACGACGAGGAAGAGGCCGACGAACTCGTATTCCTCGACATCCGCGCCTCCACCGACAACCGCGACACCATGCTCGACGTCGTCCGGCACACCGCCGACCAAGTTTTCATGCCGCTGTGCGTCGGCGGCGGCATCAGAACCATCGATGATATTCGCCGGCTCCTCGCCGCCGGAGCCGACAAGGTGTCCGTCAACACGCCCGCCATTGAAAACCCCGATTTCATCGACGAGGCCGCGGGCCGGTTTGGCTCGCAGTGCATCGTCGTCGCCATCGACGCCAAACGAATGCCTGGCGGCCGCTACGTCGTCAAAAGCCACGGCGGCCGCGACGGCGGGAGGCCCACCGAACTCGAGCCGGTCGAGTGGGCGAAAGAGGCCGAACGCCGAGGCGCGGGCGAAATCCTCGTGACCGGCATGGACTGCGACGGCGCCAAAAACGGCTACGACATCGCGCTCACCCGCGCCGTGGCCGACGCCGTCGGCGTGCCCGTCATCGCCAGCGGCGGCGCCGGAAACCTCGAACACCTCCGCGCCGTCCTCCAGGAGGGAGGGGCCGATGCCGCCCTCGCGGCCTCCATTTTTCACTTCCAGGAATACACCATCCGCCAGGCCAAAGATTTTCTTGCAAATCACGGCGTGCCTGTGCGATGCTAGGCATGCAGTAAGGAACTTCAAGGAGAGTAGCGATGCCACAGCCGATAACGCGCATACGTACCGCGCGCTACGATTGTCGATGGCGTCGCATATCCCACCGCTGATCCCGGCACGCGTATAGGAGCCGGCGATTCTTTTCTTTTTTTGCGTTTTTTGCACGTGTTTTTCGAGGAGATCGATCCAATGAATCTGCGCGACATTATCAAGTTCGACGACAATGGCCTGGTTGTGTCCGTGATCCAGGATGCCGCTACGGGGCAGGTCCTCAT
Source organism: Bathyarchaeia archaeon (assembly GCA_035530195.1). GTDB lineage: Bacteria > Hydrogenedentota > Hydrogenedentia > Hydrogenedentales > SLHB01 > JAPLKX01. The sequence continues at coordinate 24,875 of DATKVG010000093.1, read as the reverse complement.
GGTGGGCTATATGAACGCCGAGTCGATCGATATCACCCTCGCCGAGGGCAGGGCCTGTTTCTGGTCGCGCTCCCGCCAAGAACTCTGGCGCAAGGGCGAGACGTCGGGCAATTTCCTTCTGGTCGAGGAAATCCGCTGCGATTGCGACGCCGACGCGCTCGTCCTGAAGTGCCGCCCGGCGGGACCGACCTGCCACACCAGCGAGACCAGTTGTTTTTACCGCAAAGTTGAATTCGACGGCGGACTCACCCTCGACGGCGACGGCGTCGCACAGAATTGAACGCAAGGCGCCGGGCATAAGTCCGGTGGGGTCGCGCTCCTGCGCGACCGGGAGGTGGCTGAGGAGGCGCGTTTAAACCAGAGGAAAAAGGAGAGCAAAAAATGATTCACCCCACCTTAGACGAATTCCGGCGGCTGGCGCGGCCAAACGCGCTGGTGCCCGTTTATAAAGAAATCCTGGCGGATCTCGAGACGCCCGTGACCGCTTATATGAAGATCGCAAAAGGCCAGCCTTACTCGTTCCTGCTCGAAAGCGTCGAAAAAGCCGACACCCTTGGCCGGTACTCGTTCCTCGGCGCAAACGCCGCCACCATCTTCAAATCGAAAGGCACAAAAGTCGAACTGGTGCGCGAGGGCCGGCTCGGCACGTACGAATCACCCGATCCCCTGGCCGAGCTACGCCAACTCATGGCCGGGTACAAGCCGGTTCACGTCGACGGCATCCCCGAGTTTCACGGCGGCGCGGTCGGGTATATTTCGTACGATCAGGAGCGCTTCTTTGAAAACCTGCCCGATAAGAATCCCGACCCGCTCAACCTGCCCGACCTGTATTTCATGGTCACCGACACCATCCTGATCTTCGATCACGTCAACAACAAGCTGAAGATCGTGTCGAACGCACACGTCCGCGGGAGTGTGGATGCGGCGTACAACGAGGCGATCCGAAAAATCGACGACCTCCAGCGAACGCTGCGCGGGCCGCTGGTCGTCTCGAGCGAACGCGTTCATAGCGGCGAGGTCGAGCAGGAGCCCAAGTCCAATTTCTCCCGGGAAGCGTTCTGCTCCGCCGTCCGCAAAGCGAAAGAGTACATCTGCGCCGGGGACATCTTCCAGGTGGTCCTCTCGCAGCGGTTCGAGCGGCCCGCCTACGCCAGCCCCATCAACCTATACCGGGCGCTGCGGTGCATCAACCCGTCTCCCTACATGACGCTCGTCACGTATCCCGACGTCATCCTCATCGGCTCGAGCCCCGAGGTGATGACGCAGGTCAAAGGCAGAACCTGCATGGTGCGGCCCATCGCGGGGACGCGCCCGCGCGGAGCTACCCCCGAAGAAGACGCACAGTTCGAGAAAGACCTCATGGCCGACGAAAAAGAGCGCGCCGAACACATTATGCTGGTCGACCTCGGCCGCAACGACGTGGGCCGGGTCAGCGAACCCGGTACGGTCGCGCCCGTGCCCTCGAAAACCATGGTGGTCGAGCGGTACTCGCACGTGATGCACATCGTCAGCGAGGTCACCGGCGCGCTCAAAAAAGGCTGCGACGCCTATTCGGCGCTCGCCGCCACGTTTCCCGCGGGCACGGTGAGCGGCGCGCCGAAAATCAGGGCCATGGAAATCATCGACGAACTCGAACCGTCTCGCCGCGGGCCATATGCCGGCGGGTGCGGCTACATCAGCTTCTCCGGCGACATGGACACCTGCATCATCATCCGAACCATGGTGGTCAAAGACAACGTCGCCTATATCCAGGCCGGGGCGGGCATCGTCTACGACAGCGACCCCGACCGCGAATACGAAGAAACCGTCAGCAAAGCCAAGGCGCTGTTCCGTGCGGTCGATTTCGCCGAGAAAGGGCTACAGTCATGATCGTCATCATCGACAACTACGACTCGTTTACGTACAACCTCGTCCAGTATTTTGGCGAGATCGAGGCGGATATCCGCGTATACCGAAACGACGCCATCGACGTCGCCGGCGTCCGCGCGCTTAAGCCCGACCGCATCGTCGTGTCGCCCGGACCCTGTACGCCCAAAGAGGCCGGCATATCCCGCGACGTGATCCGCGAGCTGGGGCCGGAGATCCCCACGCTCGGCGTGTGTCTCGGCCACCAGGCCATCGGCGACGTGTTCGGCGGGGATGTGGTGCGTGCCGGGAAGATCATGCACGGCAAAGTCAGCACCATCCGCCACAACGGCAACCGCCTCTTCGACGGCGTCGAAAACCCGTTCACCGCAACCCGCTACCACTCGCTCATCATCAAGCGGGACACATGCCCCGACTGCCTTGAAATCACCGCCGAAACCGCGGATGCCGGGCAACAGGAGGCAGTCATCATGGGAGTCGCGCACAAGCGATACCCCATCTGGGGCGTCCAGTTCCATCCCGAAAGCATCCTGACGAGTTGCGGGAAACGCATCATCAAAAACTTCATGGAGATGAAGAAGGCCTAACCACACACACGGTCACGTTTCTGGGACGCCCCCCACCACGCCTGTGGCGTGGCCGGGGGGCGTCCCAGGCGTGCTCCTTATTTCAGCACCTGCACCACTCCGTCGCGCGCGGGTACTTCCACGGTATGCGGCGCGCCGTCCACCTCAAAGGCAAATGGCCGCGCCTCTGTATCCGCATTGGCCAGGATAACGGCCCGCGATCCGTCGTGGCCGCGCCACAGCGCCCCGTGGACCGCGGGCACCTTCACCTCGGCGTCGCCTTTGGGCGTGTTCCATTTGCCGGTAAGCACGGGCACCTCGTTTGTAGGATCGAGGACCTCCAGTAACTCGCCATAAACAAAATAGTCAAGTGATTTGGCGCGCAGACGCGCAAGCCGGCCGATCATCTCGAGCTTGGCGGCGTGCTCGGGCGTTAAGATGGCCGCGCCATCCCAGCCCAGTTGCGTCCCCCACGTAAAGTCCCTCGCCTGGCATAAACAATACGACACGTCGTCAAAGAACGCACGGTTGCTTGCGAAGTACAGCGTGTACCCGCTGTAGACGGCCGTCATCATTGGGATGTCGTTTTCGCTGCGTGGCGTCCAGATCAGATGCGCGTCCACGTTGTCCATGTAGGGTTCCGCATCATTCTCGGTCGTAAGACCGACGGACCTGCCCCCGCTCGTGCACCACGCCTTGATGGGCGCGAGCATGTCCCGGTAGCCGCTGACCCACCACGCTCCCGACCCGGCCGAATGCCCGTGCCCGATGTCGAAGCACACGCGTGGCGGCGCCGAGGCGATCTGGTCCATGTAGACGGCGTTGACCCCGCACTCCTCGCCGAGCCGCCGGATGATCTCGGCCACTTTGTCCTGCCAGAACTTCTGCGTCGGGCACATCACCGCCAGCTTGGCGCCGGAACCGTACTCCTCGATCGTGACGTCGCCGTCCTCGTCCTTCGTGGCGAACGGCTTGGCTTCCGCGAAGTTTTCGTTGGCGGTGTCCCATAGCCGTGCGTTGATGTACGGCATCACGACGACGCCCATTTTCGTCAATTCGGCGACCCCATCCGCAAAACCTTCTTTGGTCGGAAAGTAGTTCGGGTACTGGACGTCAAACGGAATGGCATGCCAGTTATACCAATGCACGCCCACGGGCGCTTTTACGGCCTCGGCGAACTGTTTCACCGCCGGCACGGCCTCGCCGGCCGTCCCTCCGCCCAGCAGCCACGCACAAACGTTTTTGATCGACTCGGGCACGTCGGTGCGTTGCGCCAGCAGGCCCTTGCGCAGCCAGGGCGCATTGGCCTGCGCCCAGGCTCTGTACCGCTTGCAGCCCTGCATCCATCCGCCGTCGTATTCGCCGATGGCGAACGCGTAGGGCGCCTCCCAGTCGCTTCCGGGCACGGCCATGTCCGACGCGCGGGTGATGACGCGGAAATCCTTCCCGACTTCAATCTCGAAGATCTTGAAGAGCGCTTGCGGGTCTTCCGCGGCCAGATAGAGGCCGTGATCTCCCTCTTGCAGCAGGACGAACTGCATCGGCAATGTATTTGCCGGATACTCGCCCTTGAGCCGCTCCTTCGGCTTATTGTAAAGGACTCCCCACGTGCCGCGGCCCATTGCTACAGATGCCGACGCCGGGTCGGACAGGTTCGAGACGACCGGGAACTGGACGTTCCACAGGCCGAACCTCTGGCTGTTGTTGTTGACGGTCATACGCAGCCGCGCGGTGTGGTCGCTCGGGCCGAGTTCGCAGACGACCGCGACGTCGAGCGCGCCTTTTTCGTCGGCCAGGTCGAGCCCCGTCCAACGCAGGGTCACGGTCGGCGGTTCCGCCGTGATTTCCGGGGCGGGCGCGAGGGAATTGTCGAGTGATATCTTCTGCCCGGACGCCTCGCGCAGATCCAACTGCCACAAGAGCGGTTTCTCCGCCGCTTGGTGGATAAACGCGTGGTTCGCCGCGACGGCTTCCACGCGCACGATTCCGCCGGTTGCCGGATCGAACCCAACCGCCAGATGGTCATTGGCGAGTTGCGCGGGCGTGGCCACCTGCGCGAGCGCCACCAACAACAAACACACTGCCTGCAACGATATGTTCATGGCCCCTCCACTCTGACTTAGGTAGTTGACAGATTCAAAAAATGACAAGCGAATTAACCGCAAAGAACGCAAAGAACACAAAGAGTATAATACTGCATCTTTGAGTTCTTTGCGTTTTTTGTGGTTTAAAGAGGGGAGGGCGAGAGATGCGGATGTTTCTTGTTGTGGCGCTGATGTGTGGCGGCGCTTTGGCCGCTGAGGAGAAGGTCATTTTTGAAGACGCCTTCAAAGGCAAACTCGCCGATGGCTGGTCGTGGTTGCGTGCCGATGCTGCGGATTGGCGCACAACGCCGGACGGGCTGGAGATCCGGCTTCGGCCCGGCGACGCCAATTCGGTCAAAACGGCGCTGGTCCGCCCGCTGCCCAAGTTTGAGGGCAAAGTTGCGATCGAGGTGACGGTCACCTCGCTGTCCGCGCCCACGGAGCAGTATGAACAGGCCGGCATCACGCTGTACCACGAGGACAAACCCGTGTTCAAGCTCGTCCACGAGCGGGTCGACGGCAAGCTGGTGGTTGTGCCGGGCAAAGTCGCCGCGGAAAAACTGGCCGTGCGGCTGCGCCTGATAGTCGGCGGGGGCCGGTTCACCGCGCAGTTCCGCCAGGAAGGCGAGGAGGAATTCAAAACCGCCGCGGAAGGCAATCTAACCATCGCCGAGGGCGACAAGATCAGCCTGCAAGGTTATCATGGGCCCGCTGAAGCCGCGCACTGGGTAAGGTTCACCGACTTCACCGTGGCGCCCATCAAAGAATGACGATCGGTCCGATCAGTCGGATCCGTCGGATCCGTCGGATCCGTCCGATCGGTCCAATGAAATCCCCGGAGATACCCAATGCGCCTTTTGCTTTCCTTGCTCCTTCTTATGCCCGCCCTCTGCGCGTTTGCCGAAGGCGGCCTCAAGCCCGTTCCGATCAACGAGGCGGAAGCCATCATTGTGCCGTTCTTCTCTCCCGAGATGGAAACGCTCAAACACTGGACCGTCGATCCGGGCGACGCATACGGCCTAGGCGTGAAACAAAATTGGGGCGCGGTCGATTTTGAATGGGCATCGCGGCCGGCATCATGCCCTGCGTTGCGCGTGTCGAGCGACCTCGACGTCGACTGCGCGGGCTACGACAAGCTGATCGTGTGCGTCGCCGCGCCCGCGGGTTCGGTCGTGCGCATCATGGCCGCGACCGATGCGGGCGACGTAACCTATTCCGCGCCGCCCGCGGAGGGAAATCAGAAAGAACTTTGTGCCGACCTCGATGGCGCGACGCGTATCCGGCGTATCACGCTTGAAATTGACGCAGGGTCCGACGGCCCCGCGGGCGGGTGGCTGCGCTGGATCGGGCTTCAAAGCACCGAGCGGTTGCCGCTCTACTTCGGGCGCTGGGATTTTTCCGGACTACGATGGGACGCCCACCTGCGCGACGACACGTATAAACCCTCATTCAAACCCCGCTACGGCATTTTTCTCACGCCCGAAGAACTTGCGGGGATGCGGGACGAGCACGCCCGCGCCGTGGCCGCGACCGGCACGTCGCCCTACGCCGACCGCGTCAAGGCGGCAGGCGATTATGTCCCGGAACGCGGCATCCACGAGTTCGTGAACAGCGGCGGCAGCACGGGCGCCGAGTATCGCGACCGCGACGCGGATCAGCCCCGTATCCAGGGCGGGCCCGACCTCGCCGTCGCCGCGCTTGTCGTGGGGGACGCCGCCGCGCTGCGCATGGCCGCCCGGTACGCGCTGTCGCTGGCCTCGGCCGAGCACTGGGACAGGGGCATGCTGGCGCACGTCCCCGGCTGCCCGTGGGAAGACCGTGCGTTCAAACGGTCGTACACGTGCGACGACGTGGCGCGGATACTCGACCTCGGCGGCGAGCTGTTCAACGACACCGGCCGCAAATACCTGATGCGACGCCTGGCCGAAGAGGGCGTGGGGGGGATCAACTTCACGACGTGGCGCCACGAATACATCTTCTCTTGCAACCAGCTTGCGTTCTTCAACTCGGGCCGGATGGCGGCGTATCTCGTGATGGAACGCGAGTGGCCGCGCGTCAAACCGTACACGGACATCGCGCTCGAGGACACCATGGACAGCCTCGCTAAAACCATCGAACCGGACGGCGGGTCGCTCGAAGGGCCGGGCTATTTTTGCCCAACCGTCCGCGAGAACTACAACGTGATCAAACATTACGCCCGGGCCCGCGGCCTCGATGTGGCGTCGTTGACACCGCCCGTGCTGAAACGCACCCCGGATTTTGCCGCCGCCGTCGCCTCCACAACGGCCGACGACGTCATCGCCATCTGCGATTCCGAGCCCCATCTCAGCCTGAGCGCGCTCGAGATGTTCAACACGCTCGCCCCCGGTACGTATTGGGCGACGCTGTATAACAAGAAATGCCGCGCCGAGGGCAAGGAGCCTTTGGGAAACGAGGGCCCGCCGCTCCCGCATTTCGTTTCGCTGCCCGACACCGGCCATATGGCGTCGGTGCGCGATCTCGATGGCGAGCCGGTGAAGATCTTTATCATGGGCAACAAACGCGGGGCGGGACATACCCACGAGGACAAGGGCAGTTTCGTCCTCGAGTTTGCTGGCGAGACGTTCGCGGCCGACTTGGGTATCTGCGAGTACGACGACCCGATCCACTACGCCTACAAGTCATGCCAGCGCCACAACATGCTCGTACCCGCCGGCATGACCGAGCGCGCCCGGCCCGACAACCCCATTATGGCCGACGTCAAACCCAAAGGGCGCGGCAACGCCAAGAAGTTCAACGCCACAATCGATGCCACGCCCGGCTGGAAACCGTATTACAGGAAATGGGTGCGGACCTGGGAGTCGCCCGCGCCCGACCGACTCACAATCCGCGACCAATACGAAATCGCGAAGGGCGACGCAGTCGAGTTCTACTGGCAGACCCAGTTGCCCTGTGAACACTCCGGCCAGACCGTGACAATCCACGGCGCCCGCGGCACAGCCACACTCACCGCGCCCCCCGATTGCCCCATCCGCCTCGAAACCCTCCCCCTCGCCAACGGCCGGCAACAGCAACGCATCACGATCAAAAAGCCCGGAACCGCCGGCGAATTGGCTATTGACGTGAAGTTGACCAAGAACCCTGTTTAAGATCTTTGCGTTCTTTGTGGCTTGCCAATTGCCCCCTAAACACGTGCCCCGGCGCTCAGGATTTGCGCTCGCCGTTGTTGTTGTTCTTCCTACAGCCTACATCTCAAGTGCCAACACATCGTTTACTCTTTTCATGATAGGGTGCATCCGCGGTATCAAACGGAGGCGGGCTACGCTGGCGAGCGACCCGCCAAGGCATAATGCCGCGAGGCTCATGAGACGATGTGTCGGAATGGGTGGCAATTGCTCCCCATTTCGCCTCAACCACATCGGATCATAGACCTCCAATGGCTCAGAAAACGCATCCTTTCTTAACACAGACGATACTCCCTTTCGTCCAAGAGAGTGCCATCCAAGTAGAGTGAAAGCCGCTGTTGGGCCACGTCTATGGTTGCCCAAATATATTCGTGCACCGTCTCGGGGGGCATCGAAAACCTCTCGCCGAAAATGTTTAACCGCCTGTCGCTGCGAATCAAACGAATGACGTGGTAATAGCCTCTTTCCGGTTTTGACAGTGGCGGCTTGGCCTGTTGAGGTTGAATCTCGAGGGGCCGGAGGGGGCGGAGGGGAATTTGGCGGAATCGGCGGCGGGCGTGGGTACGCCGCTGGCGTCGTACCAGGCGCTTTGCGGTGTTCTGCTGACGCTGGGGCGGTACGACGAGGCGGTGGATGCGGCGGGGCGGTGGGTCGAGACGGCGGAGGCGGGGAAGGCGCGGGCGGGGCGCGTCTTGAGGGTATAAGTTGGGGGGTGGATGGAGCGTTTTAGAAGGATAGGACGGATAGGGACTGGGCTAATGGTTGACAAAACGGGAGCGGTTGCATAGGCTAAGGGGGCGATTGGCGAAGGATGGGCTAGATGAAACGCTGCCATAAATGTGGCGAGCCGTGGGTGAGCGAGAAGAAGCAGCCCGCGGTGAAAGAGTATTGTGAGAAGTGTTCGGCCTATCTTCACTGTTGCGTGAATTGCCGGTTCCACGACACGTCCAGGCATAATGAGTGCCGGATCGGTACGACAGAATGGGTTGGGGATCGGGAAGGGGCGAATTTTTGCGACGAGTTTGAGTTCAGGGACGCCGCGGTGGAGGGCGGGGCGTTGGGCGAGGTTGGGAAGGCGAAGGAGGGGTTGGAGCGTGTTTTCGGCGGGGTTGAAGACGAGTCGGGGCCGGGTTTGGACGATTTCAAGAAGTTGTTCGGGGACTAGCCGCGGGGGCGGCGGGGGCGGACGCAGTACCGAGGAGCAGCGATGGCATACGCGATTCTTGTGGCCGACGATAAGCCGAGCATGCGTGAGATGCTGGCGTCGGCGTTTGGTGAGCACGGGTTCGAGGTGAGCCAGGCATCGAACGGGCTGGACGCGATCGCGATGTTACGGGAGAGCAGCTATGACGTGGTGATCGCGGACCTGAATATGCCGGGGGAAAACGGGATCGGGGTGCTTCGTGCGGCAAAAGAGATTTCGCCGGACGCCAAGGTGATTATTATTACGGCGTACGGGACGATGGAGACGGCGGTGGAGGCGATGCGGCTGGGGGCGAGCGATTTTATTGCGAAACCGTTCAAGCTGGCGGAAATCGAGCTGAAGGTGGAGGGGCTTCTGCGTCAGGCGCGTCACGATGCGGCGAAATCGCCGCGGACGTGGATGCACCCGGGCGTGCAGCAGATGGTGGGTACGAGCGCGCACACGAAAAACCTGCTGAAGATGATCGCCAAGATCGCGCCGAGCAAGAGCGCGGTGCTGATCACGGGGCCGACGGGGACGGGGAAGGAACTTGTGGCGAAGGCGATCCACGATGCGAGCCCGCGGCGCGACCGGCCGTATATTGCGCTGAATTGCGCGGCGCTGGCGACGGGCGTGCTGGAGAGCGAGTTGTTCGGGCACGAGAAGGGTGCGTTCACGGGTGCGTCGGAACGGTGTATCGGGCGGTTCGAGCGTGCACATACGGGGACGCTTTTCCTGGACGAGGTGGGCGAGATCGATCCGAGCATCCAGATCAAGCTGCTGCGGGTGTTGCAGGAGGGGACGTTCGAGCGGGTGGGCGGGACGCAGACGATCAAGGTGGACGTACGGATCGTGGCGGCGTCCAACCGGGACCTGACCGGGGCGATCCAGCAGGGGCGGTTCCGGGAGGATTTTTATTACCGGCTCAATGTGTTCAGCCTGACGATCGAGCCGCTGAAAAACCGGCGCGATGATATCCCGGGTCTGGTCGACCATTTTATGCGGAAGTTCAGCCTCGAGATGGAAAAGGAGATCACCGGGATCGACGACGAGGTGATGATGTTTTTTCTGCGCTACGACTGGCCGGGGAACGTGCGGGAGTTGGAGAACATCATCGAGCGGGCCGTGGTCCTGTGCGAAGGGCCGATGATCACGCGCAACGAGATGCCGCAGGACATCCTGTTCGACCGGGATGACGCGGGCGGCCCGATGCCGCTGAGCCATGAACAGGAACTCTATTCGGCGCCGGCGGAGTCGCTGTCGCTCATCGAGCGAACCGACCAGATGGAAGCGGAAATCATCAAAGCCGCACTCGACCGGTTTCACTGGAATAAAAGCAAGACGGCCGACCACCTCGGCCTCAAACGGACCACGCTGCAATACAAGATAAAGAAATACGGGCTGGAATGAAAGGAGCAGAAATAGGTGGCTGTGGGGCTGTTGAGAAAGTCACCTTTTGAGAGCATTCAGTTGGTAGCGCCCGAGGGTCTTTCTTGTGGGACTGGTGGGAGTAGGGCCGGACAACCTGAGCAACATCTGGGTCCACCAGGGGCGTAGGGGGTCGTGTTGGGCAGGCACCGCGGACGTAACGGGCAGACCGAGCAATCGCAGACGCGCGCGCGGTAACGCCGGCCCCTTGGCTGTTTACTCCGCGCTGGACGATAAAGCGGCTTGCCCGCCGGACATCGGAGCGTCTGACGTTTGGCGTCCTACTTAAATTGTCCCTATTTGTCAGTTTGGCGTATCCTCCGAGGACGAATCGCCGGCTGATTGCTTGATGTAGTACTCGATGTACTGCTTGTGCATGAGCTTAATCTCGTCCATGGCGGCATCGGCGTTTTCGGGATACCACCTGAGTGCATTGTCCAATACGGCGGTTGCCGTCTGGGAAAGGACGAGGGCCATGAGCTGAAGCTTGCTGTCGGAACCCTTGATCCCCAGTTTGGCCAGCGACGAGGCGCCCACCTCACTGTTGCGGAGGTCCTGTTGGCGGTCGATCTCGCGCAGTGCGGCGTGGCCTTGCATGGCGCGCGATACGGCCGTGGCCCCCTTCGTGGTGCGATGAAAGTGCAGAATCGTATCGATCACCTTGTCCACCACATCGCGCCATTCGAGTTCACCGTAGCGACGGAAGATGGATTCGAGCCGTTCCTGTTGTTGCTCGGCAAGCTGCTGACCTAAGGCAAAAAGCAGGGCCAGCTTGTTGGGGAAGTAGTGGTAAAGCGTGGCAATGTTGATGCCACTTCGCTCTGCCACACGCTCTGTGGTCAGGTTTTCGGCCCCCTCTTCGTCCAGCAGATCTGCTGTTGCGTTGAGGATCTTTTCGACGGTCTGCTTGGCGCGGTTTTGCAGCGGACTGCGCCGAGGTTGCAACTCGACTGGAGGTGTTGCTTCCGTGTCTTGTTGGCCCAAAGCTCGCAACTCCTTTCTATTAAAGGTGTTGAGAAACCACTCGCCAAATCGGGCGAAACTGTGTGCATTGACTCACGGCGATGTTCCACCGATTTGTGCCTGACCAGTTATTGCCATAGTATGACATTTTCAAGCCCCGGCTTTCAACAATCAAGTTTTTGCTTGACTTTTGGTGGGGTCAGTATTATGCTACAAGTTGCAAACAATCAAGGGAACCCTTGATTACGTGTTCTTGTACGAGGGACGGTGGACCGGACTTTGGCTCAGCCCCGCGTGGCGAACGGCCTGCTTGGAGGGTATCTGCCGGGCGAATTTGCGAGTGGGGTGCTGAAAGAAGGTTGTGTACGCTTTCCCGCAAGCAGGCCTAGAAGGCCAAGGGAGAACTGACTAATGGAGCGTAAAGGTTTCACACTCATCGAACTGTTGGTAGTAATTGCCATAATCGGAATCTTGGCCGCCATCCTGCTTCCAGCGCTGGCCCGTGCGCGTGAATCCGCGCGGCGGGCAAGTTGCCAGAACAACCTCAAACAGTTGGGCATCGTGCTGAAGATGTACGCCAACGAATCCAAAGGCGGGAAGTACCCGGACCAGAAAATGGGCGGGGGCCATTGTCCTCGGTCCGGTTTCGACGCCATGTTTGACGGACAAGAGATTTATCCCGAATATCTATCGGACGTGAACGTTCTGTTTTGCCCCTCCGACGCGGGTGGGGCGCAGGGCGGTGAAGCCGTCGTCATGGTCGATCCCGTGACGGGCGATGTCAATGTCTGCAATATCGCGGCGCAGTCCTACCTCTATTTAGCCTGGGCTATTGACGTCGACAAAATGCTGGCCAACACCACAGACGAAAACGACCCGGCGATCAACAAGGATACTATTTTCGACTTCACGCAACCGGATGCCCTGATCGCAATCGCTTCGATCGGCGCAGGATATGATGCCTGGACCGGAAGCGGCGACGCTAGCTTCTTTGGCAAGGACCTCGAGTCCGATGGCAACGCGGTCGCCCTCCGTCTACGCGAAGGAATCGAGCGCTTCTTCATTACCGACATCAACAATCCGGCCGCCAGCTCGAAAGCGCAGTCGGAGATCTTCGTGATGTACGACGACATCAGCGCAGCCGAGATAAAGTACTTCAACCACGTGCCCGGCGGCGGGAACGTGCTCTACATGGACGGCCATGCCGCGTTCGTCAAGTACCCCGGCGAGTCACCCGTGTCGCGCTACTTCTCATGTCTCTTGGCCGAGGCTGCCAGCCAGTTCTAGGAAGGGTCTGCGGGGTTCGCGCCGAATACTTCGGCCACCAACCGCACTGTGAGGCTTGCCTTAGTACACGTATCCGGAAATACGCTACCGTATTCGGGCCAATTTTGAGTGCGGACGCTCTTAGCGCGGCTTGCTGCCGCTTTTTCGGCAGGAACGCCTTCCCTGATAGGGGCAACGTGGTTTGCAAGGAACGCCTTGCGTTATAAAAAGCGGTGGCAAGCCCCCGCACTCCATACGTCACCGCATTTATGAACAGGAGTACTTAGGGCAAGGCAGATCGCAAGGCCGGCGGCTGCAGTTTCTGCAGCGGCCGGCGGATTCGCTTTCGCTCATCGAGCGAACCGACCAGATGGAAGCGGAAATCATCAAAGCCGCACTCGACCGGTTTCACTGGAATAAAAGCAAGACGGCCGACCACCTCGGCCTCAAACGGACCACGCTGCAGTACAAGATAAAGAAATACGGGCTGGAATGAGGATGGTAGACTTTGGCGTCCCTTGCGTCTTTGGCGTCTCTAGCGTTAACGAGGGTAATTGAGCATTGACAGGGTTAGGTTGGGGTGCTATCGTTCCTGTCAGAAAAAGGGGAAGTCGTTGAGGAATGAGGGGAGGGTGCGGTTGTGCGCGGGCGGAAGGGGTTCACGCTGATAGAACTGCTGGTGGTGATCGCCATCATCGGTCTTCTAGCGGCGATCCTGTTGCCGGCGCTGGCTCGTGCGCGGGAAGCGGCGCGCCGTTCGAGTTGCGCCAATAACCTCAGGCAGTGGGGCGCGCTTTTCAAGATGTACGCGAACGAGTCGCGTGGCAGTATGTTTCCGGGATCGCAGAACACGCTGTTTATTGATGCGGGGAAAGGCAATCCGTACTGGTATGTATGCGGCGTGGACAGCCGTGGGATGTATCCGGAGTATTTGTCGGACCCGGGGATTGTGGTGTGCCCTTCGGACCCGCGGATCCGCGTGCCTTTAGCCTGGGGCATGAAGGCGCCGGAAAACCTGATAGGAGGCGGCAATTTTCGCAAGGAGATTGCGGCAGTCGCGGCGAACGTGGGCGCCAGCAAGAACCACCGGTACTGCCTGGAGGTCAAGTTGGGTCATCCGGTGTCGTACACGTACTGCCCGTACGCGGTGAAGAGCGCCAGCCAGTTGGTGGATGCGCTGATGCTTCACGCGGTGTGGAACTATTTTGCCATCAACGACAGCAACGGGCGGCTGGTGGATTACGTGGCCGACCTGGGTGTGGACGGTTGCGAAGGTGTCGGGATCGTGCGGGTCAGCGGCCCGGGTTTCAAAGACATTCCCGCAGACGTAATGGCGTACGTGGCGGCGGGCGACAACCGGGAAAGCGGCGCGGTGACCGACGACAATGGACACCTTCTTCCGATGGGGTATTACAAGCTGCGGGAAGGGATTGAGCGGTTTTTCATCACTGACATCAACAATCCCGCGGCGAGTTCGATGGCGCAAAGCGGTATCGCGGTGATGTACGATGCGTTTGGCGCGCGTTCGGCAGGCGGCAGTCCGTTGGGCGGTCTTGCCAGTGGCGAGTCGGCGGGCAGCGTTGGGGCGTACAATCATGTGTTGGGCGGGTCGAACGTGCTGTTCATGGACGGCCACGTCGCGTTCCAAAAGCAGGGGACGGGCTTCCTTAGTAAGCCTGGCGGAAAGGCACTAGCAGCCCACGCCCTGTTTTGGCAGAGCATGTTCGGTGGGTTTGAGTAGACACGGGGCGGTCCGCAGCCGTATTTGGTTCGGGGGGAAAAGTGTTTGAATCGGGGGCGGAAGGGCATATACTGCCGGGTGGTTTTTGGGAGGTCAACCGGAAATGAGGAAGCGAGCAATGAGGAAAGCAGCCGTTTTGATTTTAGCCGTAGTTTTGTTGGCGGGGAATGCGGCGTTGGCGGTTGGGTATCGGACATCTGTTGGGGAGGAACCGGACCGGATACCGGTGGTGGTGGTTTCGGGAACGCCGCATGATATGGGTTTGGCGCTGGGTACGTTGATGAAAGCGGAGATCAGCGCGTTCACGCCTAGATATTTCGAAGCGATCCAACAGCGGGGCGGGGACCGGTATACCGACGCGGCGCTGGATGCGGCCTGGGAGTTGCAATCAAAGTACATGAACCCGAGGTACATCGAGGAGATGAAAGGTGTGGCGGAAGGGTCGGGTGTGCCGTTTGACGTTATCCGTCGTGCTCACATGGTACCGGTGGTGAGCGCGTATTCGTGCAGCGCGGTGGCGGTTTGGGGAGATGCCTCGAAGGACAAGCACCTCTACCAGATCCGCAATTTGGACTACAGCACGCGGGCGCATTTGCAGGATGTGCCGATGGTGGCGGTGTACGTCCCGGAGGAAGGTATCCCGCACATCAACGTTTCGTTTGCGGGCGTTATCGGGGTCAACACGGGCATGAACGCGGAAGGGATTACGCTGTCGGAGGTCGGTGACACGCCGGGAAGAGACTCGCCGTTTGACCTTGACGGGGTTCATTTCATGAGCCTGTTTCGGGATATCCTGTACGACGCGCACGATCTGGATCAGGCGGTAAAGATGGTGCAAGACGCGAAGCGGATTAAGAAGTACCACTATGTGATCGGCGACGGGAAAGCGCCTAAAGCGGTCAAGATGCGGGCGCATGCGCCGGAACTGCTGATCTGGGGCGATAACGATCCGCAGGACGAACTGGCTCCAAATATCCTGGCAAACATCGTGTACCATGCCGAGGGAAGAGACCCGGTTGCGTTTGCCCATCTGAAAAGATACTCGGGCGACTATGACGCGGACGCGATGGTCCAGTTGTCGAAGGCCATTGGTTCGCTTGGCGGGAATTTGTTGAACGCGGTGTATGATGCGACGGCGCTGGAGTGCTGGGTGGCTTATGCGAACGGGGCCGAGGAATGCGCGTACCGGCGGCCGTACGTCCACATCAAGCTGAGCGACTATGTTCAGGCGCCGTTCAACGCGAAGCCGGAAAACGTTAAAATCGAGGCCAGCTACCCGTAGGGTTCTGTTGAGTCAAGATCGGGCCTACAACGACCATCCTTCGCGGTACGCGCATTGGATCAGATCGTTGGCTTCGGGGACGTTGGTGCATTTCATGTTCGGGCCGTCCCAGTGCAGTTTTTTGCCGGCGCGAATAGCCAGATTGCCAAGCAGGACGTTTTCCGTGAGCGGTCCGGAGTAATCAAAATTTGCGCCGGCGGGTAGGCCGCCTTTGCATGCGGCAATAAACTCGGCATGATGTCCCGGCGACCGCGGGATGGTTTTTGGGGGCGTCGGGAACTCTTTGGCCAGCGACACGGGCAACAGCCTTGGGTGTTGGGCGTTTTCGTCTGCGGCGAGTATTTTGCCTTTATCGCCGACGAAAATGACGCCGCCGTTTTCGTTGCCCATAGGCTCGTCGTCGGGTAGTTCTTCAGGCCGCGGCGGCAAGAGCCCGCCATCATACCAGGTCAATTTTACGGGTACCTTTTCGCCGCGGGCCGGGAAGTAATAATGAACCATGGAGGCGAGCGGCGCGGTCTCGGAGTTGACGGCGGTCGAGCTGGCTTCGACACTCGTGGGATAGCCCAAATCGAGTGACCAGTACGGCGCATCCATCAGGTGGCATCCCATGTCGCCAAACGCGCCGCACCCGAAATCCCACCAGCCGCGCCATTTAAACGGATGATACGCGGGGTTGTACGGCCGGGAGGGGGCGGGGCCGAGCCAGAGGTCCCAATCGAGCGTGTCCGGCACGGCGGTTGTGTTTTGCGGCCGGTCGACACCCTGTGGCCACCAACCTTTCGGGCGATCGGTCCAAATATGGACTTCGCGGACGGGGCCGATAGCGCGGGCTTGAATCCATTCGGCAATCTGGCGTATGCCCTCGTGGGAATGGCCCTGGATGCCCATCTGTGTGGCGACCTTCATTTCGCGAGCGGCCTCGGCGAGTTTACGGGCCTCGAAGAGGGTGTGGGTAAGGGGTTTTTCACAATAGACGTGCTTGCCAAGTTTGATGGCGGCCATCGAGATAATGGCGTGCGTATGGTCGGGCGTGGCGACCATGACGGCATCGATGTTTTTTTGCTTTTCGAGCATGACGCGGTAGTCTTTGTACCGTATTGCCTTGGGATACTTCGCGAACGGCTTTGCGGCGTAATTTTCATCCACATCGCACAATGCGACAATATTCTCGCCGTCCAGATCTTCCAGATTGGACTTTCCGCGGCCGCCAATCCCGATGCCGGCGATGTTCAGTTTGTCGTTGGCTGAAACACGGCGTTTTTTTTTAGACTTTTCAGCAGCACTGGCCCAACCCGCTACCATGACGGCCGATCCTGTAAGAAAAATGCGCCTGGATATCATTTTTTGTTGCATGGCTGAAGCCCTTCATGTTAAACGCCTGGAACAACCCCCTCATCATAGTCCCATGCCGCGTGATTCTCAACCAGGGCGCGGGCAAATGACGCCCCTTTGCGGGTTAACTGCAAGGTGATAAAATGCGCCAGTGCTTGAGTGCCGAGGACATCGCCTGGGCCGGCCGGTTCGTCTGGCCTGAAAGGATCACACTCGATGAGACAGAGCTTGATTGCCTTGATGCTAGTGCTGACGTGCATTTTTGAATGCTCGGGGCATGCTGAATCAACGGTTTTGTTTGCGGGAGAAAAACCACTGAATAATCTTGTTTCCGACCTGCTCGATGTGTCGTCTATTTCAGGTGCCGGCAACTTTTTTTCATTTACGCGCTCGAGCGAGGGCTGGATCTTCATCTCGGCAGCGCACAGTGGGAACGGAACACTCAATATGTTCCTCGATAATGCTCCGCCGGGCGATGCTATTGTCGTTTCAAGCCCCGGCGCGCCCAACCCGGTCGAGGCGGTGCGGCACGTGGCAAAGGGCGAGCACACACTGCGGATAGACTGCCAGGGTGGAATCCGCGTTGACCGGTTTGTTGTGAAGGCCATACCGGAACTGATCCATTGCGGCTTGTTCGATCCCGCGATCAAATCCTACGGCCGGTATGACATGGATTTTCTCAAGAAGGACGTTCTGCCGAACATCACGGGTTTGGTTGTTCCCTCGAACATCCAACTGCCCCAGCAAGTCATTGACGACTGGCGCCGCCAGGGAAAGAAGTTCATCGCCACGGCCGGCGTAAGCCAGCAGGCTCATACGGCTGAGGCTCACTTCAAGGTCTGGACCAAGATTCTCGATTCCGTCCCGTTTGCGGACGGGATCATCATCGACGAGTTCATCGTCAACAAACCATCGAGAAGACCCGGCGCTGCCGTATCGTTCCAGCGCCGAGAAAGGATGGAAGAAGAACAACAACGCCATCATGCCTATGAAGCGGCTTTCCGCCGAATGCGCGCCGACGACCGCTACAAAGACAAGACGGTCTATGCCTATGTAGGCGGCAGCGGAAAAACGCTTAACCAGGAGAGCATTGGCCCGACGTTCGTACGGACCCTGATCGACTGCAACTACCCCATAGCCCTCGAGCGCTATCTTTTTGAGAGATCGAGCCCAAAAGCTTGTGACGACGCCTTGCAGGAGTTTATCAATGGGATAGCCGACTGGGAGGCCAAAGAGCCTGGCGTCAAGAGGGACATGATCGTCACGTTCGGCTTGTTCTCGATGCCCCCTGGCGGGATCAACAAACTGCCCAACGTCGATTACCACGTCTGGATGGATCAGCAAATGAATATTGTGGCCAATCAGCCGGTCATGTCCGGCATCCGCGGTCTGAATTGGTGGACGTCGTCTCAATCGGACGAGGAGACCGTGCGATTTGTCGGAAAACTTTACCGCCACTATGCCATCGAGGGTAAGACAGACATGCTGACTCGGGATCCGCTGTTTATGACGCACATACGGAACGCGGATTTCGAGAACGGGACTGAAGGTTGGAAATTGCGTCCCGCACAACGCGGGTCGATATACCCCAAGAGTTTCCCGCGATATGGCCGAATTGAAGGACGCTATATGGGGCTGGGGCGCCCCGCCGATCCCGAACATATCGGCGACACCTTCCTCGTGATGAAGCGAAGTGCCAACAGGCCCAACAGGTTTTCACAAACGATCAGACACCTGGAGCCGGGCAGGCTGTATTCGATGAAAATGTTTTCCTGCGACTACAACGACCTGATACATCCAAAGGCCAAGACAAAGGGAGAGGCAACCGGCTTCATCGGAACGGTGTTGCTGAAAGGGGTGGATATCGAGTCGACGCGGTCATTCGCGGAGATGTACGCGTCCAATCCTGAGCCACCGATACCGGTCTGGATAACTTATCATTGGATTGTATTCAAAGCGAGAGGCCGAACAGCGAAACTGACCGTTTCGGATTGGGACAGCGACACAAAACCTGCAGGCGCCGTGGGACAGGAACAGGCATTCAACTTCCTTGAAATTCAACCGTATCACGAATGACAACGCGCGATCGGTTCAATGAGATTTGCGGTGTTTTTCACTTCAGGGCCACCTCACATATCATGTTGTAACCGCGCTTTTTGGGGCGCAGCCCCGCCTTCTTGGCGATTCCCGCGATTTTTGCTCCCAGCGCGCCGTTTCAGGTACAATTACGTGATTCGCTGGACCTTCCACTCCGAATTCAACGGCCAAACCCCGGATATCCATGGTTTCCATAGACAAGATACGCAACGTGGCGATTATCGCGCATATCGACCACGGTAAGACGACGCTGATCGACAGCATCTTCCGGACCGCGCACGTGTTCCGCGATAATGCGCATATGGCGGAGCGCGTCATGGACAGCAATGAGCTGGAGCGGGAACGGGGCATCACGATCCGGGCGAAACACTGCACGGTGGAATGGGGCGGGTATCTTATCAATATCATTGACACGCCGGGCCACGCGGATTTTTCGGGCGAGGTGGAGCGGATCTTGTCGATGGTGGATTCGGTACTGCTTTTGGTGGACGCGAACGAGGGCCCGATGCCGCAGACGCGGTACGTGCTGATGCGTGCGTTGCGGCTGGGGCTTAAGCCGATCGTCGTGATCAACAAGACCGACAGGCCCAACGCGGAACCGCAGGACGCGCTCGACAAGACGTTCGACCTGTTTTTGGAACTGGGCGCCACCGACTATCAGTGCGATTTCCCGGTTCTGTACGGTTCGGGCCTGCACGGTTGGCTGGTGCGCGATATCGATATTGACGCGCCCGAGGGTATGACGGCGCTGTTTGAAACGATCATCGAGCATGTGCCGGTTCCCAAAGGCAACCCGGACGCGCCGTTCCTTATGCAGGTATCGACGCTTGGCTGGCGCGACCATATCGGCAGGACCGGCACGGGCCGGGTGTTGCAGGGCAGGCTGCGCAAGGGCGAAACGCTGCTGCGCATAGGCGCCCGCTGGCTTGCCGGGGAAAGCGCGCTCAGCGGCGCGCCAGGCGCGATGCGCGACGCCGACGCCGAATGGGAAGTGACGGGTTCGTCGCTCGAGAAGGCGACGTATCTGTGGGTGACGCGCGGCCTGGAGAGCGTGGCGGTCAAGGAAGTGACGGCGGGCGATATCGTCACGGTCGCGGGGCCGTTGGATATGACCATCGGCGACACGCTGGCGTCGCCGGACCTCGAGACGAGCGCGGCTTTGCCCCCGCTCGATATCGAGGAACCCACGGTATCGATGCATTTCATGGTCAACAGCGGGCCGTTCGCCGGGCGCGACGGCACGGCGGTCACGTTGCGACAGATCCGGGCGCGGCTCGATCGCGAACTGCGCACGAATATCGCGATGCGCATCGAAGACACGGGGCGGGTCGAAGGCGGCATCAAGGTCTCGGGCAGGGGCGAGTTGCACCTGGCCATCCTGATCGAGGAAATGCGACGGGAAGGCATGGAATTCTGCGTCTCGCCGCCGGAAATCATCACCCACAAAGATGCCGCGGGGAGGCTGCTCGAGCCCATGGAAGAACTCGTGGTCGACGTTCCGCTCGAGTACCAGGGGACTGTTATCGAAAAGATCTCGCTGCGCAAAGGCGAGATCCGCCACATGCACAACGAAGGGCGCGGGATGGTCCGGCTGGAGTTCCTGATTCCGACGCGGGGCCTGATCGGCTACCGCAACGAATTCCTCACGGACACGCGGGGGCTTGGCATCATGGCGTCGCGGTTCGTGGGCTACGGGCCGTGGTGCGGCGAGATTGTGGCGCGGAGCCGCGGCTCGATGATCAGCATCGACACGGGCGAAGCCACGGCCTACAGCCTCGAGAACCTGCAGCAACGTGGCACGCTTTTCATCAGCCCCATGGATTCGGTCTACACGGGCATGATCGTGGGCGAGAACTCGCGTCCAGGCGATCTGCCCTGCAACCCGACCAAGCGCAAAGCACTCACCAACCACCGGGCCTCGACCAAGGATATGACGGTCACGCTCGACGTGCCGCGCCGGCTCACTTTGGACGCCGCCCTTGAATGGATCGCGCCGGATGAACTGGTGGAAGTCACCCTCAAGAGTATCCGCACGCGCAAAGCCCTGCTCGACGTCGAGTCCCGCAAACGCGAGAGCCGCAAGGTAGCCGGGGGCTGACAGGCTGGAGTGATAAGCAGGTGGATGTCCGCCTGGCGTCCCGGGGGATTCTATCGTTTGGCTTCCACCCAGATGGGGCTTGACCATGCGAGTTGGGAGTGGGGCGCAAAAAGGCGATGCAATTCTTGAGAAATCGCCTACGGGGTATTCTGTTGGGTGCTTTCCTTGTGAACGCGCTCCACTTTTCTGAGGTACGAACGTTGGCTCAACAGTATCCGTTCTTGCGGGAGTCCGGCCACTCTTGGACGTGTTGCTTTTGTGTTGTGGCGGCTGTTAGCGTACCGGATGTGTGGTGAAAAACTTAGGTGGAGACGGCAGGAGGGGTTTTGAGGCAAGCGGTGCAAACGTTTGATTACCGGGGTGTGACGCTTTTTGACAGCCGGCTGAAACTTCAGTTTGACGAGGTGCGTGATTTTTACCTGCGGCTTCCTACCGATGACATTCTGCGCGGTTATTATGTGCGGGCGGGATTGCCGGCGGCGGGGACCGATCTGGGCGGCGGCTATCTGGGGCACAACACGTTTGGTCAGATTTTGTCGGGTCTGGCGCGAATGTTTTCGGCGACGGGTGATGCGGCCTGCAAAGAGAAAGCGGAAGCGTTGCAGCGTGGCTGGGCGCAATGTCTTGGGGCAGACGGTTTCTTTTTTATCCAGAGCGATCCGCCGCTTCCGCACTACAGTTACGACAAAATGGTGTGCGGCCTGGTGGATCTGTTTCTGTACTGCGGCAACCGTGATGCGCTCGGATATTTGGACCGGATCACGGATTGGGCCATTGCACATCTGGACCGAACGCGCCTTTTTGCGCGGCCAACGGGCGTGGGTGGCGGCGAGTGGTACACGCTGAGCGAGAATCTCTACCGGGCGTACCAAGCCACGGGGGACGTGAAGTACCGGGATTTTGCGGAGGTTTGGGAGTACCGGGAGTTCTGGGACCTGATCGAGAACAAGGCGGACATTTTCCAGCATCCGCTGAACGGGGGATGGTATCACGCATACAGCCACGTGAACAGTCTTTGCGGGCTCGGGGCGGCGTACGGCGTGAAGGGCGACGCGCGCTACCTGTACACGCTCAAGAAGGGTTTCGATTTTCTTTGGAATACGCAGCTTTTTGTGACGGGCGGGTATGGTCCCAATGAGACGCTGATGCCGCGTGGGAAGCTTGCGGGCATGCTGAGGGAGACGGGCGACCATTTTGAGACGCAGTGCGGATCGTGGGCGGCTTTCAAGCTGTGCAAGTATCTGATCGTTTTCACGGGTGATGCGCGGTATGGCGATTGGGTTGAATTACTGGCGCTGAACGGGGTGGGGGCCGGCATCCCGATGGACGCGGACGGCGGTGTGTTTTACTATTCCGATTATCACTTGGGGGGAGGATCGAAGGAGAACACGGCGCCGTGGTCGTGCTGTTCGGGCACGCGCCTCCAGTCGCTCGCCGATCTCCACGACCTGATCTATTTCAAGGATGAGCAGAGCCTGTACGTGAACCTGTTCGTGCCGTCGTCGGCGGAGTGGCAGTGCGTGGAGAGTTCGGATTGTTGCGTGAACGTGAAGGTCCGCCAAGTCACGCGGTTCCCGGAATCGGCCGACTCGGAGTTGCAGGTATGCGCGGATAGGCCGGTGGAGTTTGCGTTGAAAGTCCGCGTGCCGGGCTGGCTGTCTGGGCCGATGACGGCGCGCATAAACGGAGTTCCGACAAAAGTGGATGTGGATGGCCACGGCTGGGCCGTTTTCCGCCGACAATGGAAAACCGGCGACAGGCTGTTGATTACGCTGCCGGCGGCGTTGCGCGTGAGCCGTCTGCTGGAGGACAGCGAATTTCCCGCGGCCATTACGCACGGCCCTGTAGCTATGGCGGCGCGCGCTCCGAAAGGAAACCCTTGGAGCGCGCTTGATTTTGCGGACATTGCCGGATGCCTGGAGCCGGTAGACGGCTCGCCGCTGAACTACCGGGCCAAGTTGGCGCGAGACGTTCTGGTGCGGCCGTTCTATGAGATGAAAAAAGGGGAGCGGTACTTCCTCTATTTCGATCCCAGTTGGCCGTTTGTGCGGCAGCGGGCCGGCGCGCCCGCACTCAGCCGCGGCTGGATGGAGTTCTCCGGGGGGCATGCCACGGACGTCGTGGGCGCCACCGCTCGGTACGCGTTCAGCGGCGACGGTCTCAGCATCCAGGGTGAGCTTTATGATAACGGCGGCCGAATGGAAGTGAAAATCGATGGCAAGGCCGTCGGCGTCATCAACCAGTACGGTCCCAGCCCCGGCGCGCGCAGATGCTGGACCTACGGTGGCCTTGGCGGCGGACAACATAGCGTTGTCTTCACCGTGTTGCGTGAGAAAGCGGGGGAGTCGAAGGGCCACTTCGTGAACGTCACCGGGTTGGATTGTTTCGAACGGGAACCGGCTTGTTTGAGGGTGCGGGTAGAGGAGGCAGGAGGTTGATAAGGTTGCCGGCTACCGCAGCATGGCTTACTATTATGTTCGTGTCGCCGGGTAACAGGCCGTCGAGGAGAGCGCGCGATGGAAATTGGGGTAGGCATCCTTGGATTCGGGTTCATGGGCCGGACGCATACGTACGGTCTGATCAATCTTCCGCTTTTTTATGACTGCCCGTTCCGGGTGAAGCACATTTCGGTGTGCAATCCGAGCGCCGGAAAACGGGAGACGGCGAAGGCGACGGGCTATTACCGGCGGGTGGTGGCAGACTACCGCGAGCTTGTCGAGGACCCGGAGATCGACGCGATTTGCGTGGCGTCGCCGAACGGAGCGCACCTCGAGCAGCTCGAGGCGGCGATCAAGGCGAACAAGCACATTTACTGCGACAAGCCGGTCGTGGGTAACGTGGCGGAGGCGGGATCGCTCGAGAAGATCCTCGATGGGGCGACCTACACGGGCAAGCATCAGATGGTGTTGCAGTACCGGTTTTTTCCGGCGGTGATGCGTGCGAAGCAGCTTGTGGAGGAAGGTTTTGTCGGCCGCGTTGCGCATTATCGGGCGGCGTACCTGCACTCGAGCAGCATCGATGCGACGAAAGCGCTCCACTGGAAGTCCGACAGGCGGCGTGGCGGTGGCGGGGTGTTTTTTGACATGGGCGTGCACGTGCTTGACCTGATGTCTTATCTGGTCGGCGAGGTGGCGCAAATCAGCGCGGTGAGCACGACCTTTCATGAGAAACGGCCGAGCGGGGAGACGGGTAAGCTGGTGGCGGTGGATACGGACGACGCGACGTTATCGCTGATCCGGCATAGGAACGGTGCCATCGGGTCGCTCGAGGCGTCGAAGGTTGCGACGGGGTCGTGCGACGAACTTCGATTCGAGATTCACGGAGAACATGGCGCGCTCCGTTTCAATTTGATGGAACCGAACTGGCTCGAGGTTTACGACATGCGAGACCAGGCGGGGCCGCTGGGCGGGAACCGCGGCTTCAAGAAGGTGGAGTGCGCGCAGCAGTATCCCAAACCGGCCACCGGGTTTCCCAATCCGAAGGTAACGATAGGCTGGCTGCGTGCGCATATGCACTGCATGTTCAATTTTCTGGAGTGCATCGCGGCAGATCGTGCGCCGAGCCCATCATTGCGCGACGGCATCTATTTGCAGCGGGTGCTCGAGGCAGGGGAACGGGCGGCGAAGCGGGGCGCGTGGGTGGCGGTCGACGAGGTGTGACGGTAGAGAAAAGCGGGCACAGACACGGATGGCCTCGCGGTGGGGTCGAGCTCTGGCTCGACCGTTGGGATGCAATACGGCCCTCGGTTTTGCATGCGCCACCTCCACCGCCACCACCGCCCGGTCGCGCGGGAGCGCGACCC
>DATKVG010000092.1:0-23933 GCA_035530195.1 Bathyarchaeia archaeon | reverse complement strand
GTCTCGGTGTTGCGAAACCTTGAAAAAGGAGGCACTTTTCCAGCGGTGTCGCGCCTTGATCCCGTGCCAAATGGCTCGCGCTCGCCATCACGAGACTTTTGCCACGGGCTGATAGGGGGCGGGTTTGGGGGTCAGGTAGTGAGTTCCGCGAGGGTTTGTCGGGGGAGGGTGTCTCGTTCGGGGAGTTTTCCGGAATCGATTGCGGCGGCGTATTGGGAGAAGGTATCGCGTGCGACATCTTTTCCGATGGCGTGGGCGAAGGCGTTGTAGAGCAAGCGGGGGTCTTCTGGGGCGAGATAAAACCGGGTGTTGCCCCATGGCCAGGATGCGGCGGCTATTTTATCGAGCAGCTTGACGGGCGTGATGTTTCGCAACATGCGGCGGCACGCGATCAGTTTGATGCGCGGCGGTTTGGGGGGAGCGGTTACGACAAAATCTCCGGACGCGATTTCGGGCAGGTCCATGCAATCGCGTTTTTTGGGGCTGTAGGTTCTGGCGAGGATCTCGATGATTGTGGCCTTGAGTTGCTCGGTTTGCGCGATGGTGAACGTGTGGCGCGCCTTGACGTTGATGATGAACTGGAGCCTGTCGTTGACGCCGAGTTCGTGAAACCCGGCGAGCCATTGGGTGACGTAGGCGTAGATGTCTCTGCCATGCTCGGCCCGGCCGTGCCTGTCGGGCAGGTAGATGTTTCCGCCGCGGAACGGGCGGACGACGAAGTCGGGCGCGCGGTCGTGTATGACGCGGAGGTTTGCGTGCTCGCCTGCGGCCAGCTTGCTGTACTGTTCGGCGCGCTTGGCGACAACGAGGGCGAAGGTTCCTTCTTTTCGCCGGGTGTTGACGGCACGGACGCGGAAAATGAGCTGGTACCGGCCTTCCTGAAAGAGTTCAAACGCCAGGGACATGACGGGTGCGGGGCCGAGCGCCTGCTGGATGCTTGGGATGAGGAATCGGTCTCTCTTAGTCTGGAGCGACCAGTCGACGGCGCTGGCCAGGGTTTCGAGCTTGTAGAACCGGCCGATTTCGTTGCCCCAGTAGTCGAAGAGCGGGCGGAAGCCTGTCCACCGTGTGTTGATCCGGCCGTGTTCGCGTGCAGTGGGTCGATTACGGGGAGAAGTGCGGCGAGTTGTCCGGTTTTTTTGCGGATTTGTCATTGTGGAATGGCCTTTTCGTTGCCGGTCAAGAGAGCATATCGAACAGGCGCAGGGGTTTTGAGATTTCTTTTCCGGTGATTTCTTCGTGGAGTGTGGGGGGGTACAGGAGTTGGATAGGCCCTTCGCGCTCGCCGGCGAACCATTGAGCGAGGAGTTCAAACCCTTCGGCGGCGGCTTCTTTGACGGGCAGCCAGACGTGCGCGCAGGCTTCGGACATGACCATTCCATCGCTGGTGTAGGTCCAGCAGACGATTTCGAAATCCTTTTTGGGAATGCGTCCGGCCCGCCTTGCGCCTTCGCGTATGGCGGGTGCGTCTTCGCACCCGCTGCATTCGATGATGGCGGTGACGTTGGGGTCGAGGAGCAGGCGGTGCACGGCGTTGACAATGTCGCGTGTGCCGAACGAGACGGGCCGCATGTATTTTTCGGTGGGGGGCAGCCCGGCCTCTTCGAGCGCGCGGAGGTATCCCCTGTGCCGCTCGATTCCGGGCTGGTAGCCGCGGAACGATTTGAGCATTCCGATGTTTTTGTGGCCGCGGTTGAGGAGATATTTTGTGCTGACGTAGGCGCCTTCTTCGAGATCGACCGCGGCAAAACTGACTTCGGGCAGGCTGTCGAGGCGGCCGAGCGTTATGTAGGGGCAGCCGGATGTGTGCACCCTGTGTATGGTGGTGTCGTTGATGGCGAGAGGTCCGATGACGGCGAGCCCGCCGCATCGTTGCTGCCACAGGGTTCGGGCGTAGTCGAGGCCGTCGCCGATCCTGGGCGGGCTCATGTCCCATACGGCAAAATAGCCCCGAGACAAGAACAGCCGGTAAAGCTCCTGAAAGATCCATAGCAAGAAGTCCTGATTCACGGGGGCTTCATTGACGGGGAGCGAAATGGTCACGCCCAGGCAGTCGCGGGTGCGGTGGCGCATACTGCGCGCGCCGATGTGGGGCTGGTATCGGACTTCTTCGATGATTTTTTCGATGCGTGCGCGTGTATCGGGCCCAACGCCGACTTCGCCGTTGACGACGCGGCTGACGGTCTTGGCGGAGACTCCTGCGAGGCGGGCGATATCGTAGATGGTCCAATTTCCGTTTTTGTTTTTAGGCTGGATGTGTGCCATAGGCGCTCCCGTAAGTTGGCGACATCGATGTCCCAGTTTAGAGGAAAACCCGGAGTAAAAACAAGGGGGTGGAAGTAGCCTCCAGATCGGGGGTGGTTGGCTGGTGGTTAACCTATTGGTGCGTAACGGTTTGCATTGTTTGTGGTGGTTGGATTGCACTTGTTCTTGTAACTATTGTGTGGTTTGCTTGTACTGTAAATGGAGTTGTCTGTTTGCTCCCGAGGTTAGTGTATGAACCAGTTTTACCAGGAGAAGGTGGAGAGGGCGTGGGTCTTTTCGGAAGTCAGTATGCTGTCGTCGTTACGGGCTTACTTTCGGCTGGTGTTGGTGGTGATCTGGGTCTTATCGTGTTATGGCGCGGTGCGGGTAGCGACAGGGGCTCTGTCGTTTTCCCGTCCGCTTAGGCGGCGGGTTTGCCGGAAGATATCGCGGATGTGGCTTCGGGGAATGCCGCCGCTGCTGGGGTTGAGGATCCGGGTCCATGGGCTACGGCCGCAGAGCCCGTTTTTCCTTGTTGTGAACCACATCACGTGGCTTGACTTCATTGTGATGAACCTGCTTTGCAACGGGCGGTGCGTGGCGATGGCGGAGATGCAGCAGACGCCGATTCTCGGGCCGCTGGTGAAGGCGATGGAGGCGATTTTTGTGTATCGGATGCGGGAAGATGTGCCACGGGTGAAAAACCTGATTCTCGACTCGATCCGGCTGCGGCATAACATCCTGCTTGCTCCGGAGGGTGTGATTTCGCCTGGGCGGACGGTTCGCCGGTTCCGCGCGTCGCTGCTCGAGCCGGCCGTATCAAGCCGGAAGGCGGTCCATTACGCCAGCATCACCTACAGGACGCCAGACGGGGGGCCGCGCCCGTCGGACGTGGTGCTTTACGGCCCGGATCCGCATTTCCGGCCGGACGACGATGAAGTGAACAATCCGGAGCTTTGGGGTCCGCAACAGAGTTTCCTGCGCCATTTTCTGCGGTTGGTTTCGTTGCCGTATTACGAGGCCCATGTTCGTTTTGGCGACGAACCGATGGTGGGCGATGACCGGATAGCGCTGGCGAACGGACTTCACCGGGCAGTGAAAAAGATTTTCTCGCCGTTGGAGTAGGTTTCCCGGCTTCGCTGCTGGCGCAGCTACGCCGTGGCAAGCCCGGCTGTGCAGGCGAGACGCCCGCACCACAATTATCACGATTCTTCCTTAAGCCGGCGTGTTGGAATTGAAGCGGCGAGGACGCCGCTTCCACGGTGCCGCAAAACAAAGTCTTAGAGCAAATGGCGGCTGCCTTACGGTCTTCCGAATTCTCGGCGGAGGGTCTGTTTGTCGACTTTACCGTTTGGGAGGAGAGGGAGGGCGGTTTGCATTTGGAACGTTTTTGGTATTTTGAAGTTTGCGAGGTGTTTTCGGCAGTAGTCGCGGAACTCTTCCTCGTTGGGGTGGTGTCCGGGTTTGAGGACGAGATAGGCGCGGCCAACCTCGGTGTAGATATCGTCGGGGACGGCGATGACGGCGACTTGCTGGACGGTGGGATGGGCTTCGAGGACAGCCTCGATCTCGCGGGGGAACACGTTTTCGCCGCCCGTCTTGAACATATCCGATCTACGCCCGGCGATTCGGATGTAGCCGCGGTCGTCCACACTTGCGAGATCGCTGGTGTAGAACCACCCGGCGTCGTCGGTGGCGTCAGCGGTGGCTTGGGGATTGTTCCAGTACTGTTTCATGAGGAGGTCGCCGCGGACGGCAATTTCGCCGATCTGGCCTGTGGGGATTGTGC
This sequence comes from Bathyarchaeia archaeon, assembly GCA_035530195.1. Lineage (GTDB taxonomy): Bacteria > Hydrogenedentota > Hydrogenedentia > Hydrogenedentales > SLHB01 > JAPLKX01. The sequence continues at coordinate 19,900 of DATKVG010000092.1, read as the reverse complement.
GCCGCTGGTCGTCGACGATTTTGAGTTCAAACGGTTCCGCGGCTTTTCCAGCGGTGGTTCTGAATGTGTCGATTGAATCGTTGTCGTCGGTGTAGGTGACGAGCCCGGCGGTTTCGGTCATGCCGAACGCGTTCATGATAGCGGCGCCGGTTTTTTTTGCGATACCTGCCAGCGTGTCGATGAGCGCATTGGGCGCGACGGCGCCGCTCCAGACGAACCGTTCGACGCGGCTGAAGTCGGTGTCACGCCAGGCGGGATGGTGCATTTGGAGCAGGTACATGGCGGGGATCTGGCCCACCAGGGTGATGCGCTCGCCCTGGATTATGGCCAGAGACTGTTCGGGGTCGAACCGGTCAACGCAGACGCAGGCGCACCCGGCATAGACCGCGGCGTACCCAATTTCGACGTCTGCGGCGACATGGTTGATGGGAAAGTGGAGCAGAAGCCTGCCGGACGGATAGAGGCAGAGGCGTTTGGCTTCGACGTTGATGTTGGCGAGAATGCTCTTGTGGGTGTGTACGACGCCTTTTGGGCGGCCGGTCGAGCCGGACGTGTACATGAGCAGGACGTTGTCTTCGGGGCGGACCTCCGCGGCGCGGGCCTCGAGGGTGGCGTCGAGATGGGGCCGTGGTTTGTTCATGAACTCTTCGAAGTTGTCGGTGCGGGGCACGGGCTCGCCCATCATGAGGACGCCTTCGAGCGAGGGGATGTTGGCGACCATTTCGGCGCCGACCGGGACGAGGTCGCGGCCCATGAATTCGCGGGGCGAGATAAGGAGCCGGGGCTGGCAGTCGCGGAGCATGTAGTCGAGCTCGTTGACGCTGAATTTCGGGGAGAGGCCCAGCCACGTGGCGCCAACCTTGCTGGCGGCCATGTAGGTGATGAAGAATTCGGGGCGGGCCATGCCGAGGAAGGCGATTCGGTCGCCTTTCTGGATGCCGAACTCGAGAAATCCTTTAGCAACGCGGTTGACGCGGGCTTTGAATTCGCTCCATGAGATACGTTGGTCGCCGAATACGATGGCTTCGTCATTGGGTTTTCGGTCGGCCCATCGGTCAACGTAGTGCCACAACAGGTTCATACTCGAATCGCCCATACGGCAACTTCCTTACTTCGCCCTTCATCAAGGGCGCCCTATGGTCCGGCAAATACTGGCTGCAATCGCAGGACACGTAAAGTAACACGATTGAATCCCTTGCGTAAAGTTTGTTTTTTCAGGTGGGGTGGGCAAGAATGATGCGGATTCAGGGTAAGCGACTTCTTTAGCCACAAAGAACGCAAGAAACACAGCGCGGCCAAAGCCGCAACTAAACTGGGGTATGGGGTTTGGGGTATGGGGTTTGGGAAAGACAAGGGACGAAAGAGACATAAGCGACATAAAGGAATGACAGGGTTTGGGCGGCCCAACAGGAGAAAAGAGGGACACCCCAACAGTCGAATTCTGCGCGGCGCAACAAGAAATTAAAGGTTAGTAGTACAAAGAAATATATTGGCCGTTTTGTGCCTGGGGAGGAGACATGGGGTATTTTGGGGAGTTGCAGCGGTTGGCGGAGGAGGTGTCGTTGTGGGCGGACCTGCGGCACGAGCAGGGTGCGGACGTGTCGGGGGTGGTGGAGGGCGCGTCCAAGGCGCTGAAACAGGCGCGGAAGGAGTTGCGCAGGGCGGAGGCGGGCGCGGAGAAAGAACCGGACGAACTCGAGGGAATCCGGGCGTTGCGGCCGGAGGGACCGCGGCGGTTGTGGCCGAGGCTGAAGGACCAGCGGCTGAAAGACCGAATGCGTGGGGCGTGGCTTGGTCGCGCAGCGGGTTGCACGCTGGGCGCGCCGGTCGAGAACTGGAGCATCTCGGATATGGAATCGCTGGCGGCGAGGACCGGGGCGCCTTTTCCGCCGGAAGATTATTGGCGGGATCACCCGTGGCCGGAGCATGTGCGGTATGGGGTGGACAACAACGGGGCGTATTTGAAAGGGCGGATTCGGTATGTGCCGGTGGATGACGATGTGGCGTATACGCTGCTGGGGCTGCTGATTCTCGAGGAATATGGCCCGGATTTTACGACGGCGGACGTTGCAGCGGCCTGGATAAAGTACCTGCCGATCGCGTATACGGCGGAACGGGTGACGCTCGAGAACCTCCGCGACGGCGAGCCGGCCGAGACGGCGGGGGTGAAACGCAACCCGTACATCGAGTGGATCGGCGCGGCGATCCGGGCGGACGCCTGGGGTTACGCGGCGCCGGGCTGGCCGGAAAAGGCGGCGGAACTGGCGTGGCGCGACGGGCGGCTGTCGCACCGGCATAATGGCATCTACGGCGAGATGTTTTTTGCGGCGTCGATTGCGGCCGCGTTTACGGTGGACGACCCGGTCGAGGTGATCCGGATCGGGCTGACGGAGATCCCGGCGGAATGCCGGCTGGCGGAGGATGTGCGTTGGGCGCTCGAGACGGGCCCCGAATTGACGGACTGGCGGGAGGGTCGGGCGGCGGTGGACAAGCGGTTCGAGGGGATGAACAGCGTGCACACGAACAACAACGCATGCCTGACGGTGTTCGGGCTGATGCTGGGTGCGGGGGATTTTACCAAAACGATCGGCGGGACCGTCGCGATGGGACTGGACAATGATTGCACGGCGGCGACGGCGGGATCGATTTTCGGGGCAGCGAACGGTGCGCGGAAGATTCCGGCGCACTGGTGGAAGCCTTTCCGGAACTGGACGAGAACGTATATGATTGGGCAGGAGTGGTTTTCCAACAGCGGTGTGGTGGAACGGTTTTTGACGGCGGCGGTGCGGGTTTGGAGCGGGGATAAAGCGGAAGAATGAAGAGGGAGAAGGGATCTGACCGTGGTGGAGTTCATCGAGGCATTAAGCAGGGCGCTTGGGCCGGAGCATGTGGCGTGGGATGAGGCGACGTTGGGCCGATACGCTCGGACGACGTTGGATCATGCGACGCGGCCGAGCGTAGTGGTGTATCCGCAGTCGACGGCGGACGTGCAAGCGGTGGTGCGCGTGGCATCGGAACACGGGGCCGTGGTTTACCCGATATCGCGCGGGAAAAACTGGGGGTATGGCGACGCGTGCGCCCCGACGGACGGCGCGGTGGTCGTCGATTTGAGCCGGATGAACCGGATTCTCGAGGTGAACGTCGAGCTGGGGTACGCGGTGATCGAGGCGGGGGTGTCGCAGCAGCAGTTGTACGACTACCTGCGCGAGAACCGGATTCCGCTGTGGCTGGATTGCACGGGCGCGGGGGGCGATTCGAGCCTGGTGGGCAACACGCTCGACCACGGGTTCGGCCATACGCGGTACGGGGACCATTTTCTGACGACGTGCGGGATGGAGATCGTGCTGGCGGACGGGCGGGTGCTCAACACGGGCTATGGCCATTACGCCAACGCGCGGACCGGACACGTGTATCCGTACGGTGCGGGGCCGTACCTGGACGGGCTGTTTTGCCAGTCGAACTACGGGATTGTGACCAAAATCGGGCTGTGGCTGATGCCGGAACCCGAGGCGTTTTGCTTTTTCTTTATCAAGCTGGACCGGGACGAGGACCTCGCGCCGCTGATCGACCGGCTGCGCGAGTTGCGGATGGCGGGCATGCTGCAGTCGGCGATCCATATCGGCAACGACCTGCGCATTTTAAGCGGGGCGGGGCGGTATCCGTGGGCGGAGACGGGCGGTATGACGCCGCTGCCGGACGACGTGCGTGGCCGGTTGCGGGATGCGTCAGGGATCGGGGCGTGGAACGCGGGCGGGTCGCTGACGGGGACGCGGGGTCACGTGCGTGCGTCGCGGGCGGCGTTGCGGCGTGCGGCGCGTGGGCTGGGAAAGATCGTGTTTGTGGACGACCGGAAACTGGCGCTGGGGGAGTTTGCGGCGAAATGCCTGGCGGTCGCGGGGCTTGGGAGCCGGATGAGAAAGCAGCTCGAGTCGTTGAAGCCGAATTACGGGCTGCTGAAAGGGATTCCAACGGAGGAGCCGCTGCTTGGTGCGCAATGGCGGCTGCGTCATCCGCCGGAAGGCATTTGCGACCCGCTGGACGCGGGTTGCGGGCTGATGTGGGTGTCGCCGGTGCTTCCATCGACGGGCCACGACGCCACGACGTTCCTGGACGTGGTGACGCCGATTTTCAAAGCGCACGGGTTTGAGACGCTCGTGACGTTCACGATGATCACCGAGCGGGCGATGATCGCCATAACGAATGTGGCGTTCGACAAAGCCGAGCCGGAGGAGTCGGCGCGGGCGCGGGCGTGTTACGACGCGCTGATGGATGCGGTGATCTGCGCGGGGTATTACCCGTATCGCGTAAGCCCGACGGGGATGCCCAAACTACGCGACAAGAATGACACCTTCTGGCAGGTGGCGGAGGATATCAAACGGGCGCTGGATCCGAACGACATCATCTCTCGGGGCCGCTACGTGCCCCCGCTCGAGCCTTGACTGAACCACAATCACGGAGGACCCCGTCGGGTTCACGCCCATCCGATCCGATCCAGACCAGACCCCGCCCCCCATCGACGGCTTCCGGGTAATCGGCGGGTCCTTGCGCCGTTTATGCCCGTCGTTTGGCGCAACCCGACTTGGAGAATTTGACATCCCCCGCATTCGCGGCGGATGATGACAGCCAGACGTGGAAAAGCCGACCTTATACATGGAGACGACCATACCCAGCTACTTGCTGGCGGAACCCTCGCGCGATCTCCTTGGACTTGCCAGACAGGAGATTACGCGTACGTGGTGGAAACGCGATCGCTCGCGATACGCCATATTCGTTTCCGAAGTCGTAATCAGAGAAGCGGGTAAAGGCGACCGTAAGGAAGCCCGAAAGAGGCGAGAGTTTCTGGAGCAGTTTCCCGTGCTTGCTACGACGCCCGAAATGCGGCGGCTCAGCGAATTCTACATGGAGAAAAGCGTCGTCCCCATCGGGAACGCGGAAGACGCGGCCCATCTCGCGTTTGCGAGCATCTACCAGATCGAGTTCCTCTGTACCTGGAACTTCAAGCATTTGGCAAACGTTCTCGCATTGCGGCGTTTGCGCCAAGTCAACGAGAAGCGAGGACTTTTTGTTCCGCAGGTTTGCACGCCTGAGCAACTGCCCGGAGAATGATACATGCGGACCGATCCGATCATACGAGAAGTATACCGAATAAAAGACGAACTGAACCGCGAGGTGGGAGGCGACGTAGGAAAACTGTTCGAGATCCTGCGTAAGGCCGAGAAGGAACACCCGGAACGCATGGTCAACCTCGAGCAGGTACGCAAGATAAGCGGACGCAAGAGCGCGAGTACGAAATCGTAAGACGATGGACCCCCGGCGACGTTTCGCGCCTTCAGCCCTAGGCTCACAAACTTTGATTTCCCGGAGGACCAGGCGGAGTGAAAAAATCCCAATGGACTCGATGGTCCCAGTTGTCCCAAGAAGAAACGAGGAAGGCGGCTTAGGGTGAAGCTGGTTGGAGGTGTTTTTGTTGGGGTGGTGGCGATGTTGGTTTCAATCACGGCGGTTGCCGAACTGCAGATGTCTTGTCCGTATCCGTTTCCGGGCCGGGCGGGGCTGTTGGAAGACTTGGATGGGGCGCATGCGGAATACCACTATTTTGACCGGGGGCAGGCAGGCTATTGGCGCGTATCGACGTACCGGTCGGACCAGCGGTCGCAGCGGGCGTGGCGGGTGGTGCGTGACGGGGAGTGCTGGGTGCTGGCGCAGACGGAGGCGTTTAATTGGAAAGACGCGCACCCGATCGTTGTGGCGGGAGACACGTTTTGCGATGACTATACGGTGCGGGCGGAAGTAGCGCCGGGCGAGGGCGACGACACCGCACTTGTTGGCGGTGCCGCTGAATGCGGGGTCCTGTTTCGGTACCAGAATGATAGATGCTATTACGTCGCGGGCATCAGTGAGGGGAAGGCGCAGTTGAAACTGGTGCGGCATGGGACGGGTTTCCGCACGCCGTTCGAAAAGGTGCTGGCGGAAGCGCCGCTGGAGTACACGCCGGGCGAATACATCAGCGTGGGTATTTCGGGCGAGGGGCCGCGGATCAGAGCGACGGTGGGCCGCGTCAGTCTGGATGCGGAAGACGGTACTTTCACCGAGGGGCGGATAGGCTTGCTGTCGGATTTTCCCGCGCGGTTCAAGAACGTCGAGGTTACGATCGAGCCGAAGGCGTATGAACGGCAGCAGGCGCGGTCGCGGGCGCGGCAACAGGAAGAGCAGGAAATCCAGGCGCGGAACCCAAAGCCGGTGTTGTGGAGAAAGTTCAATACGGAAGGGTACGGCGTCGGGCGGAATTTGCGGTTTGGCGATTTGAACGGCGACGGCCAGACAGACGTGCTGTTTGGGCAGGTGGTTCACCACGGGCCAAAAGACCGCAACAGCGAGTTGAGTTGTTTGACGGCGACGACGCTGGACGGGAAAGTCCTGTGGCAGATCGGCGAGCCGGACCTGTGGAAGGATCACCTGACCAACGACGTGGGGTTTCAGATTCACGATTTGGATGGGGACGGGCGGGCGGAGGTGGTGTATTGCATGAACATGGAGTTGGTGGTGGCGAACGGCGCGACGGGGGAAACGAAATTGAAAGTCCCGACGCCGGTAACTCCGCCCAACACCCGGCCCGAGCACAGCAAGTTTCCCAGGATCCTCGGCGACAGCTTGTTTTTCTGCGACCTGCGCGGCACGGGCCGTGCGGCGGACGTGGTGCTGAAGGACCGGTACCTGAGCGTGTGGACGTACAACGACCGGCTGGAGCCGCTGTGGCGGGCGCAGTGTAACACGGGCCATTACGCGTTTGCGTACGACGTGGACGGTGACGGGAAAGACGAGGTCGCACTGGGTTACACGCTGTTCGATCACGATGGGCGGGTGATATGGTCGCATGACGACGTGTTGAAGGATCACGCGGACGGCGTCGCGATCGTGAAACTGAACACGGACGCCGCGGAACCGACGTGGTTATGCGCGGGGAGCGACGAAGGGTTTCTTTTGAGCGACCTGCGCGGCAACATCATCAAGCACCATTACGTCGGGCACGTGCAGAATCCCTCCACCGCCGATTACCGGCCGGACTTGCCCGGGCTCGAGACGGTGGCGGTCAACTTCTGGAGCAACCAGGGGATCGTGCATTTCTTTGACGCGAGCGGGGAGATGTATTTCGAGTTTGAGCCGTCGCAGCACGGGAGCATGTGCCTGCCGGTGAACTGGACAGGGCGGCCGGGCGAGTTGTGGATGCTGTCGGCGGCGGTCGAGGAGGGGATGTACGACGGTTGGGGGCGGCGTGCGGTAGTGTTTCCGGCGGACGGCCACCCGGACCTGTGCTACGCGGTGCTCGATGTTACGGGCGATTGTCGGGATGAGATTGTGGTGTGGGACCCGTGCGAGGTTTGGATCTACACGCAAAGCGACGGCCCGCTCGAGGGAAGGCTGTACAAACCGGCGCGGAACCCGCAGTACAACAACTCGAACTACCAGGCGACGGTCTCGCTGCCGGGGTGGTCGGACGGCGGTTGAGCGTTATTCCTTCTTGGGGCCACCGAAAGCGTGTTTGAAGAAGATGGCGAAGTTGGCCCCGTTAAAGTCCTCGCCGTAGTCGAACATGAACCCGTACTGGCCATTCAGCGACAGCGTGGTGTTCTTCGTGAGGGGCACGTCGACGCCGGCCCCCAGGTTGGAACTGAATGGATGCCAGGAGTCCTGGCGCTTGTTTTGGATGAAGTTGCCGAACGGTTTGAGGCCGGCCTTGACGTCGGCTTTATACGTCATACGGTTCCAGCTAAGCGTAGCCGTCAAGTAGGGGCGCGTCCGGTTGAACCGTTCCCCCCATGTCATCTTGGGTTTATTTTGCGGAAACCCGAAGGGGAACCAGGCCACGCCCGGCCCTACAAAAATGTTTGATCGCTTGATGACCACGTCGGCGTGCCAGGGCAGAAGCAGCAGGCTGATGTCGTCCGACGCGGTGTGAACGCTGCCTGCGCTGCCTCCAACCTGAAAAAACACGTCCCAGTGATTTCCAATCTTCCGGCCGACACCGACAAACGGCGCCCAGATCATGAATTCATCCGCTTGATCGGAAAATGTCTTGACATCGTCAAAGCCCGGTGCGATCAGCCGAAACATGCTGTTGAGCTCCCGATCAACCTCGCGGTCGGCCTTTTTCAGGCGGGGATGGCTGTTGGTGTTGCCGTGGAAGAAATACCACGGGCTCGATTCGGCAGTACTGTCGTCTGCAGCCTGGGCACTGTGCGCCAGGGAAAACAGAACGAGTCCGGATAAAGCGAAAATTACCAGAAGAGACGGGCGCGGATGACGTTTCTGTGGCATAGCGACCTACCTTTACATTTGTTACGCTTCCCACCATCCCAACAGAGCCCCCTCTTCCCCGGCGGGATTATAGCATTTTTCAGCGTTTATGCAAGGGTTTTCTCGGGGGCCGCTTATGGCTATATGGCTTTGCAGTAGTGTACGGCGTTGCGAAACACCTGCAGGCCGGCGCCTTCTTCGGTAAGATCTTTGCGGGTCCATTGGGGGTGATTGGTGCGGAACGTATTGGCTTCGGGGTGGGGCATGAGGCCGAACACTCGACCGGATGGGTCGCAGATACCGGCGATGTCGTCGACGGCGCCGTTTGGATTGGCGGGGAACCGGCCGTTGGCGGGTGAGCCGTCGGGGAGGCAGTATCTGAGAGCGATTTGGCCGTTGGCATAGAGTTTCTTGAGCACGGCGTGGTCGCGTGGGATGAATTTTCCTTCGCCGTGGCGCACCGGCAGTTCGAGCGACTCAATGCCTTTGAGCCAGACGCATCGGGTGCCGGGTGTGACGCCAAGATTAACCCACCGGTTTTCGAACCGGGCGGAGTCGTTGTTGGTGAGGGTGACTTCCTGCACGAACTCGCCGTCGAACAGCGGCAGGATGCCCATCTTGACCATGACCTGGAAGCCGTTGCAGATGCCGATCACGAGCTTGCCGCCGCCGATGAATTTTTTAAGGGGCGCCCCGAGCTTGTAACGGAGGCGGTTGGCGAGGATCTTGCCGGACGCGACATCGTCGCCGAACGAGAACCCGCCGGGGATTGCGAAGATGTGATACCGGTCGAGCAGGGCGGGGTTCTCGATGATGTCGTTGAGATGCACGCGTTCGGCGGCGGCACCGGCGCGGGAAAGGGCGGACTGCGTCTCGCCATCGCAGTTGATGCCGAACCCGGTGAGTACTAGAGCGCGAACAGTCACGGTTACCACCTCAGCGGCCGCTGCCAGGCCTCTTTGAGATCGGCGAGCGGGGCGTTGACGACGATGCCGTCGTGGCCGGCGATTTTGAGTTGGGGATCGGGCGTCACAGCGCCGAGATGCGCCAGGGGCGAGCCTTTCATGGCGGCCTCGAACTCCGCGGCGTGCTCAGGATGCACGGTGACGACAAACCGGCTCTGCGACTCGCTGAACATCGCCACCGTGTCGCCGACGCCAATGGGGCGCAGGTCGATGTCCATGCCGAACCCGCCGGCGAATGCCGATTCGGCCAGCGCCACGCCAAGCCCGCCATCCGAGCAGTCGTGGCAAGACGCGACCAAGCCGCGGGAAATTGCCTTCGAGAGTTTTTCGTAGAGTGCGCGGGCTGTTTTCGCATCGACCTTGGGCACGGAGGCGCCGAGCTTGGACTGCAGGGCGAGGTACTCGCTGCCGCCCATCTCGTTTTTGGTTTCACCTGCGACGTAGACGATGTCGCCGGGGCATTTGACGTCCATGGAGACGGTTTTTTCGACGTCGTCGATGATGCCTGCGGCGGTGAACAGGACGGTCGGCGGGATCGAGATCTTGGTGTCGCCGATTTTGTAATCGTTTTTCATGCTGTCCTTGCCGCTGATGAGGGGGATGCCGTAGGCGACGCAGTAATCGTGGAGGGCCTCGGCGCATCGGACGAGCTGGGCGAGCTTGTGTTCGCCGTCGGGGGTTTTTTCGCTCTGGATTGGGTCGGGCCAGCAGAAATTGTCGAGCCCGGCGATGGCGCCAAGCCTGCCGCCGACGGCGATGATGTTGCGGACGGCCTCGTCGATGGCGCAGGCCATCATGTGGTAGGTATCGATATCGCTGTACTTGGGGCAGATGCCGCAGGCGATGGCGATCCCGCGTTTGGAATCGGGTATGGGGCGGATGACGCCGGCGTCGCCGGGCCCGTCGTTTTGAACGCCCTGGAACTGCTTGAGGACGCTCTGGCCGAGTACCTCGTGGTCGTACATGCGCACGAACGACTCTTTGCTGCAGACGTTGAGCGAGCCGAGGACGGTTACAAGGTCGGGGGTGAGGTCGGTCTTTGCGGGGAGCGGGGCTTCTTCGAGCGCGGGCGGCGCGTAGACGGCCTTGAGGTGCATCTTGGGGACGCCGTCGTGGAGGAACTCCATGTCGAGCGACCCGATTTTCCTGCCGTCGTAGAAACATTCGAGCCGGCCCGAGTCCGTGAACGACCCGAGGACGGTGGCTTCGACGGCCCTGCGGCGCGCGAGGTTTAGAAACTCGTCGATCTTCTCCGGTGGCACGGAGAGCGTCATCCGTTCCTGCGCCTCGGAGAGGAAAATCTCCCACGGCGCGAGGCCGGCGTATTTGAGCGGTGCTTTTTCTAGGTGGATTTCCGCGCCGCCGGACGCTCGGGCCATTTCGCCAACGCTCGAGGAGAGGCCCCCGGCCCCGTCGTCGGTGATGCAGGTGAACAGGCCGAGGTCTCGAGCTTCGATGAGGAAATCGGCCATTTTCTTTTGCGTGATGGGGTCGCCGATCTGGACGGCGGTAGCGGGCGAGCCTTCATGTAACTCCTCGGATGAGAACGTGGCGCCGTGGATACCGTCTTTGCCGATCCGGCCGCCCGTCATGACGATCAGGTCGCCGGGCCGCGCGCCTTTTTCCTCGCTGGGTTTTCCGGCGATCCTGGCGGGGATGAGGCCGCCCGTGCCGCAGAAGACGAGGGGTTTCCCGAGAAACCGCTCATGGAAAACGATGGCGCCGTTGACATCGGGTATGCCGCTCTGGTTCCCGCCGTCCTTGACGCCCTGGTGGACGCCGCGCAGCACCCTGCGCGGATGAAACAGGCGCGGCGGGATGTCGCCGGCATGGAACGGCGAGGCGAAACAGAACACGTCGGTGTTGAGGATGCACCGGCAACCCATCCCGGCGCCGAGCACGTCGCGGTTGACGCCGACGATGCCCGTGATCGCCCCGCCGTAGGGGTCGAGGGCGGACGGGCTGTTGTGGGTTTCGGCCTTGAGCGCGAAATTCCAGTTTTCGTCGAACTTGATGATGCCGGCATTGTCGTGAAACACGCTGACGAGCCAGTCGACGGTTTTTCCGACTTCGTCCGTGGTGGCTTTTACGTATGTTTTGAAGATGCTGTTGACAGTGCGTTTTTGGCCGTTTTCGTCGGTGTACTCGATTTCGGCGTTGAAGATCTTGTGTTTGCAGTGCTCGGACCAGGTCTGCGCGAGGATTTCGAGTTCGATGTCGGTGGGTTGTTCGGGGAGGCCGGCGGAAGTTCTTCGCGCGCGGACGGCCGGGTCGCGGTAGTGGGCCTGGATGGCCTTCATCTCGTGGAGTTCGAGTGCGAGCATCCGGTCCCGGCTGAGGGCGGCGAGTTTGGCTTCGGGGATGTCGAGGTTGATGGCATGGACCTCGGGGTCACTGCGTTCGGTGACAACGGGCAGGCCGAGCAGCAGGGCGCCGTCGAGGCGGGCCATTTCGGAAGCCGATTTAACCATCCACCGTTGGATCAATTCGTTTGCGAGTGCGTCACGGGCAATACGCTCGCAGGCGGGCCCGTCCACGGCGCCTTTTAGGGCGTACTGGGTGGATTTATAAACGGCCTCACCGGGTTTCATGGGCCGGTCCAGCGTGTCGGCGATGCCTTCGGCGGAGCTTTTGCCGACGTTGTCGGTGACGCCGGGGAGGAACCCGACCTCGATGATGAAATCGTAGTCGCGGGCGAGCGACTTGTTAACGACGGACTCCTGGATGATCGGATCCGTGAACAACTCGGCGCGGACCCGCTCCAACTGCTTAGGGGCGAGGCCGGCATTGATCGTGTAGACGTCAATGACGCGGACATCGTCGAGGTGGATGCCGAGGTCTTCGGCGAGCCGCCCGCGGACGCTTTGCCCGGCGGTGTCGGGTAGGCCGCGTTTCATGCCGACTTCGATCTTAGCCGCACCGCTTCTAGCGGACGCACCGCTTCTAGCAGGCATACCGCAGGCTCCCGGTGTACTCGACGCCGTTCTCGCCGGACACGCAACGGCCGATGCGCATGCACTCCTGCCCGGTCTGGGAGAGGACTTCTTCGGCCTTTTCCGCGTCCTGTTCGGAGACAATTATAAGATAGCCGACGCCCATGTTGAACGTGCGCAGCATTTCGGGGACAGCGACCCGGCCCGTTTTCTGCAAAAACGCGAACACGGGCGGAACGGTCCAGGCGGCGAGGTCGATGACGGCCCTGACATCGGCCGGCATGGACCTTGGCAGGTTTTCGGTGATCCCACCGCCGGTGACGTGTGCCATGCCTTTGACTTTGATGACGCGCATCAGGACCTGCATCATTTTGGCGTAGCTGTGGTGCGGTTCCAGCAACTCCTCGCCGACGGTCCTTTCGGCGCCGGGCATCGGGTCGTCGCAGGTCAGCCCCGCAATCTCGAAACAAATCTTCCGCGCCAGGCTGTACCCGTTGGTGTGCAGGCCGGACGACGGAAACCCGATGATGACGTCGCCGTCCTCAACCGTCGAGCCGTCGACGATGTTTTTCCGGTCGACCACGCCGACGATGGTTCCGGCGAGGTCGTATTCGCCTTCCTTGTAGATGCTGGGCATCTCGGCGGTTTCGCCGCCGATAAGCGCGCACCCGGCGTACCGGCAGCCGGTGGCGAGGCCGCGGATGACCTGGACGACGACGTCGGGGTCGAGCCGGCCGCACGCGAGGTAGTCGAGGAAGAACAGGGGCCGCGCGCCTTGGACGAGGATGTCGTTGACGCAATGGGACACGATGTCGATGCCGACGGTATCGTGCCGGTTCATCATGAAGGCGATTCTGATCTTGGTGCCGACGCCGTCCACGCTCGAGACCAGGACAGGTTCTTCCATCCCGGCGGGATTGAACCGGTACATGGCGCCGAAGCTGCCGATGTCCTGGAGGACATTGTCGTCGAACGTTTTGCTGACGATGTCCTTTATGCCTTTGACGGCCAGATTGGCGGCATCGATGTTGACGCCGGCGTCACGGTAGCTGAGGCCGGATTCTTCGCCTGGCATATGCGGAGTTCCCTTTCCGGCGGAGTTCCCTTTCCGACAGAGGTTGAAGAGCAAAGTTTAACCCGTAGCGCCAGCCATATGCAAACGGGTTTGGGGTTTGGGGTAAGGGTGAAGGAGGTAAAAAGGCTGGAGCCCGGTTGTCAGGGGAGTGCAGTTCGAAATCAATCATGTTCACGCGAGTTGCTTGTCCAACCAGTCAAAGGCGGCAGCTTGCATTTCGAGGTTGAACTCGTGCGGTGCATCGAAGAAGACGCCCTGGTAGTGGCCGGGCAGCCCGGCTTTGGCGTACATCCGTTTTATTTTCTCGACGGCATCTTGTGCGGCTTTGAGCGGGTACAGTTGGTCTTTGAGGCCGTTGATCGTCATGAGGTGACCGGGCAGATGGAGTGCGGCGAGGTCTTGCCAACCCAACTGGGTGTACAAACCCGGCACAAGTTTCGTGAAGCCGATCGAGTTATAGAGATGGTCGCGGATCATCTGGTGGTACTCGGCCATCCAGCACACGGCCACGGAGGCGCGCACCCCCGTGTGCAGCGCCCCGAGGAAAATCGCCCGGACCGACCCAAGGCTCAACCCGAGGCAGCCCACGCGGGCCGGGTTTACTTCGGGGCGGGTGAGCAGATAGTCCGCGACGCGCTGGTCGTCGATGATGTTGACGCCGGACCACGTGGCGCCACAAGTGAGCAACCCGCGCGCGAGCAGTTCCTCATGTGCCCACGCCCGCGCGTTGAACTCCCCGAGGTCGGTGTCCGTCACGTCGATTGTTCGCTGTTTTATGCGTTCTGGGTCTGCGTCGAGGTAAAGGCTCCGTTCGCCGAAGTGGAGCATGTCCGATACAATGACTACGTAGCCGCGCCCGGCCAATTCATCCGCAATGCTGAGGCCGCCGTAACAGGTGGTTTTGTGCCGTCGCAGTGCCGGGTGTTCCGGCTCGACTTCAACGAGCTTCTCCTTGCCCCAAAAGTAGAAACCGCCATGGTCGTGCAGCGCGACAAGCGCCGGGGCGGGCTTCGTGAGGCCCTTGGGCACGAGCACGTACACGGGGATGCGGATGTCCGGAGTCGTGTTGATGAGCACGTGCTCGCGAATGTAGGCGCCCCGATCCACTGTTTCGAGAACCTCGGGCCGCGGGTCGCACTTGGGCGGGGCATAATGGATGCAGGAAAAGACATAGGCGCGGGCCTTCTCGATCCATTCGTCAAGGTCTGCATATTGGGGTTCGAGAAAACTCATCTTCGGATGAGCGGACTGTGCGGCGAGCTTCTCCAACAAGTCCCAATGCGAGCCCAGTTCAGGCAGCGGCGCGCCTTGTCTCGCCGGCAGGGAAGCCACGGGATTTTGCTCGTCCGCGCGGGACACGCCGCACAGCGCGGCGACTGTACCCGTGGTGGTCGCCTTGAGGAAACCTCGTCGTTTCATGGCTGCGAACCCTTTTGTTTCTTCTTTTGGCGTCAGGCGGCGGCTTTGTTCGGTATTTGGGCCGTATCGAACTCGGCGTGCAGCGCATTGGGCCGGATGAGCAGGGCGAGCACAATCGATACAAGAGCGCATGCGGCGCAGACGAAGAATGCGATTTCATAGCTGCCGGTTTTGTCGAAGATGCGTCCCGCCGAGGTAGGCCCTAACAGAATGCCCAGCGCAAAACCCGTCATGATCAAGCCCATGATCTTGCTGAATTCGCGTTCCCCAAAACAGCGGCCGATCAGGACGGGCAACACAACGGCGTTCATGGCTATCGCGCCGCCCTGCAACAAGGCAAACACGCCGATCGAGCGATAATCGATCCACCCCAGTTTGATCACGCATACCTCGAGCGCAAGCGGGCCGGCGGCTACAAACAGGCCGGTGATAGCCATGATGGCCTTGGGGCTGAACCGGTCGCACAGAACGCCCGTGATGAACCGGCTCGGCAAGGTGACGCCGAGCGCGAAGGCCATGAACAACGGCGCCGTCATTACGCTGAATCCCCGGTGTTCGGCGAATACCTGGGTGTTCATGGCGACGGCGGACGTCGCATAGAGCTGAAGGACGTAGATGCCAAAAATAAGCCAAAACGCGGGCGAGCCAACAGCGCGCCGCGCGGATACGCCGGACGGCAGGTGGCCCGTGGCGCCTGCCCCTTTTTCCGGCGCGAGGCCGTCGGGCATCTGGCCGACGTCGGAGGGCCGGTTGCGCAGAAGCGCCGCAAGTGGAGGGAGCACGATAATGAAGAAGAGCAGGCCCATAACGCGGTACGCGCCGCGCCAGCCGAAATGGGCGATGAGGTATGAGGTGGCGGGCGGCAACAGAAGGCCCCCGAGGCCGATGCCCATCAGTGTGAGCGCCATGGCGCGCCCGCGGTACTTGCGGAACCACACGGTGACGATGGTTTGCGCGGGCACGAGCGTCGATGCGGCCGTAGCAACGCCGGCCAGCGCCATGATGGCGTAAAGGTGCCACAGCGTACTGACAAAGGACAGGAGGAAGGCTACGGCGCCGGCGCCCGCGGTGGCGGTTATGAGCACTTTCCGCGCGCCGAATCGCTGCATGCAGAAGCCGACGGCGGGCGACGCCAGGCCCACCACAACGGCCCACACCGCGATCCCGATGGTCGCCGGGAACACGTCACACCCGAGGGTTTCAATGAGACGAGGCAGGTACACCGAAAACGTGTAGAAGCCGTGGCCCCCCGTGAAGAACAACGTAAAAAACATGAGGGCGACGATGCGCCAGCCATAGTAGCCTTTCGGGGCGGATTCCGAATGCGACATGGAACTCCTTTCGGGGTTGGCGGCAGCGTACTCTCCAATACGGTATCCGCACAGAACTTACCCGGCGTAGATCGTGCGTTTCTCGCGGTCGTAGCGCACGCGTTGGCCGGTGTGGAGGGCTTGGGCCGCCATGATGGTAGCAACCGCGTGCTGGTGGCCGTACTGGATGTCGGCGGTGGGCAGTTGGCGGGACCGGATGCAATCGAGCCAGTTGGCCATGTGGTTGGCGTCGGGGACGGTGTCGAGCTTGCCGCCGGCGACCGGTTTTCCGGGGTCGCCGCCTTCGCCGGACCACGTGCATTTTTCCATGTCCATGGTTCCGTACCGGCCGTGGATGCGATAGTGAGTCGGGAGCGAGTTGGTGAGGCTCATGCACCAGTCGAACAGGAACCCTTCGGGGTAGTCGAGCAGGGCGTGGAAATTGTCGGAATGCTCGCGGCCGTCTTTCCAGAAGTAGATGCCGCCGAGTGCGACCGCGCTGTTGGGGTAGGAAGCGTCCATGGCCTTATGGCAGGCGTCGATCAGGTGGGCCATCCAAAGGCCGGACAGGCCGTTGGTGCACATCTTGTAGAAATGCCAGCGGCGGAGCAGTTTGGGGTCGAACGGGACCTTCTCGCGGTTGAACAGGTAGGCGTCCCAGTCGACGTCTTCCTGTTTGCAGTCGTCGAAATTGCGGGCCCACCGCGCGTGGTTGAAACAGTTGGCGGCCGAGACGCGCGTGATCGGACCGAGCTGGCCGGATTCCCGGAGTTGCCGCGCGGCTTCCCACCGGCCTTCACTCCGGCGCTGGGTGCCGACCTGGACGATGCGCTCGTTTTTCCGGGCGAGATCGAGGGCTTCGCTGGCCTCTTCGACCGTGAGCGACATCGGTTTCTCGACGTAGACGTCTTTGCCGGCTTTGAGGGCCTCGATCATGATGGGCGTATGCGCAAAGTCGGGCGTTGCGATGACAACCGCATCAACGTCGTTGCGCGCCAGCAGTTCTCCGAACCGCGAGGTTTGGAACGGTTTGGCCTCGAACAGCTTTTCCACCCTGGCGGCGGAGGATTCCCGGTTTGGCTTCCATACATCGCACACGGCCACAATATCGACGTTATGGGAGTCGCGGAGTTTGCCGAGTTCGCCGATATGGGACCCGCACCGGCCGCCCGTGCCGATCATACCGACCCGGATTCGGTCGTTGGCGCCGGCCGCGGTGCGGCTGACAAGCCCTGCGGTTACGGCGGCGCCGGTTGCCGCCAAAAAGTGACGTCTGGACAAAGATGTATCGGCCATCGCGGGTTCTCCTCGTTGAGCGGATCTTGTTGAGCCATCGCCATAATACGGCAAAAGCGGGGAAAACTTCTACCAGCGTATGGGGTTTGGGGTAAGCGAAGGATGAACGATGCAAGAAAGGCTGGGCGCGGACGGATGTCGAGGACGTGCAGAACCGGATTTTCCTGCTCGATGCGAAGTTGCTACTGATAACCATACCTGCGGTAATATCCATGCGGGGCGCGCGGTAAGCCCGGGGCGGCCTGCGTCCGGGGTTGCTGCGCCCACGAACGCATGGAGGTCCATCATGAAGCCGCAACTCATCTGCCTGAGCGTCTTGCTGCTGTCGTTTTCCGCATTTGGTTTGGGTTTGGCAAGCCTGCCGGACCTGGATGTGCCGCACATAAAAGCCGTAAACGCGCTGTGGGTGGAGAACCCGATCGAGACACAGTTTCTGGCGTCCAACGCGATTGTGGTGGCGAAGCTCGATGGGCCCGGCCAGATCGAGATGTTTCATTTCGCCATGCCCAGCACGATCAAACTCGGGCGCGAGGTGATCCTGCGCATTTACTGGGACAACCAGCCCGAGCCGAGCGTGAACTGCCCGCTGGTGGATTTTTTCTGCGACCCGGCGGGCCAGTACGAGTCGGTCGAGACGGCGGTGCTCAATGTTCGGCGTGGTTTCAACGCGTATTTCCCGATGCCGTATCGCCGAGCGGCGCGGGTCGAGTTGTATTATGACGGCGATTTGAAAGCGGGGCCGGAGTTGCAGGCAAGAATGCCTTGCTATTCCTATGTCATGTACCGCAACCTCGAGAGCGTTCCGGCGGACGTGGGCTACTTCCACGCCAATTGGCGGCAGCAGGCGCTCCCCCTGGGCAAAGAGGCGTACACGGCGCTCGAGACGCAAGGCCGGGGGAAATTTGTCGGGTGGAGCGTCACGGTGCGGAAGCCGGGGTCGCCCGCGTATCTCGTGGACATGAACGAGATGTGGTACGTGGATGGAGAAGAGACGCCGTCGGTCGAGTTGCAGGGAATCGAGGATTCGTTTGGGTTCAGTTGGGGATTCCCAAAAACCGAGAGCGAGTTCCTGATCAGCGGCTACCGGAAGTATTTTAAAGGCGCCGCGGCGTACAAGTTTTTCATAGACGAGGCAATACCGTTCAACAAGTCGCTGAAGGTGACGATCGATTTCGGCAAGAACGAGAACGAAGTCATCAAGGGCATGGTGGGGCAGGAAGGGTACTGGCACGAGTTGTCCAGCGTGTGCTACTGGTACCAGGCTGAACCCGTCGGGGCGGACCCGGTGCCCTGGCTCAAGGAACGTCGGCCCGCCGCGGATGACAATCCGGCGTGGCCAAACGTCGAGCAGATACCGACGGCCGACGAGTTGAAGGCACAAGGGACGAAGTTCTACATGCTGTGCGGCCGTCCGGGCGGCGAAGTCATCTATGCCGAAGACGGATACGCGCTGGGCAAGGTTGACGGCTATGAATGGGCAGGTTGGCCGACCAAGGTGTACCACGCGCGGGCCAACGAAAAGACGCTCGCCATCGAACTGGCCGCGCCATCGGGCGCCAAAGGGATGTTACGCCTGTTCATTATCGATCCCGACAATTTCGGTGGTGGACGGAATGAAGAAATCCGGGTGGACGGCTCGAGCCTGGGCAGGTTTGAATCCTTTCATGCGGGCCAGTGGATCGAGGCGCCGGTGACGCCCGAGATGACCCAGGACGGGCGCGTGCTTATCGAGGCGCAAAACCTGAACCAGGAAGCCAAGGGCAACGCCGTGATCTCGATTGTCGAGCTAAAATAGATGGCTATCCCCTGTTTACTGTCCCCTCTTTACTGAGTTAAAATAGGTGGCGGTCCAGTGTTTACTCTCGGCTTTGTTGTTGGATTCGATCCCGTACGAAGATGTGGCAGCATAGGGTTTCAGCCGCCGGGCGCGACCCGGCCACGGAAGGGGAATGAACATGAGTGAGAGCATCTACAAAGTCATCGAGATCATCGGCACCTCCGAGAATTCATGGGAAGAGGCTGCAAAGAATGCCGTCGAGAAGGCGGGAAAGTCGTTGCGCGACATGCGCGTCGCCGAGGTGGCCCAACTAGACTTGAAGGTCGACAACAACAAGGTTGTCGCATATCGCGCGAGGGTCAAGGTGTCATTCAAGTATGAAGACTGAGCCCGGCCTGAATCTGTCGCGTGTTTCTTGAAGTTGCTCGTGATCATCGTCCTTCTGTATGAGGCATAATGTGAATTGCCTGGCCGGGAAAGACTTTCCGAGACGGAAAATAGAGGGGTTTCCCCCGAAACAATGGGTGGCTGTGGGGCTGGTGAAAAAGTCCATGCGAGCACCGACACGGCCACGCTGTACGTCTGTAAGTTACGTATTCTTAACGTGCCAATTACAGCGGGTGTCGGCATCAACGGACGCTTTAGCGTTTTTTCACCGGATCCACTGTCCCCGTTTCCCCTTTACGCCGTTCGCCCTCTCCCTGTGGGAGAGGGTTGGGGTGAGGGGTGAGGGTCACGGCGTTGGCGGGGAAGAGGGCATCCCACACCGCCTGCAAGATCCCACTCGAGTTTGTCCGTACCTGGTGGTTCCAGAAGCGAAGCACGCGAAT
>DATKVG010000091.1:0-21413 GCA_035530195.1 Bathyarchaeia archaeon | reverse complement strand
CACGCTTTTTCGCAAACTGCCGCGAAAAAGCGAGTCCGTGGGGCTGGTGAAAAAGCCAAGCCGTTGTTTCAGGGCCGCAAAAAGCGGGGACAGACACGCTTTTTCGCAAACTGCCGCGAAAAAGCGAGTCAGTCCCCGTTTTTTGCTCCGGCGCCGGCGAGGAGTAGTGCGCCGGCGAGGACAACGGATTCGGCGAGCTGGCATGGCACGATTTGGACCCGGCCCTGGAATGGTCCGAATACGAGCTGGTCGGCGTATTGGCGGATGGGGTCGAGTAGTACGTCGCCGAGGAGCGATACGCCGCCGCCGAGCGCGATTTTTTCCGGGTGGAACAGCGTGACGGTGTTTGCGAGCGCGGTTGCGATGGATTTAGCGACGCGGTCGATTTCGTCGAGTGCGCGCGGGTCGCGGTTGCGTGCGGCCTGGCCGAGTATGGCGCAGGTGAGGTTGGCGGGGTCGCCGTTGGCGAGTTTGTGGAGTGGCGAATTGGGTTGGAGGTTTTTCCATGCGCGGATTCGGCGTTCGATGGCCCAGCCGGAACAGATGTTTTCGAGCTTGATCATTTCGCAGGATTCGAGTTTTTCCCAGTTGACGACCCAGGTGTGGCCGACTTCACCGGCGCCGAATCCCTGGCCGTCGTGTAGACGTCCGTCGATGACGATGGCACCGCCGATTCCGCTTCCAATGTTGGAGTAGAGGAAATGACGTGTACCGCGGCCTGCTCCGAGCCGGAATTCGGCCCATCCGGCGGCGTTTGAGTCGTTGAAGAGTCGGGTGGGGATGCGGAATTGGTTTTGGAACCATTGGGCGAGCGGGAGGTCTTTCCAGCCTTCGACCTGGTGGGAGACGAGTACTCGACCGGCGGCTGAATCGACGGGGCCGCCGAACCCGATGCCGATGGCTCGGACGGGTTTTTCGGCGTCTTGGATGAGGGTGGGGATCTGGCCGGCGAACCAGTCGAGTATGGCTGGCGGTCCGCCTTGAGGTACGGGCCCGCGGCGCATTTGGAGGATTTCGCCTTCGGGTGTGCCGAGCGCGGCCTGGAGTTTAGTTCCGCCGATTTCGAGTGCGAGGAGGAAGTTGTGTTGGGGTTGGTTCATTGTGCGAACTTGGTTTTGAGGAGCCCGGTGAGGTAGTGGAATACGACGCCGTGTGCGGCTTCGACCATGCCCATGTCGAAGCTTTTGACGTAGATGGAATCCTGTGCGAAGCCGAGGAGTTTTCCGCCGTCGTAGCCGGTGACGCCGAATGTGCGCATGCCGAGTGTGTTTGCGAATTCGACAGCGGCGAGGATGTTGGGGCTGTTGCCGGACCCGCTGATGGCGATGAGCAGGTCGCCGGGCAGGGCGAGGTTTTTGAGTTGTTCGACGAAGATGCGTTCGAAACTGGTGTCGTTGGCCCAAGCGAGTAGGTAGGGTGCGTTGTCGGTAAGGCTGATGATGCGGAGTCGTTTTTGTTTGTCGAAATCGGTGATGGTGCCTTTTCCGAGGTCTTCGCAGAGGTGTGATGCGTTTGCGCCGCTGCCGCCGTTTCCGACGACGAATACGGTACGGCCGGCGCGGTATGCGCCGCAGATGGCGTCGCCGAGGCGTAGGACTTCGGTTTCATCGATGGTATTGAGCAGGTGCTGAAAGTCGTGCATGTATTTTTTGAAACTCATTGGAGCCTCCAAGGGCAAGTTACAGATTACGAAGGACAGATTACAGATTACGGGACAAGCGAAACAAGTCCGGAGGACCTATCGGACGGATCGGACGGATCAGACGGATCGGACGGATCAGACGGATCGGACGGATCGGACGGATCGGACGGATCGGGCAAGCAAGGGGCAGAGAAACGAAGGGGACGGGAGGGAGTATTATGTCTGGGCTGGTTTTGGCGGTTTGGTTGACGGTGGGCATGTGGCGTGGTAGAGTGTGCGGGCAACCGGTGCTTGTCAGCGGCCTTGGGAAGGTTAAGCGATGAAACATATTCATGTAATATCTCGTGCGTCGATATTCGGCGGGGGGTTGACCACCGGGCTGGATACGATTGAGTCGGTGATCATCATGTTGATGAGCGTGTTTTTCAACTCGTGGGACAATTTCAGTTCGGTTATCCAGAACCTTCAGAAGTTTTACCAGAAAACGTGAGTTCCGGGTTTTCAGGGCAGGGTTTTGGGGTTGGGTGCGGGTGCGGGTTTTTCGGTTTCCGTGGCTTTTTTCTCGAGTTCCATCTCATAGGCTTCGGCGGCGGACGTATGCCGGTCGACGACGGTGATGAGGTGGAACCCGTAGGAAGTCTGTATGACTTCGCTTAACTGGTCGAGGGGGGCGGACCAGACGTAGGCTTCGAAGGCGGGTTCGAACATGCCCCGGCGCTGGTAGCCGAGGTCGCCGCCGCGCGGGCTGCTGAACTCATCGTTTGAATAATCCCTGGCGAGTTTTTTGAAGCTTTCGCCTTTCATGATACGTTCGCGGAGGTCGTTGACGAGTTGGAGTGCTCGAGCACGGTCGACGGGGTCGGATTTGTTGAATTTGATGAGGATGTGTTTTGCGTGAACGCGGCTGACGTCGGGCCCGGAACGGCTGATGAGCCAGAGTGCGGCGACGGCGATGGCAAAGACTGCGATGATGCCGAGCCACAACCATTTTGTGCGGTCTTTGGGCTCTTGTTCGATGTTCTGATCAAAGAAGTTCATTGAATTGCCCCAGATACTTCATGTAAAACGTTATCACAATATACCCGACAACGGCCCCCACGCCAAGTATGATGACGACCTCGCCGACGCGTGTGGCGATGTTGACGGCTTGGTTGGCTTCCTGGAGTTCGTAGTCGGAGGCTTTCCGGAGCATGGCTTCGAGGTTTCCGGATTCT
Organism: Bathyarchaeia archaeon; assembly: GCA_035530195.1. Classification (GTDB taxonomy): domain Bacteria; phylum Hydrogenedentota; class Hydrogenedentia; order Hydrogenedentales; family SLHB01; genus JAPLKX01. The sequence continues at coordinate 18,557 of DATKVG010000091.1, read as the reverse complement.
TCACCGACGACCATCATTTCGCGGGTCTGTGGGGTGAGGTATTTGCATGGTGCGAACGCGGCGACGAGGGTCTGTCCGTCCATGATTCTGGGCACGGCGGACAAGAGGTCGCGCTGGATGTATGGATTTGTGGTGACGGCTGCGGAGCTTTCGACGGCTCGAGTGATGGGCATACCGGCGCCGAGGAGGAGGGAGAGGCTGCGGAAGAACCTGGCCATGGCGAATTTTTTTGTGACGCTTGCGATGGGCCACATGTAGGTGGCGACGTAGCCCCAGATCCATTTGAAGACGCCTGCGCGTGACAGTGCGACGGCGAGGAGGACGAGTGTTCCGGCGATGAGCGCGGCGCCAGCCTGAAATCGGAGGTAGCTGCGGATAAACGCCCCAAGATCGAAGGCTTTGCCTACCTGGCTGATGGCCTGGAGTGCAAATGTGCCGAGGAACCACGCGGCGGCAAGTTGGAGCATGGGGTAGCTCATTATGCGGACGATCATTCGTCGCATGGCGAGCCGGTCTTCGTAGTAGTCGGCGAGGTCACGCAGGATGACGTCGAGTTTTCCGCCGACTTCGCCGGACGCGACGAGTTCGATGAACAGCCGGGGTAGCGCGGCGGCCTGTCGGTTGGCGGCCTTACCGAGGGTGGAGCCGTTTTGGATGTCGTCGTGCATGGCGGCGAGCACTTCTCGGCCTTGCCCGCGTGGCAGGTGCTGGCCGACAAGCTCGAGTGAACGGAGGATGGGTATTCCGGCGCTGTACGAGGTGGCGAGTTGGCGGCTCATGACGACGAGTGCCGCAGTGGAGAGTTTCGAACTGAAGACGCCCATGTTTGGTTGTCCCGGTGCCTGTCGCGGCGGTTTTGTGCGTGTGCCATTGTAGCAAAGAGCGGTAGAGAACGCCAAGGGGGGGAGCCGAGCGTATGGATCGGACGGATCGAACCTCCTGCCCAGGCGGGGCGTTGCGGGATTTGACATGGGGGTGTTGTGTTTGGTAAGGTTTGGCAACTGGAATTACTGGAGCGTGTCGAAGACAGCCGGTGGCGCGAGCCTTAATAGCCTGCCGAGACCGCGGATAGCGAACAGATAGTTTGTTCCCGCACTGTCAGCGACATGTGCGGGAAATTTGTTTTTGTCGAGATTGGCTTGAGAGGAGGTGATTGGATTTGCTGAAACCGGAGAAGATTGAGGCGGTAGCGGAGCTGAAAGAGCGTCTGCAGAGCCATGTGGTTGCGATCGCGACGCAGTACAAGGGGGTGACGGTGGAGCAGGTGACGGACCTGCGGCGGAAACTTCGTGCGGCAGGCGTGGAGTTCAAGGTGTACAAGAACACGCTGGTGAAGCGTGCGCTGGAAGAGCTTGGGATCACGGGCGTTGCGGGGCTGTTGGAGGGTCCGACGGCGTGGGCTTTTTCGAACGACCCGGTTGCGCCGGCGAAAGTGATCCGCGAGTTTGCGAAGGAGGTGAAGGTGGTGGCGATGAACGGAGGGATTCTGGAGGGCCGTGCGATAACGAAGTTGCAGGCAGAATCGCTAGCGACGCTTCTTGCGAAGGAGGTATTGTTGGCGCAGGTGGTGTGGACGATCGGGGCTCCGCTACGGAATTTGGTTGGGGTGCTGAACGGCGTGCCGGGTAACCTGGTAAGTGTGTTGGATCAGATTCGGAAACAGAAAGAAGAGGCGGCGGCCGCTTAACCGCAAGGCCGCCAGGATCGCGCCTTTCGGGCGCTATAGAGAAAAGGAAGCAAGGCGAAATGGCAAAGACATTGAATGAAATCATCGAGAAGATCTCCGGTTTGACGGTAATCGAGTTGAGCGAGCTGGTGAAGGCGCTCGAGGAGAAGTTTGGGGTGCAGGCGGCTGCGCCGATGATGATGGGGGCGATGCCGATGGCGGCGGCGGAAGCGGCGCCGGTGGACGAGGCGCCGACTTCGTTTAATGTGATCCTGAAGGAAATTGGGTCGCAGAAAATCCAGGTGATCAAGGAAGTGCGTGCGCTGACGGGACTGGGTCTGAAGGAAGCGAAGGACCTTGTTGACGGCGCGCCGAAGGCCGTGAAGGAAGGGGTTACGGATGAAGAGGCGAAGCGCATCAAGGAGACGTTGGAAAAGGTTGGCGCGACGGTCGAAGTGAAGGGCGTTGTGTAAGAACAGGCTGTAGGCTGTAGGAAGAATCGAAGAGCAGGCGGGAGTCTGGAGTAACAGAAATAAGTGCAGGCGAGACGCCCGCACCACAATTGGCGGGTTAGTAGTCGGCGCGAAAAGCGCGAAAAGCGGGGACAGACACGTTTTTTTCAAACTGCCGAAAAAAGCGAGTCAGTCCCCGTTTTTCGCTTTTTGCGGAGGGGCGGGGTTTGGGATAGGATGGTTGTGGATCAGGTTTTGTGGTGCAACGAAAAGAAAAGAGGCCGCAGATGGGGCAAAACAAGAAGATCACGCGCCGTAGTTTTCTGGGAAGGACCGCGGGAGGCGTCGCGGGCGGTTTGGTGTTTCCGGCGATCGTGCCGTCGTCGGCGCTTGGGCTGGACGGTCGCCCGTCGCCGAGCAACCGTGTTGTGATGGGGAGCATCGGCGTGGGGCCGCAGGGCAGCGGTGTGATGGGTAATTTTTTGGGGCGGCCGGATGCGCAGGTGGTGGCGGTCTGTGACGTGAAGCGTTGGGTTCGGGAGGGGGTGAAGAAGCGGGTGGACGATTATTACGGGGACGGGGGTTGCGCGGCGTACACTGATTTTCGGGAGTTGCTGGCGCGGGGGGATATTGACGCGGTGACGGTTGCGACGCCGGATCATTGGCACGTTCTGGCGGCGCTGGCGGCGGTGCGTGCGGGGAAGAGCGTGTACGTGGAGAAGCCGCTGGGTGTGAGCGTGGCGGAGGACCAGACGCTGCGGAAGGCGGTTCAGGAGCACGGTGTGAAGTTTCAGTTTGGGACGCAGCAGCGTTCGGGCGATCAGTTTCGGCAGGCGTGCGAGCTGGCAATCAACGGATATATCGGTGAGCTGAAAGAGATCAATGTGTGGGCTCCAGGCAGTTCGAGCGGGGGTTCACTCGAGCCGTGCCCGCCGCCGGACGGTTTGGATTATGAGATGTGGATAGGCCCGGCGCCGATGGTACCGCACACGCCGAACCGGTGCGAGAACTCGTTGTGGTGGTTTAATTCGGATTATGCGTTGGGTTTTATTGCGGGTTGGGGCATCCACCCGATCGACATCGCGTGGTGGGGCGGTGGGAAGGCGCTCGAGGGGCCGGTGGAGGTTTCGGGAACGGGCGTGTTTCCGCGGGACGGGTTTTGCGATACGGCGACGAATTGGGACGTGACGCTGAAGTACCGGCGGAGCGGTGTGGCGATCAATTTTACGGGGCTGCCGCAACGGCCGGCGTGGGACGCGCGGTACAGGAGGACGACGGGGCACGGGACGGCGTTCGAGGGGACGGAGGGGTGGGTGCACGTTGACAGGAGCCACATCAATGTGTCGGACGAGAAGCTGCTGAAGGTTAGGTTCAAGGACAGCGACATCCGGCTGCGGCGCAGCCGTCATCACGCGGGGAACCTGGTGGAGTGCATCCTGACGGGCGGTGAGACGGTGTCCCCGATCGACGAGTCTGTGCAGTCGGACATTTTGTGTCATATCTCGGATATTGCGATCCGGTTGCGGCGTCCGGTGACGTGGGAGCCGGTTTCGGAGCGGTTTGTGGATGATGATGAGGCGAACCGGATGGTGTCGCGGAGCATGCGGAGCCCGTGGAGACTTTAAGAAGGCTGTAGGCTGTAGACCCCCAGTCGACAGCCTCTCATTGGCCGTAATAGGCGTCTTTGCCGTGTTTGCGGTTGAAATGCTTGTCGAGCAGGAACTGGCTGATTGGCGGCTGCTGCGCGTTGAGGATGCGCGTGTGGAGGGCCATCTTCGCGATTTCCTCGAGCATGATCGCGTTCTGCACCGCATCGCCGATCGTCTTTCCCCACGCGAACGGCGCGTGATTCGCCGACAGCGCGCCCGGGCAATGCATCGGGTCCAGTGACTCGAACCGGCGCACGATGCATCTCCCGATGTTGGCCTCGTAGCCGTCGGTGACTTCGGCGGCGGTCAGGCTGTCCGTGACCGGGACCTCGCCGTGCGCGAAATCGGCGTGCGTCGTTCCCAGGCACGGGATTGGGAGGCAGGCCTGCGCCCAACACGTCGCGCAATGCGAATGGGTGTGAACCACGCCGCCGACCTCCGGCCACGCCCCGTACAGGACCAGGTGCGTCGGCGTGTCAACCGACGGTTTGTGTGCGCCCTCGACCACCCGGCCGTCGAGATCGACGACGACCATGTCGTCGGGCCGCATCCCGTCGTAGGGGACGCCGCTGGGTTTGATCACGATGACGCCCTTCTCGCGGTCGATGGCGCTGGCGTTGCCCCACGTCATCAACACCAGCCCCGCACGCACCAACTCGAGGTTGGCCTCGCACACCGCACGTTTTGTCGATTCCAGCACGGCTCATCCCCCCAGGTTGCATGCTGCGTCTACATCGCCCATGTCGGCCGCGTCGTCCACGTTCTCGAGGAACCGTTCGAGCCGCTCGACAATCGACCCGAGTTCCGTGTATTGCATGAGTTCCGCGCGCAGTTTCGCGATGTTGCGTGCGTTGCGGAGGTAACCGGCGTAATACTTCCGGTGCTCGAGCACGCCGCGCCGCTCGCCCTTGTACTCGACGCCCGTAACGAGATGGCGGATGCACAGGCGGGTCCGTTCCTCGAGATCCGGGCCGGGCAGGAGCTCGCCTGTCTCGAGGTAACGCTTAACCTGTGCGAACAGCCACGGCGCGTAAATCGCACCCCGGCCGATCATGACGCCGTCGCACCCGGTGTCGAACATGCGCCGCGCGTCTTCGGGCGTCTTGACGTCGCCGTTGCCCATCAGCGGCAGCGGGGTGGCCGACTTGATCTTCTCCAGCCAACTCCAGTCCGCCTCGCCCTTGTACGCCTGGTCGCGCGTCCGGCAATGGACCGTGAGCGCGCTCACGCCGTTCTGTTCGCACATCCGCGCGATCTCGACGATGTTGATGCTCGATGCGTCCCACCCCAGGCGCGTCTTGACCGTGACGGGCAGGCTCGTGCCTTTCATCACGGACTGGACCACGTTCTCGAACTTCTTGATGTCGCGCAGCAGGCCCGCCCCGTCGCCGCGCATCGCGATCTTTTTCACCCAGCACCCGCAGTTGATGTCGATAAAATCCGGCGCGAACATTTCCGCGGCCGCCGCCGCGCGTTCCATTGACACCGCCGTGCTGCCGTAAATCTGCACCCCGATCGGCCGTTCGCTCTCGAGGATGTTAATCTTGGCGAGCGTCCGCTGCACGTCGCGGATGATGGCCTCCGAGTTCGCGAACTCCGTGTACACGAGGTCCGCACCGAACGACTTGCAGATCGCGCGAAACGTCCGGTCCGAAACATTTTCCATCGGCGCAAGCGCCAAGGGTTTTTCCAACTCGATATTGCCAATCCTGAACATGACTTACCATTATGCCACAGATTGGCTGAACAAATGTGGCCGCGACATGGCACGAGGGCAAGGCAATGGGCGGGGAGTCGAACCCGCTACCGGGGTTCGGCGTGGTGCGACGTTAACCCAGCGTAGCTCCCGGCCCGGTCTGGGTTCTGGGCGGTCGCCGGGGTATTTGGTTTGGGCATGAGGTGCGAGGCAGTTACGGAGGCGACGGTGCGGGCCGGGAGCAACGCTGGGCTGACAGTTATCTAATCCCTACGGGATACTCTAGAGGACGCACTACTGCTGGGATGATTAACGTTTGAGCGGCTCTGGGCTCCGGGAACCAGTGCTGCTATCTGTTCTCCGCTTCCCTCACCTCTTTCGAAATGCACATCGCGCCGTGGGGACGGCCCCTCCGCGCTTCTCAGTGCGCGTTGTGGCGGGGTGTCCCTCTTTTTGCCGCTCGCCTCCAGACTCCAGCCTATTCCCTCGCCGCTTCTTTGACCTCTTTCGAGATCCTCATTGCGCAGAATTTCGGCCCGCACATCGAGCAATACGGGTTCTCGCCGTGCTCCGGCACCGTCTTGTCGTGGTACCTTGCCGCTTTTTCCGGGTCGAGCGCGAGATGAAACTGGTCGTCCCACTGGAATTCGGCCCGCGCCAGGCTCATCGCGTTATCGTGGATTTGCGCGGCCGGGTGTCCCTTGGCGAGATCGGCCGCATGCGCCGCGATCTTATGCGCCAGCACCCCATCGCGCACGTCGTCGCGGTCCGGCAGGCCCAGGTGCTCCTTCGGCGTGACATAACACAACATGGCCACCCCGTACCACGCGATCAACGCGCCGCCGATCGCCGAGTTGATGTGGTCGTACCCCGCCGCAACGTCGGTGGCGAGCGGGCCCAGCGTGTAAAACGGCGCCTCCCCGCACCATTCAAGCTGTTTCTCGACGTTCTCCCGGATCAGGTGCAGCGGGACGTGCCCCGGCCCCTCGTTCATCACCTGTACGCCGTGCGCCCAAGCACGCCGCGTCAGCTCGCCCTGCACACGAAGCTCCGCAAACTGCGCCTCGTCGTTCGCGTCGGCGATGCAACCCGCGCGCAACCCGTCGCCGATTGACACCGCCACGTCGTACCGCGCCAGGATCTCGCAGATGTCGTCCCAATGCGTGTACAAAAAGTTTTCCCGCCCGTTCGCCAGGCACCATTTCGCCAATATCGACCCGCCCCGACTCACAATTCCCACGAGCCGGCGTGACGCCAGCGGGATGAACTCCCGCAACAGCCCCGCGTGGATCGTGAAATAATCGACGCCCTGCTCCGCTTGTTCAACCAGCGTGTCCCGGTACGCGTCCCATGTCAGCGTTTCTACCCGGTCAACCTTCTCGATGGCCTGGTAAATCGGTACCGTGCCCACCGGCACCGGGCAGTTGCGCAGGATGCCCTCCCGCGTCTCGTGGATGTCCGGCCCGGTCGACAGGTCCATGACCGTGTCGCTGCCCCACCGGATCGCCCAGATCATTTTCTCGAGCTCTTCGCCTGCCGAACTCGAGAGACTGCTGCTGCCGATGTTCGCGTTAATCTTCACCAGAAAGTTGCGGCCGATGATCATCGGTTCGAGTTCGGGGTGGTTGACGTTCGCCGGGATGATGGCCCGCCCTCGCGCCACCTCGTCCCGCACAAACTCCGGCGTCACCACCTCGGGAATTTCCGCGCCCCAACTTTGCCCGGGATGATGTTTCCGCAACGCCTCCGCCGTCTCTTGCGCCCGCAGGTTCTCGCGGATCGCCACAAACTCCATCTCCGGCGTCACCACCCCCAGCCGCGCCAGTTGCCGTTGCGTGACCGCACCCGCGCCCGCACGCGCCTCGAGCCACGCACGGCGCAACGGCCTGATTGTCGCGCCCGGGTCCGTGTAGGGGCCGGACGTGTCATAAAGCGTCACCGGACCCGCAGACGTCAAAACCTCGCGCATCGGCACCCGGATCGACGGGTCCGACCCCTCGACATAAATCCTGCGCGCACCCGGAAAAACGGCCGCACCGGCCGCAACGCACGGCGGTATGGGTTTCACTGACATCTTCTCAGAAATGCCTCCTTACAAACTCATAGTGTAGCATAATCAAGGAAAGCCTCAGAAGAAACAGACACGCAATGACACCGGCTGGAGGACTGCTTCGTCACGTCTGGGACGCCCCCCGGCAGTTGTGGGGGGTGTCCCAATGTTGAGGTCGCATCCGCGTTTCCATGAGACGAAAAATGGGACACCCCCCACAACTGCCGGGGGGCGTCCCAGAACAACGCGGAAATGTCCCAGCCCCTACGGCCTATACGTCCTATTCGTCCCATCACTTCGCGGCCAGCTTCGGATACGGAACGTCGTAGCCCTTCACGGCATGCCAGATGATCCTGTTGAACAGGTCCTCGTCCGCCTGATCGATCTCGTCGAGCGGAATCTCCCCCGACTTCCTGGCGTAATACCTGGCTTTGCCTCGAAGTTGCGCCACTTTCTGGTTCATCTGATCGAGCGGAATGTTGTTGGGCAGCGCCGTGTACGGCGTCAGGTCGACCGTTGCCGTGAACGCGTTCGCCATCGGGTTCGCGGCCATCGTGATCTGGTTCATCGGCTCGAGCCCGAAGATGAGCTCGATCGTCCGCAGCATCCCCGCCTGCGTATAAAACGAGCTGTCGACAAACCCGCGCTTCGTGTACGGGCTGATGCACAGCGCGACCGTCCGATGGCTGTCAACGTGGTCCAACCCCGCTTGCGGGTCGTCCTCGACGACAAGGATCACCGTCTCCGGCCAAAACTTGCTTTTGGACACGGCCTCGACGATCTGCCCGAGCGCGAGGTCGTTGTCGGCCACCATGGCGTTGGGCGTCGGGAAATTCTCCCGCGTCCCGTTGGTATGGTCGTTCGGGAGCAGCATGATCATGAAGTTTGGAAGCTGCCCTGTCTTCTCGAACTCACGGAACTCGTTCAAAAACTCGCGCGCCCGGTACACGTCCTGTACCGTGCCCGGGAACCCGACAAACGTCGGGCACAGATACGGATCGAGCGTGTGCAGCGGCGACTCCGCCCGGATCGTTACCGTCCGCGTCCCCGCAACATAATCCCTGTAGATGTCCGCCCACGTCGATTTGGCCGGATCGATCCGCGCGTGGACAAACTCGCCGTAGTCGCGGAACGTGAGGCCTTTCCGCAGCACGTGGTCCCAGATGAAGCCCGACGATGCAAACGCCAGCGCGTCGTCCCCCTCGTACGGGTAGCTGCGCGGCCAGCCGCCGAAACTTTTCTCGATGTAATCGGTTGCGTAGCCCTCGTCCGTCCACTGGTGGCCGTCCGCGCTCAGCACGCCGTTGCAGTAAAAATTGTCCAGCAGCACAAACTGCTCGGCCAGCGCGTGGTGGTTTGGCGTCACATCCCGCCCGAAAAGGCACAGCGTAGCGTCGCCGTTACCCTGCGGAAGGTCGCCGAACACCTGGTCGTACGTCCGGTTCTCTTTGATGATGTACAACACGTGTTTGAACACCGAAACCTCGCCGGGCCGCGTTGGAACCGGGACAATTTTTCGCTCTCCCGGCGCCATCTTCATGATGCGGGCGCGCACGGCGTCCATGAGCGGCAGCCGCATGTTGCACGCCGCGCGGTACGTGTACGCCTCCAGTTCGGCCTTGTCCGGAATCCGCAGCAGATTGGCCGAACCCATGTGGTCATGGCTGTTGAACCCGTGCCAGTTGTCGCCGAACATGTCCTGTTTAGCCGGCACGTTCGCCTGCGTGTATGACGTGCCCAGGCCTTTGATATTGGCGATGCACAGCATGCCGCCGTCGCGGCTGATGTCGAGCGCACCCGGGTACCAGCCCGTCGGAATCAGCCCCTCGATTTCGCCCGTCGCCGCGTCCATCACCGCCACCAGGTTGTTCCCCCCATTCGCCACATACAGCGTCGCACCGTCCGGCGACAACTCGAGCGCGTTCGGCGCGCTCCCGAACGGCAATCGGGGCGACGGCTTCACGTCAAAGGTCTGTGCGACCTTGTTGGTGCGCGTGTCGATTATCGAGACGCTGTCGCTGTTGGCGTTGGCCACGAACAGCCTGCGCCCGTCCGGCGACAACACCATCGCGCTGGGATGCAACCCCACCTCGATCTCGCCAACGCATTCGCGCCGCGCCAAATCCACCACCGAAACCGTTCCCGTCGACGCGATCCCCGTGTTCGGATCCACCACGGCCCGGCTGCCCGACGTCGGCCCTGTCGCCTCGCCCGGTTTCGCCTTGCGCCCGCCCCAATTCGATACGTACGCCGTTTCTCCCAGCCTGACCACGTCGTACGGCGCAATCCCCACCGGAATCAGCGCGTCGACTTTTCCCGCGGCAACGTCCACCACCGCGATCGCGTTGTTGCGGCTCAATGCCACGTAGATCAGGCCGTTCGGTTCGTCAAGGAGTAACCCGCCGGGCGCAGAATCACCCTTGCCGCCGGGACCCGGCAGCGCGATTTGGCCCGCCCACCCAAACGCGCCGTCAGCGCCCCGCTTGGCGCATCTCAGGCTGCCCGCCGCGTCTGTCGCCCATACCGCCTGCCCGTCGCGGCTCCACGCAAGGCCGCAGAAATTATTTTCCCCCTTCGGCATTTCGAGCAACTGCCGCACGGCTTTCGAGGCCATGTCGATAAAAACCAGATCGGCGCCCGCGCCCGTCATCGTCGACCGGCCCGTGGTTTTCAGCACCAGCACCGACTCGTCCGGGCTCAGCGCAATATCCGTCGGCCGCCCCGGAAACTCGATCGACTCGCCCGCCGGCGCAACAACCTGCGTTGTCGCCACAACGTACGTGCCGTCGCCTTGCGGCCCCACGACCGCTTTGGCCAGAAAATCTTCGGGCGCCGTTTCGATGGCCCGCTCGATGCTCCGCGAATACGGAGTCGAAACGCATGCCCCCACAAGAAAGAGAAACAAAATACTCGCCAAACACAGGCGATACATGACCTTTATCCTCCTCGATGGAATTTGTCGTCCACCGTGTCCACCATGTCCATTCCGCTTAACCGCGGAATTGCGTCGCGAGCGCGACCAGAACCTTTACGGCGTGCGGAATCGCGTCGTCGTTGAAGTTGAAATACGGGCTGTGCAGAGGTTTGGCATCGCCCATTCCAAAAACGATGAAGCTGCCGGGAACCTTCTCGAGATAAAACGCAAAATCCTCCGAGGCCATCGCCGGCCGCGGTATTTCGATCACGGAACCGGGCCCGAGGGTCTCGACAATGGTTTTCCGCGCGAAATCCGTCATGCCCGGATCGTTAACGAGCGGGATGTAAGAATCCTCGCCGAACACCACCTCGGCCGTGGCCCGGTGTGCCGCCGCAACCGACGTGCTTATCCGCCCAACCGCCTCGGTGATGTGGTCGCGCACGCCCATATCGAGCGCGCGGTACGAACCCTCGAGCACGGCCGTTTCCGGAATCACGTTATTAGCTGCGCCCGCCTGGATCTTGCCTATTGTGACAACGGCGGGGTTCTGCGGGTCGATCTCGCGGCTGACGATGGTTTGCAGTGCAATGACAATCTGTGCCGCAACGACAACCGGGTCGATGCCCGCGGCGGGGTCTGCGCCATGGCAACCTCTGCCCGTGATCTCTATCCTGAACCAGTCCGCGCTCGCCATGACGGGCCCACTCTTCACGCCGAAAAGGCCCACCGGCAGCCCCGGCCACGCGTGAAGTGCAAACGCCGCGCTTGCGCCGTCGATCAAGCCCTCCTCGACAATGCACCGGCCGCCGGCCCCCAATTCTTCGCCCGGCTGGAACACGCACTTGACCGTGTTCGGCAGCGGCTTGTTTTTCGCCATTCGCGCCAGCGCCAGGGCCGCGCCGCACAGGCACGCGATGTGCCCGTCGTGGCCGCAGGCATGCATCCTGCCGGGAATCTGCGATGTGTAGGGAACGCCGGTCTGCTCGGCGATCTCGAGGGCGTCCATGTCCGCGCGAAGCACCACCGCGGTCGCGGAAGCGCCGGGCAGCGTGGCGACAATGCCGGTTCCCCGGGCGTGGCCGCGGGTGTGTGGTATGCCGGCGCCGGCGAGGAATTGCGAGATCCTGTCGGACGTCCACTGTTCCTGGAATCGGATTTCGGGGTGGGCGTGAAGTTCCCGCCGGAGTTGAACAAGCCCGGGCAAGATTTCAGCCAGAATGGAATCAAAACTTGTCATGAAAGCAGGCCGCTAGAATTTGAGTTTTGTGCCGGGGAACGCCACAATATTGAACGACACCCCGATGTCCCAACCTTCGTTACGTTCCTCGAGCAGGAGCGCCGCCTCCCAGCAGTGCAGGTTTCTTCGGATCTCGTACTTCTGTTGTGAAAGCTCGTTTCGCTCGAAATCGTAGCGGTGTTCGAACGCAACGCCCCATTTCTCGCCCAGTTTGTAGCCAAGCCCGTACAAAATCTCCCGGTTATACACCCGGTCCTGGGTTTCCGTGTACGCAAAACCCATGTGCGCGTTCAGGTTCTTGGCCAGCGCGGATCCATCGTAATACACGTACGTCAGCAGCCGGTCGTAGCTGCCATACCGCGGGTCGTACCGGTACATGAGATCGTCGCTCGGCCGGATCCCCAGCACGTTGTCTGCGAACCGCAACGCCGAACGCTCAAAGAAATAGGGATCGTCAAGCTGGAGATCGTCGTCAACACCGTGATGCTCCGCCGCCATCAGCCAGCCCCACCACGGCCGGGGGCGCACGTCGATCTCGGCTTCGTAATCCTTTGATTCGCTGATCTCGTTCCAGAAATCGTTCCCCTGGTAAAGCGTGAGCCGCGCTACCTGCCACACCTCTTCCGTCTCCGCGTCCCGCCCATAAACAATGTTGTCCAGCTTCATCTCGATCCGGCCGCGCCCGTAGGCGTCATCGTACGCGTCGAACCGCGGCGTCTCGACCACGCCCATTGTCGGTTCCGGCCGGTAACTCACCGTTACCGACGGCAGCACCACGTGTTTGAACCCCGAGAAATTCCAGATCCCGGGATACTCCTTGTGCAGCCGCGACTGCAGCGTCGCGCCCACCGTGTTCGCAAACCGGGCGTCGGCCGATTCCCCGTTTGCGTCTTCCGAATACAGCGTCACGTCCATCTCGTAAAACGGCGTCAGGTTCAGCGCCTCGTCAATGTTGATGTCGTACGTCAGCCGCCCTACGTTTACCCAGCGCGCGGCCTTTGGGCCATGCCGCCGCTCGTTATATCCCGCGATCGTGTCGAACGAGAAGTAAAGGTTGTCGGCAATGCGGCGGTCCAGCCAATGCCAGCTTGCCTCCGGCAGCCGTTCCGTGTCCCTCACAAACCCGTGCGGGTTCGGCCGCACCGTCGCCGACGCGATGTACGTGTCCTCGGTATGCGTGACGTTCACAAACGTCCGCGGGGCCGTCCGATCCCGGTAGTCCTTATAATAGAAGTCCTTGTAGAATTCCTTGTCCGACCACAGTTCCGTCCGGATCAGCATGTCGGTCTGCTCAGCCAGTTGCTGCCGATGATAAAGGTGCAGGTAGCCCTGGCCTTCCGTCGTGTACAGCGTCTTGAAGCTCCCCTTGCTCAGGAACAGCGGCGACGACGGCGTCTGCATAAAATCGTAGTCCCCGTCAACGCCGAACCCCACGCCCTCTTTGGTCGTCGGAAACAGCCGCAACCCCAGCACTACGTCGCGGTTCACCTGGAACTGCTGCGCTACATTTATATAATAGCCAATGTTCGCCTGGTGACCGCTGTCGAACTCAAAACTCATGGGGGCGCCCGCCGCGCCCGACTTATATCCCCAACGCGGCCAGTAAATGGGCGTGTTCCAATCTCCCAGTTGCAGTTGGGCCCCTTTTGCATAAACTGCCTGCCCATTACGGATGCTCGCCGCGTTCATCCGGATCCGGTAGTGGGGCGGATCGAGGTTGCACGTCGTCACCCAAACGTCTTCCCCGTCGATCGTTGCCGGCCCAAGGATACGCAGCCGCTTTCCGCCAAAATAATAAATCCCCGCACGCCCGTGTGCATTGACAATATCACCCGTCGACGACGCAAAGTTGTACTGAAATTCATCCGCGGCCAACTCCTGGTTCGGCTGCGCTATCTCCATCATCTGCGCGATCACCGTGCCCGAACTCAGGCGCTGTCGCGCACGCTGCTGCTCCGTCATGTACGGCTCGAGCACCATCGCCCGCGGCATCTCCGATTCAGCCGGAATCCGGTAGTAAATCTCGTCCGCCGCCATGATCGACTGATCCTGCCGGATCAGCACCTCTCCCAGCGCGTGCATCTCGCCCGTCTTCTCCCGGTAAATGAACCGCTCCGCCGAAAAGTCCAGCGTATCGAGCCGCAACCGTACGTTCCCCTTCAGCGCCATCTCCTCCTGGTTGATCCCGCTCTCCCAGATGTCCGCCCGGATATCCCGCAACGGCTGCGTCCAGTCCGGCTCCCGGAACGTCTCCTCGGAGCGGAACCCCACCCGCTGGCTCAACACGTCCCGGAGCGACGCGTGCTTGATGCCTATCATCGGCGACGATGGCGGCCGCGTCCCCGGTTGCGGCGCTCGCACACCCGGCGCAATAAGCGGCATCTGCCGGTATACCGGCGCCGCCGGCGCCGCGTCCTTGGGCGCCGCGTCCTTGGGCGCGTCTGCTGCGGGCGCCACCGTGGCGGGCGCCGTCTCGACAACGGGCTCCGGCGCGCCAACAGGCGCCACGGGCTGCTTCTCTTCAACCGGCAGCGGTGGCATTTCTTCCACAGCCGCTATCTCGACAGCCGGGGCCGGTTCTGCCGGAACGCTCTCCACAACAGGCGCCGCCACCGTCTCAGGCATCAACGAGCGCGCATAATACCGGCCCGATTTCGGCGCGAGAACAACCAGTTGCCCGCTGTTTGCCGCGAGCCCCGTAGCTTGTTGAGGCACTTCAACCCGCGACTCCGCCTCAAGCCCCCGCCCAAAAACCCATACGTCCGATCCCGCCAGCGCAAATACGTTATCTGCCTCACTGACGATGTCCCGGGCGGAACATGCCGTCTTATCCACAACCTTGCCCGACGCCCCGTCAATTACCAGCAGCGAAGGCCCCGCAGCAACCGCAAACAAACCGTCCCCTAATGCGGCAACGGCCGTCGGCGCCGCTTCCAGACCGGCCACACGTTTCGCGCTCAGGCTTCCCGAATCATAAAAATGCACCGCCGGCGGCGCATGCCCGGCCACCGCCAAAATGCCCCCCGAAACCGCCAGCGAGGTCGGCACCGGCGGCGCACCCTCCAGCGGTTTCACTTCCGCCGGGGCCGCCGAGTCTATGATAGCCACCGCGCCCGAGAACGCGCTGCTTACCGCAAACCGGCCCTCGGGCAACGCCGCTATGGCCGACGGGCCTTTCTCGCACGGAACGGTCGCAACCGGCTCGAGTCCCGGCAGCTCGAGCAGCGTCACGTCCGACGACAGGTTGTTCGCCGACGCGATCAGCCCGCCATCCGCCGATACCGCCAGCGCCACCGGGCCCCGGCCAACCCCGGCGCGGGCCGCCGGTTCCGTCGAGCCGGGGGCCATTTGCCAGATTTCGTTCCGGTCGTAGGCGGCCAGGTAGAGGTTCCCGGCCGAATCAAACACGGCGTCCCGCAGTTGTGCGCCCGTATCATGCCCCTGCAGGGGCGGTTGGCCAAAGGCCGCCGTCGCCGCAAACATAACGACCGCGGCAAACGTACCGGGCGCAACAGCGTGTCTAATCATCTAGATTTATCCGGCAGTATGACCCAAAACGCAACCACCCGTTTTACGCCCGGGCCTTTTGTTTCAGTCTTTCCTGCAGTCTTTTCTTTGTCCGACGGTTTTACCGGAGGAACCACGCCGGTTTCCTGCGGCTGTTGTTGCGGGGCAAACTGGCTTTGCGGGACTTGTTGGGCCGGCGGCTGATCGGCCTGGGGCGGCGCCTGCTGCTGCACGGCAGCCGGCGGCGGCAGTTCCGTCTGCGTCACCAACGGGGCCGGCTGTTGGCCCAGCATCATCCCCGCAACCACCGTAAAAGCGAGCCATGTCATTGTGCGTTCTCCATGAAGGCCTTCACCTGTTCGAGCGACCTCACCGCCTCGGCCCCGCCCATCTGCTGCACGGTCAGCGCGCCCACCGCGTTCGCCAGCCGCGCGCAATCCAACAGACGCCACCCTTGAACATAACCGTAAAGAAACCCCCCGCATGCCGCGTCTCCAGCGCCCGTCGTATCTACAACCTTCACCTTGTACGCCGGAAGACGGTGCTGCTCCGTCGAGTTTTTCGCAAAAACCCCCTCCGCACCAAGCTTCACCAAGACCGTTTCCACACCAAACGACCGGTAAAACTCCGCAATCTCTTCCGGCTCATTCTTGCCCGTATAGTGGCGCGCCTCATCCAGGCTCGACATCACGATGTCCAGGTGCGGCAGCGCGTGCTTGATAAGCTGGAACCACTTCCCCTGCCCGTCAAAACACGTATCCATCGACGTCACCACACCCCGCGCACGCGCCTTCTCCAGCACACGCCCGATCGGCTCACCATCCAGCTCGGGATTCACCGACGGACCGCCCCAATGAAGCACCCGCGCCCGGCTCACAAAATCCAAATCCACGTCCTGCTCGGTCACCAGCCGGTTCGCACCCATGTGGTGAAGAAACGTCCGCTCGCCGTCGTTCGCCACCAGCACCACCGTCGCGCTGCTCCCATATTCCGACGTCCGCCGGACACGCGACACGTCCACCCCATGGCTCGCCATCACCCCCATCATGTAATCGCCGAAACCGTCGTTGCCCGTGCACCCGATAAAGGCCGATTTCGCCCCAAGTTGCGAAAGCACCGTCGCCGTCACGCCCGCCAGACCCCCAAGATGAAGCTCAAGCTGCGGAATGTAAGAAAGCTTCCCTTTCTCGGGAAATGCTTCAATCGGACGCACCATCACGTCCGTACAAACGATGCCCAGCGTCACCACGTCCATCAAAAACATCCCCACACGGCCCGCGTTTTCCTTTCCGCCACGCCGAGTATATCATGCCAGGCAAAGCGGCGCAAAAGCTGACCCTTGCGCCGCTCTTTTCATCCTTTATCCTTCCATACCCCATACCCGAAACCCCCCAATGCTTGCGGCCTGCCTTCCAATATGGTAACTTCTGGGAAACTCAAAGAGGTGCGCGTATGGACAAGAAATGCCTTTTCTCACCCAACGGACCCCCGGCTCAAGGCCCCTACTCACACGCCGTTGCCGCCGGTAACCTCCTGTTCGTCAGCGGCCAGGGCCCCGTCGCACCCGACGGAACCGGACTCCGGCGCAGCACACTCCGCGAGGAAGCCCGCCAAACTCTCTCAAACCTCAAGGCCGTACTCGAAGACGCCGGCTCCGGCCTCGAGCACGTTGTCAAGGTCAACGCCTACCTCGCCGACATGGACGACTTTGCCGCATTCAACGAGGTCTACAAGGAATATTTCCGTGAAAACTTTCCCGCACGGACCTGTATCCAGGCCGGGCGGTTGCCCTTTGATATTAAAGTAGAGGTCGAGGCGGTAGCCGTCTTGCCGGACAAGCCTTAGAAATGCTTAGCTTGAAACACCTTTGCCTTTTCCTGCTGGTTTCGGCCGCGGCCACGGCCGCCACGGCCACGGTCGCCACGGCCGCCGCTTCCGACCCGGCTGAACTCAACAGCCAAGGCGTCGATTTCTATAATGCCGGCAACTACGCAAAAGCCGCCGCCGCGTTTGAGGCCGCCCGCACCATCTCGCCCGACAACGCCGTGATCCGGCGGAACCTCTGCAACGTCTACCAGGCCTATGCAAACGAATTCGCCAAACAGGCCGATTTTGCTTCCGCCGTAAAACAACTCGAAAAGGCCATTGCAGTCCAGCCCAAAGACGTCTCGCCCCTGCTTCAGCTCGGCAACTATTACCTCCGGCTCGACATGATTCCCGAAGCCGTATACCGACTCGAACAGGCCATCCAGGTCGACCCGTACAGCGTCCAGGCCCACGAACTACTCGGTGAAGCCTACTACCGCGACAACGACCTGCCGGCCGCCCGCACACAGTGGGCGTGGGTGCTCCGGCAACAGCCCCAACGAGACGATCTAAAGACGCGCCTGGAGAAGGCCGAACGCGAGGAGGTCGCCGAAACCGGGTTTCGCCCCGCCGGCTCGCTTCACTTCCAGCTAAGCAGCACACCCGAAATCGCCGGGCACCTGCTCCAGACGGTCCTCGCAATACTCGAGATGGCCTATGCCGACGTCGGCCGAAACCTCAGCGGCGTCTATCCGCCCGGCCCGATACAGGTCATCGTCTACAACTCAAAAGGCTTCGCCGACGCCACCCTATTGCGCCAGAACGTCGGCGGTCTGTACGACGGCAAGATCCGGATCCCCCTGCTCGATTCCGCCGGATTGGTCGCCAACGATCAGGATCTCAAAGATACCCTCTACCACGAATACACCCACGTTGTCGTCAGGTTTATCGCGCACAACAACGCGGTATGGTGGATGAACGAAGGGCTCGCCGAAACCTTCTCACGGCCCCTGACCGGCAGCCGGCTCGAAATGCTGCAAAAAGCCGTCGACCAAGCCACACTCTTCCCCTACGCCGCACTCGAAGAAAGCCAACTCAAAAAACTCGACAGCGACGCGCTCTGGCTCGCATACACCCAATCCCACGCAACCCTCCTCTACCTCTGGCAACGGTTCGGCCAAGGCAAGCTCGTCGAACTCTTCAACGCACTCGCCGTCGGCACAAAAACCGAACAAGCCCTCATCGACACCTACAACCGCAACTACGACATGCTCTACGTAGAAGTCGCCCAATTCATCCAAAACGGCTGCCGGTGATCGAGAAACCTTGAAAACTGTGAGGGAAAAGCGGGAAAATGTCATCCGGAAAGCAAGAAGTGCAAAAAGTGGTTACTGTCCCCAATTGTCCCCCCAATTGTCCACCAATTGTCCCAATTGTCCCCAATTGTCCCTGTCAATTGTCCCGTTAGAGGTGTATACATGCCGAAGATCAAGGCAAGTTTCATATTGGCTGCTGTCTCGGCTGTCTGTGGGGTAGTCTGTTTTGTCAGTGACGCAGCAAACGACATGGCATCGACT
>DATKVG010000090.1:0-22752 GCA_035530195.1 Bathyarchaeia archaeon | reverse complement strand
CGGTTAGGATGTCGTGGGGATCAGGATTTTCAGTGGTTTGTTTTGGGTGTTTTAGGGTGGGACGCAGGTCAACTTGGCGGAGATTCGAGCAGGACGAAGGCGAAAAGCGGGGACAGGCACGCCTTTTCAAACTGGCCAAAGCGCCTCCAAATTGCCGGAGGCGTCGCGAGCCAGTCCCGGTTTTTCGCTAGGTCGTCCCGACGGGGTGGGGAATCTCCCCCACTCCGTCGGGTAGAAAACTCAGCGGCGTTGGGCGGCGTCGATCTGTCGGACTTTTTGGACGGCCTGTTTGAGGAACTCGGCGTAGGGTTCGAGCCCCTGGGTATGGACGGTTTCGAGCCAGGTGTCGGCCATTTCTTTGGCCATCCAGGGGGCGACAATCATGGCGCCCATGGTGAGGACGTTGGCGTCGTTGACGGCCCGGGCCATCCGTGCGGCGAACACGGACTCGACGCAGACGGCGCACACCCCGCTGAACTTGTTTGCGACAATGGCCATCCCGGCGCCGGTGCCGCAAAACAGGACCGCCAGTTCGGCCCGTCCTTGCTGGATCAGCTTGGCGGCCTCGGCCGCGGCGTCGTAGTAGGCCATTTCGAGGTCGCGGGTGGCGCCGACGTCGAGTATGTCGTGGCCTTTACCCTCGAGATGCTCCTTGACGGCGTCTTTGAGGTCGATGGCAAACGGGTCTGCGGCGACGGCGATATGCATGTTTTTTCTCCTTGAAGGATCGGACGGATCCGACGGATCGGACCGATCTCATCAATCTCATTCAAGCGATAAGATACTTATCGAGCCACTCGAGGATGATAGCGCGCATTTCGGGCAGTTCCTGGTGGGGGCAGTCGAACAGTTCGATCCGGCAATCCTCTCCCCTGCCGTACTTTTGATACAGGGGCGCGACATAATCGCGGATGCGCTCGACGCCTTCGGGCGGGGT
Source organism: Bathyarchaeia archaeon (assembly GCA_035530195.1). GTDB lineage: Bacteria > Hydrogenedentota > Hydrogenedentia > Hydrogenedentales > SLHB01 > JAPLKX01. The sequence goes on along the minus strand of DATKVG010000090.1, from coordinate 21,815 downwards.
CAATTTGTCTTGCCGTCCGTTGAGGCTGAGGTGCGGGCGCGGAACGATCAGTTCGTTGATCTGGTGGGTTTGGAAGTGTTTGAGGAGGCTGGGGACATAATAGTAGATACCGTGGCCGCTGAGATCTTTGTGTTTGATCAAGGCTTCGTAGTCGGTAAGGCAACACAGGTCGATGCAGAGCTTGATTCGCTCGTCGAGGGCCGCCAGCCACCACGCTTTGGTCGAGCCCATCGAGATGCCGAACGCACCGATCCGGGCCGGATCGATTTCGGGGCGTGTGCACAGGTAATTCAGGGCCTGGAACTCGTCGAACATCATCATGCCGAACAGCACCCGGCCTTTCCAGAGCATTTCTTTGAAGACATCCGACTCGCCGCGGCCGCCGTTGTCCGGATACGGCATCCGCTCGCCGAAACACCACGAGTCGATGGCCAGTGCGCAGATGCCTTTTTCGGCGTAGACGGGCGCGTAGGCCGGCATGGCGCGGGTGCCGGTGAGCAGTTCGGTCTTGCCGACATCATAGTTGCCGCCGTGCCAGTGGATATAAAGCATGGCCGGGGCCGGCTTTTTCAGCTTGTCCGGGATGAGAAACAGCGCCGGGACCGGTTCGACGCCGTTGAGGTCGAGCACGAGATGCTCGAGTGTAAACCCGTCCTGCTTTTCGGTTTTGCGGAGGCTGGCTGAGGGCGTCCGTTTTTCGGGCAGGTCGCCCAGCAGGCCCCACAACTCCTCCCTGCGCCGCTGCTGATACGGTTTGAAATCGTCCTTTTCGTCGGCCATGGCCCTCCCCACTCCGGCCACGAGAAGGCCGGCGCCGGCACACATCATGCCATTTCGGATGAATTCACGTCGAGTTTGAAAATGCATTTCTGCTCTCCTGGACGGTGCTAAAGAGTTTATGACAGGTGGGAAAACAAAACAAGCGTCTTGCCTCACCTCATTTGACAAGGGGGGAAGGTGGTGCTACGATAGCGCACCTCTTTCTTTAGTGTTACTGGTCTGGAAAATATCGAAGAGGGGCCTTGATAGAAATCGGGATTGAGGCCGGTTCGATATGTGGGGCTAGACCAGTTGAAAAGGTTCCTACATTGCCATCAAAGGCGTAGGGCTTTCTCTTCGCCAAATATGTGGAGGGCACCATGCTGACTACACACGGAATGGGAAAAACGCGCGTTTCTTACTACGCTGTACGCGCGGCTTGGTTGTTGCTGGTACTGTTTTTGACTATAGCGGGCCCGGGGGTTGCACTGACGCAGTACGCGATTGGGCAGATACCCGATCAAACCGCCTACCACGGCTACACTCGTAGCTTCGAGGTGTTTGTGGTGGACGTTTCGAGTGGGGCGACGTTTTCGATGACAGCCGCGCCGCAGCCCGCCGGGGAACTCTTGCTGGACGCGGGAACGGGGGTCTTTAGCTACACACCTGCTCCGGAGGATCGCTCGCCGTTTGAGATCACGTTCACGGCGGAATATGCCGGCGGGAGCGCCGCTCAAAGTATCGTGATGACGCCGGAGATCAGCCCCATGCCGGAAGCGGACGCGTTCGAGTATGTTCAGCCGGAACCGGACGCGACGGGGTACACGACATGGTCCCCGGAGGAAACGGTCCAAGCCGATGTCGAACTCAACGACGTTGTTTGGACCCCGGGCACTAAACCGGCCAGGAAAGTACACATATCGGGCGTGACGGTCGTCTTTGACAGAGACATCCCCGATAGCGTGGGCACCGTCTATGGCGATCCGGACCCGGAGAAGATAGGGGAAAACTCGAACATCCAGGAACTCACCATCACGGGCGATACCGTCATCATCCGGGATCCGCTCCGATTTCCCCAGACGAACGTGCTCATTAACGCCCGGGAACTGCGATTTGAAGACAAGGAGGACGTTGCGCCGGAGGAACGCGCGAGCATTAGCACGCGGCCCGTGGATCGCATGGGCAAAGGGACGGATGCCGTCTGGAAGCGGGATCCGTATCGGCTGACACCCCTCGACCAAGGGACTCCTTACTTTAACCCGGCGACGGACATCCAGGCGGCGGAAGATGGGAAAGCCGGGCATCCCGGCGGCAACATCACGCTGAACATCCACGAGTTCTATTCCGAGGACAACTGGGTGGGCGGGCCGATGATCCGGTTCGACCTGACCGGCGGCGCGGGCCAAGCCCCGGGCAACGGGTGCAACGGTAAAGACGCGCCGGACGTGAACCAGACCACAGAATTGCCGTTTTATGTGAATGGCGTCCCGAACGCCAGCGTGACGACCAAGTACTGTGATCGGGGCAGCAACGATGTTCCTCCCTGGGAGAGCGGCATTTATATCGACACGGGTGGGAATCTGCCGGCCCCGGAATGGGGACTTCATCGTTGGGGGGCCATTTCATCCTACCATGAGGTGCGCGTAGCAACGTGGGTCGAGTATGTAGTTTTCCACAAGTCATCCCACACGACTATCACGCGTAACTTTCCCTGGGAAAACTGCCTTCCCAACATTACGGACGCCCCGCCCCCGAACGGCAAGCCGCTGTGGTGGCTTGACGGGCTCGACGCTATTCCGGCGGGAAAGCCGGGCAACGGCGGCGACGCGGGTGTGCTTACGACTACGCTGGATACCGAGGAATACTGCCATTTTGAGGGGGGCCAGCCGGGGCCGGTTGGCTACAATGACGAGGGCGTGCAGGGGAGTTGCTACGGCGGGCAGCATGGTTTGCGCAACTACAAGTCCCAAGGAACACAAGACCTCAGTCGACACGGCGTGGTGGCCAAGATCTTCTGCTGGAGTACTTATGACAAGCCGTGGGCAGGCTCATGGACGGGTTATCTCTACGGTGAACATGGAGACCCGGGGCCCACGGAGCCATGTCCCGCGGGGGATGGGCTGATGGCTGAGCATATCGGCCCGTACGTGTACAAAGCGATAGGCCATGTCTGTACGGATGGCACGCCAATTATTGCGTGCCCCACGGGGAAACCTGGCACCAGCGCGGACAAGTTTGTGCTTGTGCCGGATTCGGGCGATGCGCCGGCCTGGCTGACGCCGGTTGTCATGCGCAAAACACTGCAATACATCGAGGATCTCTATCTCAGTGGCTATGTCGAGAGGGCCCGAGCAATGCTCGAAGACTACATTGACGTGTTGGAGCCGCTGGCAGCCGGAACTGAGCAGAGCGACTTTCTTCAGTTGCGCGAGGAGATGCAGGTGTTGTACCACCGGGCCTCGAACAACCTGGATTACTTTGGGAACCCGGCGGGCTGGGTGCCGATGCTGTCGTTTGAGGCCAACTTGGCCGCTTTCGAGAACGAGATTGAAAACGGCATACGCACGCTCTACCTGACGTACTGGCTCTCAAAGAAGGATCTGGACCTCGAGAAACTGGTGGCGGCGCTCGAGTACGCGCAGGAGACGCTGAGCGGCGAGATGGACCAGTATATTGCCTCGTACGAGGAAGCCCAGGCGGCGATTCCGGGCCTCGAGGCCCAATCCGTAGACATTGTGCGCCGCATCCAGGAAAAGCGGGATGAGTTGAAGGCCATCGAGGCGCGGCTGCTCGAGCAGGCGGAACATAATCTGGCGGCGGACGCCTGGAAACGCAACATGAAGGTCGCCAGCGCCGTACTCAACATGGTGCCGGGTTGCCAGCCTCTTTTTGGATCCATCGGCAAAGGGCTCGACATCATCACGCAAATTGACTCGCAATCGCCGTGGGACACGGCGGGCGCGTTCGGGGAGTTGGCCGCGTCGACGGTGGCGGCGGGGCTGGGCGGCACCTCCTCGGCTCTTGGTTCGACGCTGGAAATCGTCAAAGAAGCGAAGGAGAAGAAGGAAAAACAGAGTCTCGCGGCGGAGGATGCGGCCGATTTGGGCCCGCCGCTCGAGACGGAGGCCAAATCCGCCGCCGAGCCCACCAAGCAAGTGGAGATCATCTTGATGGCGGCCCAAATGGTGCTCGGTAAAGCAAAGGCGGAGGCTGAAATGGTCGCTAATGGCGTGGGCCCCCTCGTGACCGCCATTAAGGCGACCCAAATCCCGGATACCGAAGTGAGGACCGAACTTCTGAAACTGGAGGCGTCAAACCCCGCGTTCCTGACGGCGGCACGGGACATTCAGACACTCATGAATGAGAAGCAGGTGTTTGCAGCAAAACTGGCAACGACACTTCAGCAACTCACGGATGCGTCGACGGGTGTCACGCAGACTTCACTGGCGATCGTTTCGATCCATGAGGCCATGAGCGCAACCGTCGACAAGATCGACGAGCGTGCGATGTCGTATGTCAAGGAGATGGAACACCGCGCGAAAGATCGCCTCCTGAAATACCAGTACTACATGGCCAAGGCGTTCGAGTACCGGATGCTTCGCCCCTACTCGGGGGATCTGAACCTCGATGAACTGTTCGACGCGTTTGTCAACCTGGCCGAGCTGTCCAGCGAGGCGGGCCTGCCCAACGGGGGAACGGATGAGGACCACGAGCTCACCGCCGAGGAGTTTGATCTGCTCAAGGGGGTGTATCTCGAGGAGCTTTCGCGCATCATGGCGGAAATCTTCGATGAACTGAACGCAAACGCCCCCGAGCGATCAGTGCCGGTGGCGTTCGCCCTGACAGAGGAAGAATTGAAACAACTCAACACGGACGGATTCCTCCGGATCAACCTGAAGGAGAAGAACCTCTTCGGCAGGACCGAGGAAAACCTCCGGATATGCGATCTGCGCACCGAGAGCCTCAGTGTCCATGCGGCCAATGGGACGGACTACGGCGGGACCGCGTTGCTTCGCGTGAAATACGAACACAGCGGCCGGTCGTTTCTCACGTCGCGCGGGAACACCTACACGTTTAACCATTACCAGACCGCCACGGTCAATCCGATCTCGTGGAAAACCGTTTACGACGGAATCACCGGGACTATGACGGAAACCCGGATCAGCGCCGCGAGCGAATCTCTGCTGCACTTTCTGCTGGACTCGGGAGGCCGTTCGACGGAAGACCTGCTGCTGTATTCGCGGCCGGCGGCATGGGCCGACATTCTGATCACCAAGGAAGCGGTCACGGGCTCCGGGGCGGATATGATCATCGACGCGCTCCGGATAGAGGTCGAGTACGACTACTTCGAGAAGAGAAACGACCTGTACGAACTGGCCGTCAATACATCAGGCGACCTGATGCCCATAATTCTCCTTGAAGATCCGGCCAAGAGCCTCCATGTGGATGTAAACGGCCGGGGAGACGGCTGCGGCGATTTTGTCCGGGTGTTCAATCCCAGTGAAACGGTGACGCTCGAGGCGCCTGCCACGTATGGCACGTGGATCTTCGATCACTGGGCGGACGCCACGGGGCAGGTCCTCAAGGCTTTGACCACGTCCGTCTCGACGACAGTTCGCATGACGGACCACAAGCGGCTGCAGGCCGTGTACGTCAACACAGTCGATACTACGCCTCCCGATTCCCCCGTGATCGCGACAAACAACGGGCAGGACTTCGCAACGGGCTTTGACACGATCACGCTGGCCGGCACCGTAGCGGCTGACGTTGCCTACGTTGAACTCAACGGCGCGGCGTTGGATGGCTACGCCCCCGGCAGCGGCCTTTGGGAAACCACGTTGAGTTTCTCGCCCATTGGCGCGCAGGTGTTTCGACTCGTGGCCCTGGACAGCGTGTTGAATGCCAGCGAACCGGCGACGATCACCGTGACGTACAATCCATATTTTGACACGGACAACGACGGCATGCTGGACACGGAAGAAGGTCGTCAGGACAGCGACGGCGACTCGATACCCGACTATGCGGACACGGACTCGGACAATGACGCCATGCCCGATAAGTGGGAGCACGACAACGGCCTGGATCCGTATACGGCGGATGGCGATAAGGATCCGGATGGCGATGGTGTGTTGAATGTCTGGGAGTGCTTCTACAATACCGGCCCGCTGGATCCGTTGTCGTTGCCACGGGCCGCCGATGTGGCGGTGGAAAATTCCGCCATCATCTTGTCCGGATCGGTTCCATCGGTGACCATGGATGTGATCAATCTCGGAGATTGGCCGCTACAATGGACCGCCGAAAGCGATCACGCGACGGTTACGGTGAATCCCGCCGGGCCTACGGACTCAGGAAAGCTGACGGTGACGGCAACGGCGTTCGACGAATCGGTCAGCGCTACGGTGACCGTCCGCAATTCGAGCGACCCGAGCGATATGGAAGAGATTCTCGTAACGGTTGTGCGGGGGCCGTTGGCGGCGAATCTGGAAGTGAGCACCAACATTCTGTTGTTGACAGACGTCGCACCGTCAGCCGAATTCAATGTTATTAATCTTGGCGAGCTCCCCCTGCAATGGACCGCCGAGACGGACGACGCCACCATCTTTGTGAACCCGTCGTCCGGCACCGGGCCGATGGCGGTAACCGTCATGGGCAACGTTTTCGCCCAGGACAACACCGCCGCCATCACGGTTCGCAACGTTGTCAACCAGTCCGATTTCGAGATGGTTCTCGTGCGGCTTCAGCTTACGCCGGCGCCGGGTGATCTCGATGTGAGCGCCAACCTGATCTTGCTTACGGAACCGCTGCCGTCGGCAACGTTCAACATCATCAACCTCGGCGCCACCGTTTTTGGCTGGACGATCTCGAGCGACACGGCCGGCTTGCTGTTTGAACCTCAGTCGGGCACAGGGCCGGCTACCATAACCGTGGCGGCCATAGATTTCACGGAAGACGCGAAGGTGACGCTGACCGTGACCAATACGGACAACGCGGCCGATTCCGAGCCGGTAGTAGTGCGGGTGCGACATACGCCAACGCCCGCTGTCCTGGCTGTGAGCACGAATCTGCTGAGACTGACAGAAAGCGCCCCCTCCGCTACGTTCGACGTCCTGAACCGGGGCGATCTGCCGCTGCAATGGGAAGTATTGTGTGACAATGATCTCGTACAGATCGATCCCGTCTGGGGACAAGATACGGCGACGGTCACGATCACCGGCACGGATTTTACCCAAGAGACGGCCGTGGCTGTTACGGTCGAGGACAGTACAAATCCGGCGGACGCGGAGGTCATTGTGGTTCAGGTTGAACGCAAGAGCATGCTGTCCGGTTGTTTTAACGTGAAAGACTCGTCAGCCGAGAACTCGATAAACGCATCCGGCGGCGACTTGCTGTTCGGTATATGCGCGCTTGTCGCTCTGTCGCTGACAAGAAAACGCAGAAAGAACCGATAACGTACGGTCATCGTGGCGGGAGCGCGGTGGGGTCGGGCTCCCGCGCGACCGTAATTGCCGTACGCGCCGTAACTACGGTTGATCGCCGTAGACGCGTTCGCGGAGTGCGGGGTCCCGCATCAGCATCGAGTGCAGGAACGCCCAGCAGTACACGAGGTGGCCTTCGTATCCGGCGGGGTTGCCTTGCCAGTCGAACACTTCCGCGCCCTTCCCCATGCGGTCGACAAACCCGTTCTGAAACCCGCCGCCGTTTGGGAAGACGCCGTCCTGTTGGCGTTTGAGCATGGCTTCGAGGATGAGGTCGGCTTGTTCGCGCATGCCGGTGATGTAGAGGGCGTTGAGCAGGTAGGACGTGTTGCTCACGCAACACCCGCCGTTCAGGAATTGCTGGAACTCGAAGTATACTTCCATCTCCTCGCGAGGAATCGGGCGGATGCTGACGGGCGTGCCGAGGTCGAACCGGTTGAACCCGGTTTTCTCGAGCGCGCGCCAATAGGTCTCGATCATCTGCTTGCCTTTTTCTTTTTCTAGGACGCCATAGTTGATGGCGAAACTGGTCGGGACGTCGGAGTAGATGTCGTGGAGCATACCGTCTCGGCTTCGCCACCACCCCAGCCAGCCGGTTTCGGGATTATAGAATGCGGGCAGGAACGCGGCTTTCAACTGCCCGGCTTTTTGCCTATACGGCTGCTCCTGTTCGGTCCGTCCCAACCGGCGTTCGAGGTCGGCGAGGCCGCGCCAGGCCCGGTACGCCAGGACGTTATTGTAGGCATCCTTGTGGCCGCTGGCGTAACAATCCCAGGCCGAATCCGGGTCTCGCGGCGGCCTCGATCCGCTGTTCCCGCTTTGCTTGGACTCGATCAGCCCGTCTCCATCGATATCGCGACGTTCCATGTATTGGGAAAGAAATTCGAGGTCGCTGATGCGGCCTTTGAGCCACTCGATGTCGCCGGAGGCTTTCGCGTAACACCATGCGCCGATCAACACCGCCGGGTTGGCGTCCATCACGTTCTGGCTCTCGACCACGTCGCCGGTGACCGGCTCATCGCCTCCGGCGGTGCCCCGGGCCGTGTAGGCGATCAGACCGTCGCGGTTGGTCTTGCAGTCGATCCAGTACTCGACGGCGCGGCGCAGGATCGGCGGCATCGACACACCGGGCGCCAACTCCGGCACAAGCAGGGTGGCGTCGCCCAGCATGTACAGGACGCTGCTGACCGGGTCGCTGAGCACGTTATTCGCCCAGACGCCGATCACGTCCCGGCTGCCGCCCGACGCGCCGCAACTCTGCTGGATCAGGTTGAACCATCCGCGCCGGGCCGCTTTCCACTGCCTCTCGTTGTTGAACCCGGCGGGCATGGGCAACACCACCGGCGTGAACTCAATGCGCACCGGCGCGGACTCGCGGGGCGCCGGCAATTCGAACGTGACGGTTACCCATTTTTTGCCGCGGCTCCCTTCGATCCGGCCCGCCACTATCGTGAAGGCCAGGGATGTCATTGCAAGCAGCATGGTGTCGCCGCGGAACCCTGTACCGCCAGTCTTGCCGACGGATCCGCCGAAACAGCCCCCGCTTTCGTCGTCGCCGGAAGGCGTGATGGTCCACGTGAATTCGACCTCGGTGTTCTGTTGGCCATCGGAAACGATAATGGTGACCACATAGTCGCTTGCGGCGCCGGATCCGACCACTCCGGTCGTTATGTTGTCGTTCCCCGGCATTGCCGACGACACAGCGGCCACCGCGGGCTGTGTCCTGCTGATTCAAAACGGCCAGGGGCCTGTCCTACGCCTTTTCCGGCGACCCCAGCTTCATACACGGCGACGCCGGCGAATGGACGAGCGCCCCCGTTTAACGGTGTTTGACGTAAGAGATAACCTAACATAATGAGAATGGGATCTGACGAATTCACAAATTCATGGAACGATGCTATGATGGTAAGGCTTTGTCCACCAATAAGGACGAGTTTTCAGAAAGCACAGGCGTATTGACACGCAGGTTCGGCCCGCCCTCACTATATACACCCCGGGACTGATCCGTATCAGACCGCGACACCGAGACAAAATGAGCTTGACAAAATGGGCAAACCATTCTAGAATGCGCACAGCGCGGTAGATATGATCCTGGGGCATTCGGGAAGCGGTGTGTGGGTATACTAGCATGATTAAGGGAGGCCGCTTCTTTTTCCGTTATGGTGTTCTTGTTCGTGCCATGCGAAGGGAGCGTTAGGATGAAGACTGCGACGACCCGGGCAGGGTCGTGGGGCAGAGGCGTCGTTTGGCCGGTAATGCCTCTGGCCCGATGCGCAATGTGGATGCTGTGTCTTGTCCTGATCGTCTCGTCTAGCGCCTTGGCTCAAACGCGACTCATCACCAAACAAAACATCGCGGACGCAATCCTGGAGCGCCAGACGTTTCTTCCTGTGGAAATGGATTCACTCGATCTGAACCGGGACGGCACGGTAAACATCGCGGATTTGACTTTCTTTCTGTTGCGCACGCTCAATCTTGTGCCGAGCGTCTCGTTTGAGACATCCAATTCCAAGGCTTTCGAGGGCGACGGGACCCTGCCGGTGCGCTTGGTCTTCACGAAAGAAATCGAGGTTGCTACCACCCTGACTTTTACCGCCGGGGGCACGGCAACCTACGGCGAGGGCGGCGATTACACGATAGCGGGGTACGATTTCGTTGCCGGGCAGGGCACAATCGCGCTCAATCCCGGAGACACCGAGGCCGTGATCCTGATTACCCTGGCCGATGACGCCGTTTTCGACGAGGGCGTTGAAACGGTGACGTTTTCGCTCACGGGGGGCAGCACGCAGACCTATTTCTTGGGCCCGGGACAGACGCACACTTTCTACATCGACGATAACGATTCGGTTTGGTTCGCAGGCGCCGATTTCGAGAATGGCGGGAGGTACGAGTCTTTCCGCCTCGAAATTACGCAGAACAACGGCACGTTTGACGGACGAGTTCTTTCGGACGACTTGCTGATTCCCCGGCCCGAGGAAGGCGACGCAGGCGCCAGCGGCGAGGATGGATGGGACGCCCGGTTCTACGCGGGCACTCAGACCCTGCGCATCGAGATCGGGCCGATTCCCATTGACCGCACGCGGTCATTGTTCGATACGCATCAGACCCGCTCGTATGTACTCGAGATCGGTCCTGGATTGGGCACATACGAGTATGACCCGAAGCGGCAGTTCACAGGGTTGGCCACATCGAAGATCGAAGCCGTGAAGAGCCGTCTCGGCCCGAGGAATCAGCGACTTAGGTTCTTGAATTGCGAGGTTGTCGGAGACTTGATACTCAAAAGGCAACCCTCGAAGGTAGTCAGCGAGGAAATCGTTTTTGAGGATGAATAACAGCGAAGCATATGGGAAGGGCCTGCCGCTGCCGGGGTGGCGCACGAGCCCGATGCGATGCGGCGCACTTGCGGTCCTGCTGCTCGCGGCTTCGATGTTCGCGCAGGGCCAGTCGGACCTACCGGCCGACTTGGTTATCACCGTCGACAACAACAGGGCGTACGTTTCTCCCGGGCAGAACATCACCTATGAGATCGTCGTCAACAACTACGGGCCGAACAACGTGGTGGGCGCCCTCGTGGAAGATTCGTTTCCCGATGAGCTCATCAACGTGACCTGGGTGGCCAGTCCGACGGCAGGCGCCACATCGGGGCTGGGTTCGGGTAGCGGGGACATCTCGGACACGGTGGACATTCCCGTCGGCGATCGGGTCGTCTATACCGTTTCGGCCGTCGTCAACTACTTCTCCGTCGGTTCGGTCACCAACACGGCTACCGTAACGGCGCCGCCGGGGATCCTCGACACCTTCGAGGACAACAACACGTCGACGGACGAGGATCCGATTGAGTTTCAGAGTATAGCCCGCATCCAGCCTTTCTACGGGAATGGTTGGCCGAGTCCGAATACGTTCGCGCAGCCCGGGGACACGCCCCCGGACCAGGGCACGGTCGCATACAACGGTCATGTCGGCGACTGGAGCGCGCCCTACGACCCGAGTATCGGTCAGCCGCGTTTCATTCTCAAGACCTCGTCGTTCGGACAGCCGCTGGGACAGTATATCTCGGCGGCGGTCGACATCGACGGTATTCTCCTGGATGCCATCAATGAGCTGTTCTATGTGCCGGGGAATTCATCGGATCAGAACAACCGGGCGGCCTTCCGCTTCATCAACACCTTCTTCACCACCGGGTCCGGGGGGACCGTGGACGAGATTCATCGGCGTCTCGACAACGGCTTGGTCTACGACGCGACGATCGACCCGTCGGACGACGACTGGAATGTGTCGCCGGCGACGGGGATCACGGACGAGGAGCGGGCGCTGCACGTTGCGAACGAGATCAAGCCGCTCTTGCAGGCGTTTCCGCACGATCGCGAGTTGCGCAACCTGCTGCTCGACATTTACTACTACCGGACGTTGGGCCGGCAAATGGTGGCCAAACAGAAGGTGGCCGAGGCATACCAACTGAATTTTTCCGAGGTTTTGTCGGCTGACGTTTCATTTGGCACGCCAATCAACAAGGAAATCGCCGCGTTCAAGGTGGCGGCCGATGCGTTGCGTGGCGTGCTGAACCCGTACATCGAACTGCTGACGGACGACCTCGGCGTCGATATCGCCACGCAAGTCGATCCATCGTACAGGGACGATCTGCCTTTCGGGTTTTACGTTTTCCGGCAGGAGGTGCCGAACCGTTCGGTTTACGCGCCGACGTTTGTCGACTTTTTCCCGGACACGGGCACGGTATCCGGTACGCCGGCCCAGGTTTTGGATGATGAGCGGCAGGCGCCGGTGCTGTACGCCTCGCCTACGTCGTTCCACGTCGATTCAGACGGAAACCCGGACGGCTCGGCCGTGAACGAAGTGACTTTCACAATTCAGAATTTCGGCGCCGGGTCAGGCGGGGCGGGCGACCTCCATTGGGAAGCCGTCGTAGAGAACCCCACGTATTCGACGGGCAAAGAGATCAAGATGCTCTCGCTCGATATCGGCGGTGGCGAGTGGGGCGGCAGACTTGCCAGCGCGAACCCTATCGAGCCGCCCCCGGCGGGGATTCCGGCGACGGTGAGGGTCAAGATCGAGAAGAACGATTCCGTTCTGCGGCGGAGCGGCAAGATCCAGGTGCGTGACATTTCGGGCAAGGCGGATGCCCTCACGTACACGGTGATTATCGTGCAGTCCGGGCACACCCGGCGCGTATTGGGTGTCGAACCCGAAGAGATCTACTACACGACGACGCCGAGCCAGATTTTCCCGGTGAACATTTCGAACCTGGGGACAGGCACTCTGGACTGGAAGGCGAGCGTCATCAGTACGGGCCTGCCAGCAGGGATGACGGTCTCACTTACCTGGTGGCCCCTTGAGTGGCCCTACTACGTTTTCCCTCAGTACGTTTCGGAAATCACCGGATCGAATGCGGCCGTGGTCAAGGTGAAAGTGGACGGTGCGCCCGCCGGGTCTGAGGCGATCGATATTGTCAAGATCGAGCAAGTAAACGTGGCCTCCGAGATGACGATCGTCACGTTGCACACGGGCGGCCATACCACGACCACCGCCAAAACGATGTCTGTTCCTTTGTTGAGCGTGTATCCTGACTTGATTACCGTGGGCAGCGCGGCAATCACGCGAAACTTCACCATCAACGATGTGGCGAGTGTAGGCGAGGTAACGGCGACGGCAACCGTTCCCTGGGTGTCTGTCCAGCCCATCGGCCCCGGCCCGGTCCAACTCGATATCGCCGAGAATACCTCGCCGAGTGTCCGTAGCGGCTACGTGACCGTTCGAGCGTCGCAAACGGGCGATCAATCTTGCGTCGTGACGGTCGTGCAGGATGGCGCCTCGGACGTCGGATTGGTGGTGAATCCCATTCAGCGTTATGCCGGTAACGAAAGCGGCGAGGTCTCGAGCGGGGAAGGATTTGATGTTATTCGTGTGGGAAGCGGGGACGTGTCGTGGACGAGCCAGGTGTCGAAGGGCGGCCACTGGCTAAAGATCGTGGCGGGCGAGTCCGGCACGAACGATGGCGAGATCCTCTACTCGTACGACGAGAACACGAGCCTTCACGGCCGGACCGGCGAGATTCTCATTCAAGCGCCTGATGCCATCGGGGGCCAGAACCTGTTGGCCGTACAGGTTTTTCAGCGCGGCGCGGAGAACACTCAGGTTCTGACCGGGGGATTCAAGGACCTCATCCTGCTGTTCGACGTGATGCGCGACGACGCTCAAGTCAACAAGGAGTTGGCCAGGCGCTACGCCCTGCGCCGTTTGCCCGGCGATGTCGAGCGGGCATACGCGCTCATTGGGGAGACCGTATCGAGGCACTCGGTCGCCATCAAAGATATCGCCGACCTCATTCCCGATTGGCGCGACCGCGTTCCGCAAAGTTCGGAACTGGTCGCTACGTTCTCGGGTTGGCAACAGGCCATCGAGGAATTGGCCACTGTCAAGGACTTCCTGGACGGAGACTCAAACATCCTCGGGTTCCGCGAGAATTTCCTGTTCTTGGTGCAGACGTTCCAGGGACAGGACCCCACGCTCTTCGATTCCTTCGACAAATTGCTCCTATACATGTATGACGACGAACACAGCACGGCAGTGCCGACGTCGCCCTTGGGTATCGCCTACGACAAATACATTGCGGCGCGAGACGAGTACGGGAACTTCGTGGAAACGCAGGACACGCTTGCGGAGGAGCTACGCACCCAGAACCTCGACCACCGGAAATGGATGTATGACGTGGTTGGTGTAGACCCGGGGAACGACGTGGATAACCCCGACGATGCCGAGCACTATTACAACCCGAGCGCCAATTATGGGGGCGACCTCTGGCAGATTGATCGGAGTATCGACCGCGCGCGAGAGCAGCTCAAACTCAACGAGGCCCAGTTGCAGAAGATTTTGGACGACATCAATACCGAGTTGTGGCGGCGCGCCCAGGAACAACAGATCAACGCCGAGATCGCCAACCTCCAGGTGGTCTACGGGAGGGGAGTGGCGGGCATCGAAGCGGCTATCGGCGTAATCAACGGCGCCCAGGTTCTTGCTGACAATATCGTCGAAGGACTTGCCGGGGGCACCGCAGACCTCGTCACGTCGGCGGGATTTAATGTTGGTGCTCGTGTTGTTAATGGGGTCTTTCAGGCCGCGGCGGAACTCGCGAAGGGCGCCGCCGAGGCGGGCAAGGCGCTGCTGGCCGCCTCCGAGAATGCCGACATTCGCCAGAGGGAAGATCAGATACTCGATGTCAACAGCCAGGCGCTCGTAAAGAACCTGTTCGGCGAGGCCAACTTGGTGGGGATGCAATCCACGGACCTCGTGCTGGCGTTGGTGCAGGAAATCGGCAAGCGCCAGGCGAACATCGACGAGTGGCACTACCGGGAAGATCGTATGCGCGAGAACAACGCGGCCCTCCTTGGCCGCTCCTTCGCGAATCCGGTCCACCGCCTGCGCCTGCGCTTGTCCATGCTCGAGGCCGAGTCCACATTCAAGGTCGCTCAGAAGTGGGTTTTCTACACGATCCGCGCGCTCGAGTACAAGTGGAACACGCCGTTCGTCTACAGCAGCCCGACGGGAGACTGGTCCGTGGATTCGATCTTCCGGGCCCGGACCGCGCGTGACCTCGTTCTGCTGGTCGCCGCCGTGCGCGACTACGACGGGCTCTTGCAGGGGAGTTCCCGGGGCGATGACCGATTCGATTGGTTCTCCTTCAAGAAGGACTTCTACGGAGTCACGCCGGTCTACGACAGCAATGGGGAGGAGATGAAGGTTTATTCGCACCCACGCACGGGCTACGGCGCAACAGCTACCGAAGTTTTCAGAGCGCGCCTCGAAGACGTGTTGGATCCCGATACGGGGGTCATCGACATTCCTTTCAGCACGTTCAAGGATAATGACCTCACTTTCTTCCGCGGGCCGCGGCGTGATGCCGATAATCCAGAGGTCGTACTCTCCAGAGGGCAATACCTCGACAAGATCGTGTGGATGAAGGTCAACTTGCTCGGTGATTTCACGGGTGCGCCTGTTTCGCGGGTGGGCGGGACACTGACTTATTCGGGCGGCAGCTACGTCCGCAATGCCCGCGTCGGCACGGTGGATCCGGAGAATCCCTCCCGGATACTCGATGAGTTTACCGTGTGGCCGACCAAGTTCTGGTTCTTCGACAGCGGCCAGCCCGGCGGTGATCCGCCCGTTTCCGCGGCATGGCGTTCCAGTGACGAGCAGACGACTGAGATTGCACTCAATCTAATCGATATTTCACGTTTTGAGATACCCGATACCGTCAGCCAGATTGACGTTTTCTGCGAACGTAGTGTGGCGAGCGATGGATGGCGTTTTCGGATTTACACACATCAGAATGGGGTGCCTGTAATCAACATTGACCAGATTGATGATATCGAGATATTGTTCTATCATGTGAACAAAGAGAGACCCCCGCTGAAGAAGAGCGAAACCAATGCGATCGAGACCGACAATGGGACGTAGACCGGGAATCAGACACTGGACAATCGGTGCGGCTGTTTTGGCCGCGGCGGCGTTTCTCTGCGTCGCCCAGGCGCAACAGGGGCCCGTGCCCTCGACGGTGAACTACCAGGGCACCCTGCACAAGACCGACGGGAAGACGGCGGAAACCGGCCCGGTCGACCTCGAATTTCGATTGTATATGAACAAGGGGGATGACAAGACCGCCGCGGTCTGGGCCGAGACGCATACCGCGCAAGAGTTGTTCAAAGGTATTTTCAACGTCTTGCTCGGCAGCGGCGGGAGTGTGACCGGGTTGCCACACGATTCCCTCGATTCCGTCTTCACCCAGGCAGCCCTCTGGCTCGGCTTGCAGGTCCAAGGCGAGGCGGACGAGCGGGGCGAACGGCAACAGTTGACCTCCGTGCCGTATGCATTGACGGCCAACACGGCCGTCAACGCGCTCCATGGTGTGCCCGCGGGCACGATTGCCATCTGGGGAGCACCCGAAGCGGACATTCCGGTCGATTCGGGCTGGCTTCCGTGCGATGGACGGGAATTGGACGTGACGGAGGATTCGGGCAAGTACAAGGCCCTGTGGAACGCGATCGGCACAGCCTGGGGCAGCTCGGGCGCCGGCAAGTTCAACCTGCCCAACTTTGGTGGACGCGCCCTGATGGGCGAGAATGCGTCTCACTCCCTCGGCGATCGCCTGGGTGAAGAGGAGCACGCGTTGGATGACTACGAGATGGGTTCCCATGACCACACCTTTGTGGACACCTACTCGATAGGCGCAGTGAGAGTGAGCGGACAGATTGGTCTTCCACAGCCTTACTATTGGCACTTGCCCAGGGAGGAGGATTACGATGGTGACTGGCGCCCGACGGGATACACAGGCGGCAAGGCCGAAGGGTTTTTCCCACACGCCACGAAGGCGCACGCGAACATGCAGCCGTCGCGGGTAGTGGCCTTCATCATCAAGTATTGAAGTGGATGCAGCCGATGCATGCAGAAGATAGGGATGTGAGCGACAAAATGAGAACGCGGGACGAGACGAAACGGGTGCACTCGGTGGCCGCGCGTTATGTTTCGAGGGCGCGCCTACGCGGCTTCCTTGCCGTCCTGGTTGTCTTGGCTTGTTCCACGCAGGTCTGCGTCGAGGCACAACCGATCCAGCGCCCCCCGGACTTCGTGAGCTATCAAGGCACGCTCCTTCTCGCCAGCGACGGTGTAACGCCGGTGACCGGCGCGTCGGACATCGAGTTTCGCCTGTACGCCAACGAAACCGATGATGTGGCCAGCGCGGTCTGGGGTGAAATCCATGAGGACGTCCCCATTTTTAATGGAGTTTTCAACGTGTTTCTGGGGGGAGGGGACCCGATTGATGGAGTCCCCAAGGAGGCCCTGGCCGATGTCTTCAAGAATTCGCCGCGCTGGCTGGGCATCAAGGTAGGTCTCGACGCGGAAATGACCTCCCGGCAGAAGATCTCTTCCGTTCCCTACGCGCTGACGGCTACGCATGTTTCGACGGCCATACACGGTGCGCCCGTGGGCACGATCATGATGTTTGCGGGGCCGAGCCCTCCCCCCGGCTGGATTTTCTGCACCGGGCAACAGTTGAACGCGACGACAAACCCGGAGTATGCGGCGCTGTATGACGTAATCGGAACGGCTTGGGGCGGGACGGGCGCGACGAGCTTCTACCTGCCCAACTTTAGGGGGCGGACACCCATCGGATCCGGCACCGGCATTGATGCAAACACGGACACGGGATTCGGCAAAAAGGCCGGGCTGACGGCACGCGCCGTAAATACGGCCGTGGGCAACGACACGGCCACGGTGAATATCGAACAGATGCCCGAGCATATGCATGAGTACTGGGACCGCTACATAGATTTCCCCGGCGCCAATTTGGTCCAATGGGGGCTTGTCAAGCATGCGGCGCATCCGACCGATTTGCCGCAGGACACGACTGGCAACACGGGACTGGGCCAACCGCACAACAACGTGCAGCCCTCTACCTATATCAATTTCATGATCAAACTGTGAGTCTGTGGAGATGGAAATGTTCGATGGTCGGCCTCAAACAGGACTTCGCGAGGTGAGAACCATGAGAGCCGGTGGGACACGAACCGGAGTCAGGCGGCTACGGCTGTGCGTGGTCGTATTTACCGCGGTTGTCGCATTGGCCCTGCCGGCCGGCGCCCAGCCGCTGCCGGTGCCGGAACTTGTCAACTATCAGGGGCTTATCTATCTCGAGGACGGTTCGACGGACGTGACCGGCACTTACGATTTTGAGTTCCGTCTCTATCCCGTGTCGTCGGGCAGCGCCGATGCCCTGTGGGGCGAAAGCCACCAGAACGTTCAGGTTGCGCGGGGGAAGTTCAGCGTTCTTTTAGGGGCCGGGGCCGAGATCACAGGCGTTCCGCACGACGCCGGCGTGATGGCTGAGGTATTCAAATTGAACGCGGTTTATCTCCAGTTGCGTGTTGATACTGACCCGGCAATCCGGATTCGGCAGCAGTTCTCCTCGACGCCACACGCGTTCAGCGCGCAGAACGCATTCACTGCGGTTCATGGCGTCCCGCCCGGCACCGTGATGCCCTTTGCCGGCAGTTCGGTTCCCTATGGGTGGTTGCCCTGCAACGGCACGTCCTACGCGCAGGCCGACTATCCGGCCCTGTTCGCGGCCATCGGTACCACCTGGGGCAGCAGCGGCGCCAATTTCAACGTGCCCAACCTCGGCGGTATGATTCCCGTGGGCATCACTTCCGGGTACGGGCTCGCGGCGACCCGAGGTGAACAGAAGGTCTCTTTGAACTCCTCACATCTCCCGAGCCACAACCATACTTATTATGACAAGAGGTACATTTCGCAGGGGAGCGCGGGCCTCGATACTACGAGGGGCGCCGCCGCCAAAAAAGGAACTTCCACCGAGACGACCGACCCGTCCGGGTCCAGCAGAGCCCACCCAAACATACAGCCATCGTCGGTCGTGAAGTACATCATTAAATGGTAAATGCCTTGAAAGGCTGTCAGCCAGGCAGAGGAAGAGGAACAAGACGATGACGCGGAAAGAAAAGGCGATGGGTATCGCGGTCGCGCTGTACGTGGCGATTGCATTGACCGCTGCCGCGGCGCCCCAATTGTCTTTCCGCCCAGTCAGCGTGATGCCTGGCGATACCGCGTTCCTGGAACTGGATGTGACCGGGGCCGACGATCACTACCTGGGCGTCAACGTCAAATTCAGTCTGCCCAATGGGGTGACGGTCTCATCCGTGGCGATGGGCGACCTGCTCACGGACAACTTCACCCTCGATTCCCACCGTCTGGATAACTCCAATACCTACACGGCGTTGGCCTATTCCGTCACGGACTCGGTTCCTCCGGATGAGGGGTCCCTGCTGCGGTTCGGAATCGAGGTTTCCAATGATCTCGCCGAACTCGGCCTCGACACCGTCGAGGTCATCGAGGCAGCCGTCCCCATCCTGAAGTCGGGGATTGCGGCTTTTGACGGCGATACCGCCCTGGACCATACGGCGGCCAACGGCATGATCACCCTTTCCCGCGATCCACTGCCGGCCTTGGCGGTTGTGCCGCCGTCACGGACCGTAACCTCATTCGATGGCACCACATCCTTTTCCGTGTCGAACGCTGGCAGTGCAAGCCTGTCTTGGGTGGCCTCGGTCAACGCGGCCGATACCTGGCTGACCATTACGTCGAGCACCAGCGGTACCGATGCCGGGGTGATTGAGGTTAGTTTTGAGCGCAATCCCGCGGCTTCCTCGCGGTCTGGTTCAATCGTGGTAGACGCGGGGGACGTGCCGGGCAGCCCCGGCGTGGTTACGGTCACGCAGGTTGGGAACACCAACCCTTGGCTCGATGTCTTGCCGGCGGAGCAGACCGTGAACGCCGACGCAACGAGTGCGGAGTTTACGGTGGCCAACACTGGCTTCAGTACGCTCACCTGGGCCGCCTCGCTTGTTGAAGGCGACGACTGGGCTTCTATCAGTGCGGGTGTGGTGGGTGTAAACGCGGGCGTCATCCGGCTCAGTTTCTCTACGAACAACGCCGCCGCGGACCGGACCGCCGTCGTGCGCGTCGTGGGAGAGAACGCGTACGGCAGCCCAGCCCAAGTGACCCTAACGCAACGCGGGCGCGAGCCTCTCGAAGTCATTACGCCGAACGGCGCGGAGGTCTGGCATCGCGGTATCACGGAGACGATCACGTGGTGCTCTGAGTCCCCCAAGGCGGTCACTTCCGTTTCCATTCTACTCTTGAAAGGCGGCAACGTACTAAGAACCATTGCAGAGACGACTCACAATATCGGCGCGTATGAATGGACCATCCCGTTGGACATGGAGCCGAGCCACAATTACAAGATCCAGATCCTCGACGTCAACTATCCCGCCGTACACGACGAGAGCGACGCACCTTTCGGGATCAACTGTCCGCCGGACAGCCCGACGAATGTCGTCGCCTCCGAGGGCGAACCGCGCCGCGTGGAAGTCACATGGGAGGCTGTAGACACGGCAACATCGTACGAGGTGTATCGGTCGACTTCGGAGAGTTTTGCGGACGCCCAGCTTATTGGGACAACGTCGGCGACGGTTTACGAGGATACCCAGGCGGCGCAGCCGCAAGGCGCCGCGGGCTTTTCGTGCGCGCAAACCAAAACGCCGGTGTATTATTGGTACTGGGTGAAAAGCGTGAACGGGTGCGACCGGAGCGGCGAGGGCTATCCCGACCAGGGTTTCCGGGCCAAAGATAAATCGGAAGTCAACCTGGTATGGGCAAGGGTGCTGCCGGGCGAGCCGGCGACGGCGGACACGCTGGCGGCTCATTGGAACTCGACGCTGGCGATGCGCCTGTCCCACGAGAGCGGCATCGAGCCAGAGAGCGTGATGGGCTGGGTCGAATGGGACGGCAACAAAGTGGTGACCACAGCGTGGCTTCCGATCAACGACACAGATGGGTGGATCGTGTACGCCCCGACGTCGTCGTGGCCGGTGGGGGCGGAAGTGACCTTCACGGCTTGGGCGCAGACGCCCGGCGGGGAGGCTGTCGGGACGGTTGTGTACTCATTTACGATTGTCAGCGATGATGTGATGCCGGCTGGCAAGGAGGAGGAGTACATCTGGCAGCCGGACTACAGCGATTTCGAGTCGCCGGATTTGGACTTGGATGCGCAAACCAATGCGGGTGTTGGAGTGCACGTTGAGGAGTATGACCTGGCGCCGGAACTCGCCAATGGCGTTGGCCGGGCTTATGTGATTGGGCCGGCGGTGCCGTTCGAGACGCCGCGGCGGGTATGGCTGCCGTTGCCGGAGGGACTGTCGGCGGGAGCGGCTGTGCTTTACTACTACCACCAGGATGCGGAAGAGGCGGGATGGTATCCGGCGGATCAGGTGCGGAACTGGGTGGAGCCGGACAGCTATCTTGCATTAGAGACGCGGGGCATTCGGTACGTCGGATTCCTCGTACGGCACGGCGGAGTGGTGCGGCTGGGTGATGGAACGGCGCGCGCGGAGACAGCGGCGGCGTCGGTAGTTCCACCAGTACGCGGCATTACCGGCGACCTGCTGATACTGGGGGTGGCGCTGGCGGCGATAGCGTTGGGCGGAGTATCCAGGAGAACGCGCAACAGCACAAAGTAGAATTGACTGTTAACGATCCGAATGCGGCCGGCATGTTTCTCATGCCAGCCGTCGCTATTTCAACAAATCCACGGGGCATCTTGGCAGTTACAGGAGATTCGGGCACGGCTGTGGTTCCCTCCACGAGAAGGTAGTGTCAAGAGCGGACGTGGCTGCGCCGGCGTCCGGCTCGTTCCCACTCGGCAAGATGCTAAAGTACTTCTGTTGCCGGTTGGGATGATCTGATTTACAGAGGTAAATACGGTGGCCGTTTAATTCTACGTAGGCGGTTTGAGTGGCTTTGTGCAGGCGAAGTTTTGGTTGTGTCTTTCGTGGCATTTTCACGGCCTCCTCAAGTTTTCGTGTAGTTACTACACGATTTTTCCTGAGTTACGGCCGCACTACCACGTGGTAGGTATCAGGTAAGTCCCTGATTCGGCAAGGATTAAAATGGCGCGCTCGGCGCGATTTGAACGCGCGACACCTGGCTCCGGAGGCG
>DATKVG010000089.1:0-21058 GCA_035530195.1 Bathyarchaeia archaeon | reverse complement strand
AGGCTCCGCCCGGCGGATCCGCTCAGGCTTAATCAGGTTGCTGCGAAACACTTCCTCGATCTGCCCGGCCCGCTCGAGGGTTTCGTCGCGCAGGTTGACCGGCCGCGTCTTGAGGTGCTGATTGACAACGACCGCCAGCAGAACCGCTGCCGCAGCGCAAACCCCCAGGCCCGCAGCCACAACAATCCACGAGTTCGGCAGCGGCTCTTTGGCCGGCGGCACCGCCGTTTTCGACGTCTCTTCAACCATCAGCAATCCACCCATTCGACGTGCTCGACGTCCCAGCCCAAAAAGCGCTTCCCGACCCGCGCGAAACTCTCGGGCGCGTCGCTCACCAGAAACTGGTATGACGGAGCGTTATGGCCGCCCGCCCCGGCCGCGCCGAGCATGTCCCGTGCAACGGCCGCGGTGGATTCGGCACTGTCAACCAGCGTTACGCCGTTTCCCATCGTTTCCGCGATCACCGATTTAAGCAGCGGATAATGGGTGCATCCCAGCACGAGCGTGTCAATCGATTGTTCCGCAAGCTTCCCAAGATACTCCCGTGCAACACGCCGCGGCACGTCCCCGTCCGTCCAGCCCTCTTCCGCCAGCGGCACAAACAACGGGCACGGTTTCGAAAACACCTGCACATCCGGCGCAAGCCGCTGTATGGCCCGCTCGTATTGGCCGCTCGAGATCGTGCCGGCGGTTCCTATCACGCCAACGCGCTTGTTGCGCGTGCTCCTCACGGCAGAGGCCGCACCCGGCTCAATTACGCCCAGCACCGGGACATCCAGTTCCTCGCGCAACGCCTCCAGCGCGTACGCCGACGCCGTGTTGCAGGCAACCACCAGCATCTTCACGCCCCGATCGATCAGCAGGCTCGCGCAGGCCCGCGCGTACCGAATCACCGTCCCCGCCGATTTGGTCCCATACGGCACCCGTGCCGTATCACCCAAATAAATGATCGATTCCCCCGGAACATATTCCGCCAGCCGGCGAAACACCGTCAGGCCGCCCACGCCCGAATCAAATATGCCAATCGGCCCTTCCCCCGAACCCATGGTTACACCGGCCCCTGGGAGGCCCAACCCGGGTCGGGCGTAAACGGCTCGCTGATGTCCGCGTGGACGGAGAACGCTTCCCGCGCCGACCCTTCTATCAGCAATCGAACTTTGGTGACCGCCGGTTCGCGGGAGCCTTTTATGGCTTTCTGGGCCACTGTGTTGACAATCCCGTAAATCATGAGCGATTCAAACGAGGCGCTCGACGTCTTCTTGAACTGGAGCGCGAGGTCAAGCGTGAAATCAATCACCAGCTCCCCGTCCGGCATCAGGTAAAGGCCCCGGATCCGCGTCTCCGGCGAGATGACCGGGTCGAGATCGCCTTGCGGACCGCGGATCAGCGCTTCAATCGCCCGCCGGCAGTTTTCCGTGGTGAATTCCGTGAATTCGATCGGCGCCTTTTCCGCTACCAGCCGCAGGCTCTGCTTGTCGGCGAAGTAGAGGTTTACTTCTTTTGTCGAAGTCGCCTCAAACTGAGCTTCATCCTGGGCTGGCGCCGCGGCCGGCGCCTGGGCGTTCGGCATCACGGGCGCGTGCTCCTGCCGAAGCAGCACAAACACCAGCAACGCCGCCACAAACACAAGCACCACCGTCGCCAGGCCCCACGCAGCAAAAAAAATCCGCCGATATATCTCCGCACGCTGAGCCGGACCCATCATGGCTGAATGGCCTCCATATACTTCTTGATGCCCGTGGCAATTCCGCCGGCCAGCTTCGCCTGGTAATCTTCCGTCGCCAGCAGCCGTTCTTCCTCGGGATTTGTCAACATCCCGACCTCGATCATCAGCCCCGGCATCGCCGCCTCCCGCACGACGTGGCACCCTAGTTGGTAAATACCCCCGGAACGCCGCCCGGTTGCCTCCTCGACGCCCGCCGCTACCGCCCCCGCGACCTCCCGGCTCCGTGCCGCGTAACGCCCGCCCGCAAACCCGCCGCCCGGGCCGCAGACAAACACCCGGCAACCCTGCTGTGCCCCGCTCAACGCCGCCCCCGCATGAAGGCTGATCAAAAGGTCGCCTTTTCTCCCATGGGCCAGAAAAACCCGCTCCGTCCGCGACACGGACCGCTCCTTGTCCCGCGTCAGCACGGTTTTCAGCGGCGAACCCTGTTCAAGTGCCTGCTGCAGTTTCTCCGCCACCGCAAACACGACCGCCTCTTCGGTAACGCCCGTCGTGCCTTGGCACCCAATATCATTGCCGCCGTGACCCGGGTCAATTATGACCACCCCTATCGGCCTGTCCACCGGCCGTTCCGCCCCCACCGCTGGCCGCTCCGCCGCCTTGGCTATCGGCCCCGCGCCGGGTATCCCATCGGTTGGTAGCGCCGCCCCCTCGGCCGGCTCGACTGCCGCAACGCCCGGCGCCGGAAGCGTCTCCACCGCCACCTGTTTCACCAGCGGCTCAAGACTCTCCACCGGCGCCTCATCGGGTTGCTCCGTCCCCAGCGGTTCAATCGCCTGGGGCTCCGGTTCAACAGGCTGCACCGGCGCCGAAGGCGCCGCACCTTGCTGTTTTGCCGCCAGCCGGAACGCTTTCTCAAAGAACACGGCTACGTCGCTGGCCGCTATCAAGACGTCATTCCCCGCCTGCACCACCGGCGCGCCAAGAACAAAAATGCCCAGCGACGCGCTCACCTGCGTGGTATTCGGCCGCAGCCACGCGCTCTTCCCCGCCAGATCGATCTGCGCCCGGTCCGGCGTCATCTTGTATCCGCCACCCACCTGGCTTACCAGCGCACCAAGCGGAACGTACACCACCCCGTTCCGATCCACCGGCTCGACACGGGCCGTCTTGACCCCCTCACGCGTGCTCACCGAGAAGCCGACCGGCCCGGCTTGCGCCCACGCGCCCGCTGCCACAGCCGCAATCGCTGACCATGAGACAAGCCGCCAAACTAATCCTGAAACTGAACGCATCAACTCACAATACCCGCGACTGGCGGTTCCTTTTCAGTAGGTAAAGGTCATTTCTTTAAGTTGATTATCCGCTGCTTGACAAAAACGCTCTCGGAGAAATCATGCGTCGGTCTCCAAGAGTCCCAGAGGGTCCAAACCAGCGTCCCAATCAAAAACGCGAGAAGCCCTACCAGTACTCCCAGGCCAATCTTTTCCCGTCGGTCCATACCGTCTGCTCCTGGGGCCTGTCCCCGGGGCCAAGGCCCCGGTGGTGTTCAACGTCGCTTGTCTTCAAAACCCTTTCGGGCCTTCAAATAAGCGCCAATCTGAATTTCCTTTTTGTCTTTAAGCTTGATCCGGCTTTGTGCCGCCGCCACCTCGACGTTCAGTTTGTCCAGGCACGCCTGGCACAGTCGTTTGGTGAGGCTGATAGCCGGCGCCCCGCAACGGCCGCATTTGATGTTTTCCGCCAGGTTCGCGTTCGCTATCAGGCCTTCGTCCAGCATCCGCATCACGCAGGCTACCGTCACCCCGGCTTCCGCGGCCGCGGTCTCCACATTCAGGTGAGGCAACCGATCGAGCACAGCACGGATCTTCTCATAGTCGGCGTCCTCGTCGGGCTGGCATTTTGAACAGACAAGCGAAATGCCTTTGTCAAACAATTTTTTACATCTGGGACAACTTACCAGCGCCATGGCCGGTCTCCTTGCTGGGTTCACTCCAATGCGTCTGTATCGAATCGACGTCTATGTCCAGGTTTCCAACGACCTTGGCTTTCAGCACAAGGCCGTCTTCCGAAACGTTAATCCCCGCCACCAGCGACCGTATCGGGAGCCCGTCCTTGTCCCGCAACGCCGCCGGCCGGTCCGGATACGTTATCCGCAGCCATGTCCGGTCTTTGGCCGGCCTCTCAAGGTCGTCACGCCCGCTGTCCATCCCCACCGCCTCCACGGCCGCACCCGGCGCAAGCACGTACTGGTCTTCCACCCCTTCTTCCCGCAGTTGGTTGCCTTCGTCAGACCGCTCCCGCGACCTCGTCTCGAGGGCTTCCACGGCGCCGGCCAGCGCCTCCGGGCCCGCCGAACTCGAGCGCAACCGGCCAAGCCGGTCCTGCATCCAGCACGTCAGCCGCACAATATCATCTAAACGGCCCTGCTGGTACGCCGCCACATATTCCATCGCCACCGGATTTGACAACGGCGCGGCCATAGCTAACGGCGCGGCCATAGCTAACGGCGCGGCCGCCCCAAGCCCTCGCGTATCCCCAACACCTGCGGGCGATGAACCCCCGTCAATTGATTCCGAGCCGCCCCCCGAGTCTCCAGCCGCCAGCACCACCTCACGCGCAGGCCGGGGTTTCACAAAAGGGCCGGCCAGCCAGTAATAACACGCTCCCGCAAGCATCGCCACAATTGCGGGCGCAAGCCAGTTCGGCCTCTTCTTAGCGTCTGTCTCACCCACGCCACAATCCTATCAGAACCCGCCATAGCCGTCAAAGCACAAGCGAAGGAAAAGCAGAAACAGGGACTGACTCGATTTTCGGCTGTTGGAAAATCGTATCCGTCCCTGCTTTTCGCTGGGGGTGTCCCGGTCTTTATCCGTCCTACAGGTCCTATTGCCTCTCTCCGCCGCGTCAGTTCACATTTACCGCGATTTTCCGCGGCTTCACCTTCTCCGCCTTCGGCAGCAGGATCGTCAGCACGCCGCACTTCATTTCGGCCTTGATCTTGTCCTGGTCCACGTGCTCGCTGAGCTGGAACTGCCGGAAATAGTTCACCAGGTCGAACTCACGGTAAATCAGGTTTCCGGGGATGTTGTGCCGGCCTTTCCCGGCGATGGTCAGCACGTCGTTCTCGACCCGCACGTCGACGTCGTCCTTTTGAACGCCGGGCAGGTCAACCACCACCGCCAGACCGTCGTCCACGTCGAAAATGTCCACCGCCGGCACGAGCGTGCGCGCCTCTTCGCGCGTCTGCGGAACCGTTTCTTCCCGTTTCTGGGGTACCGTTGACTCTTTCATCTCTATAACCTCCTACGCGCGCACACGCGCGCCGCGCACTTGCGCGCCGCGCACTTGCGCGCGGCTTAGCCTGATTTTCTTCTTACGCAACCTTCACGGAAATCTGCCTGGGTTTTGCGGCCTCGGCTTTGGCCAATTTGATCAAGAGCAGCCCGTTCGCGTAGTCCGCCGTCACCTTGTCCCCGTCGACCTCGACCGGCAGCGTGATCGTCCGGATGAACTTGCCGGCCTGCCGCTCGTTGCGGTGATACGCCTCCGGCTTCACTTCCATTTTGATCGCCTGTTTCTCCCCGGCGACCCGCACCGTGTCGCCCACAATGCTGATCTCCAGCGACTGGGAATCCACGCCGGGCGCAATCGCCTCGATATACACGTGGTCCTTGTCTTCGCTCAGGTTGATGTACGGGTACGAGCGCGCAAACTGTTCCGCCAACAGCGGGCCGCCAGGCAGCGGGTACGTACGGCCACGGCCGAAACTGTCAAATGCACGCTCCACCTCGCGACGAAACGCATCGATCTCTCTCCACGGACTCCACGCTAAGAATGTCATCGCTCTTTCCTCCATTAGCACCGTAAAACGCCGGTTAGAACCGGTTAGTCGGTGGATTCTTTTTTCTACCGCCACTGAATGTGCAAAGCCCATGCCAATCCGCCCAAACCTCGCTGACCCCTCGTAAAAGGCCGTTTTTGGGCCCCTTAACATCCCCCGGCCTGCTTGCTTCCACCCCGCTCCGTTTCAGATGCGATCAGCCGGTGTTTCAAAACAGAGCAGGGGAATGAACGCCAAGCCCACGTCCTTTACTCAACTAGGTGCGCGCCCCGCCCGCATTTGTTCGCGGGTTTGTAAATCGTCGCGGGTTGGCATATTAGTTGCTCCACCCCTACACGAGGAACACAAGTTCAAATTGAAGCGCGCCCCCGGCGCGCTATAAGGAGAGTCTCAAATGGCACGGTCTATAGGAATCGACCTGGGCACGACCAACTCGTGCGTAGCCGTTATGGAAGGTGGCCAGCCTACCGTCATCGCCAACTCCGAAGGCAGCCGCATCACGCCTTCCGTGGTGGCATTCACCAAAGACGGGGAGAGGCTTGTGGGCGCCCCAGCCAAGCGCCAGGCCATTACCAACCCCACCAACACCGTCAGTTCGATCAAGCGCTTCATGGGAAGGCGCTACGACGAGGTCTCTCACGAGATCCAGCTCGTACCATACCGCGTCACCCGCGCGCCTAACGGAGACTCCCAGGTCGACGTCCAGGGGAAAGCCTACCGGCCTCCCGAAATCTCCGCCATGATCCTCCGCAAAATGAAGGAAACCGCTGAGTCGTACCTCGGCGAAACCATCACCCAGGCCGTCATCACCGTACCCGCCTATTTCAATGACTCGCAGCGGCAGGCCACCAAAGACGCCGGAAAAATCGCCGGGCTCGAAGTCCAGCGTATCATCAACGAACCCACCGCCGCCGCACTCGCCTATGGGCTCGACAAAAAAGTCAACGAAAAGATCGCCGTGTTCGACCTTGGCGGCGGGACGTTCGACATCTCCATCCTCGCCATCGGCCACGACACGTTCGAAGTCCTCAGCACCAACGGCGATACCCATCTCGGCGGCGACGATTTCGACCAGCGCGCAATCGACTGGCTCGCCGAGGAGTTCAAAAAGGACCAAGGTATCGACCTGCGCAAGGACCCCATGGCACTACAGCGGCTCAAAGAGGCCGCCGAGAAAGCCAAAATCGAACTGTCCTCCGCCATGCAGACCGACGTCAACCTGCCGTTCATCACGGCTGACGCGTCCGGGCCCAAACACCTCAACTACCGCCTCACCCGGGCCAAACTCGAGCAACTCTGCGAAGACCTGCTCGAACGTACCAAGGAACCCTGTCGGCAAGCACTCAAAGACGCCAACCTCTCCGCCGGCGACATCAACGAGGTCATACTCGTCGGCGGCATGACGCGCATGCCCATCGTCGGCGACATCGTCAAGAACCTGTTTGGCAAAGAGCCGCACCGCGGCGTCAACCCCGACGAGGTCGTCGCGGTCGGCGCGGCCATACAGGCCGGCGTCCTGACCGGCGAGGTCAAGGACGTCCTGCTTCTGGACGTCACGCCCCTCTCCCTGGGCATCGAAACGCTCGGCGGCATCTTCACCAAACTGATCGAGCGCAATACCACCATCCCCGTCAGCAAACGCCAGATCTTCTCAACTGCCACCGACAGCCAGACCGCCGTCACCGTCCACGTCCTGCAGGGTGAGCGCGAATTCGCCAAGGACAACCGCAGCCTTGGACAGTTCAACCTCGAAGGCCTTATGCCGGCCCCGCGCGGCATTCCCCAAATCGAGGTCGCGTTCGATATCGACGCCAACGGCATCGTCCACGTTTCCGCGAAAGACCTCGCCACCAATCGCGAGCAGAAAATCCGGATCGAGGCGTCGAGCGGGTTGAACGAGCCTGAAATCGACCGCATGGTCAAAGACGCTCAGGCACACTCGCAGGAAGACGAGCAGCGCAAGCGGGCCGTCGAAATAAGGAATAACGCCGACGCGCTCCTCTACACCACCGAACGCACCCTGCGCGAGCAGGGCGACAAAATCAGCCCCCAGGACCGCGCCGCCGTCGAGGCCGCGCTCGACCGGTTGCGCGAGGCGCTTAAAGGCGAAGATACTACCGCCATCGAGACTGCCATGAGCCAGGTCACCGCCGAAACCCATAAGCTCGCCGAGGCCATGTATGCCGCCGCCGGAGCCCACGCAGGAGCTGCTGGCGGCGAAGAGCCACAGGAGGGCGGACCCGGACCCGGCGGAACCGTCGACGCCGATTTCACCGTCGAAGACGAAAACAAGTAGCGCGCTCTAAATGGTGACCAGGCATGCCGGCTGCGATGAAAAACTTTTACGAGATCCTCGGGGTGTCGCAGAAAGCGACCGCCGAGGAAATCCGCTCCGCATACCTTAAGCTCGCCCACAAGTACCACCCCGACAAAACCGGCGGCGACAAGGCCGCCGAGGAAAAACTCAAGGCCATCAACGAGGCCTACCATACGCTCAAAAACCCCGAGAACCGCAAGCAATACGACCAGGAACTTCAGGGGCCTCGCGAATTCCGATTTGAACGCGGGTTTGAAGGGGCGCAAGGATTTGGAGGCGCGGGCGGATTCCGGCCCGAAGATATGGCGGGCGCCGGCTTTGGCGGATTCGAAGACCTGTTGGGCTCGATATTTGGTGGCGTCGGCGGCCGCGCACGACGTGCCGGACCTCAACCCGGAAACGATGTCGAGGTCGGGCTGACCGTTTCGTTGCGGGAAGCCGCGCTCGGCGGTTCAAAACGCATCCGCGTCCCCCGACGCGACGCCTGCAAAACATGCGGCGGCTCCGGCGCAGCCCCCGGAACCCGCCCACAGACCTGCCCAACCTGCGGCGGCAGCGGGATGGTGCAGCGGTCGCAAGGCGCGGCATTCAGTATCGGCCAGCCATGCCCACGGTGCGGCGGGACCGGCTCGATTATCCCCAACCCATGCCCAACCTGCCGCGGCACAGGCGCCGTACAAACCGACCGCGACTTGACCGTCACCATTCCCATGGGAATCGAATCGGGCGCACGGCTCCGTCTCGCCGGCGAGGGCGAACCCGGCGAGCAAGGCGGGCCACGCGGCGACCTCTACGTCCAACTCAACGTCGCACCCGACGAGTTCTTCACCCGCGATGGCAGCGACATCAAATGCGAAGCAACCGTCCCCTTTTCCATCGCCGTCCTCGGCGGCGCCGTCACCGTCCCCACACTCACCGCCACCGCCCAGCTCAAAATCCCCCCCGGCACTCAAACCGGCGCAATCCTCCGCATGCGCGGCCTCGGCGCCGCCAAGATGCACGGAAGAGGCAGAGGAAACCAACTCGTACAGGTCAAGGTTGAAGTCCCCTCACGCCTCTCCGAAGCCGACCGCGAAGCCGTCAAGCGAATGAGCGTCGAAACCAGCCCCGCCTACTACCCCCAGTACCAGCGCTACCTCCAACGCCTCCGCCGCCGGTAACGTATGCCTGGGACAAATTGAAAGAATTAGGGGCAGACCACGAATATCTTGGTCCTAATCTGTCCCTGAATTTCCTTGAACTTCCTGACTGTCCAAATCGCGCAGGAGTTTCTGTATTTTCGGCCGCAGGGGCGGGATCTCCAAGCTCTTCCAGGCATCGTACAATGGCTTTTGAAGTCTTTCGGTCTTGCAGGAACCTCTCCAGCGACATATGCTTGGTAAACTCAGAAGCCTCGTCTATGGAAGTCAGTTATCCTGCAGGTAGTCGCGGGAATCACGCCTCATACCATGGCGACCTCTTCGAGGATGTGTTGGCCAATGCGGGGTTTCAGGGCGGCTTTGGTGACGAGGTCGACGGGAGCGCCAAGCCAGTGGGCGAGTTTTTCTTCGAGTTCGAGGAATCTAAAAAAGCCTATAGGTTTGTCGAATTCAACGAGGATGTCGATGTCGCTACCGGGGGTGGCTTCTCCGCGGACGTAAGAGCCGAAAATGCCGATGGCGGCGACACCGTAGTCGCAGGCCATTTCGTTGCGGCGTTCTCGGAGGATGTCTTTAAGCTGTTCGAGTGTTGGCTGCACGGTTTTTCACCTCGGGCTGCATCTGCTCAAGTTTAGCACAGGAGGCGATGGGGACGGCAATTCGGGCGGGGTCGGAACAGGGGAGAAAAAGTGAACATTGTGGACGTAGTGGACGCTCGTCTCGCGGGATAGAGAAAGAAGGGACGCGTTCCTGCCTGCTCACGCTGTTTTGGCTTCAGGGTCCTGGAACGCGGGCACCCCTCGTTTTTGAAAGTACTTTCTTGAAAATAACGTCATAATAAGGGCGATCAAAAGAGGCACTCCCACAATCACGGCAAAATGCCAGCCGACCAGGCTTGTCCTTTGGGGCTTTTCAGCTTCGTATTGTGGAATGTTCATGCTGTTGAGGAGATCGGAATACGCTAGGCGCGGGAAAGTGAGAATCGCGGACGACAGGAGACCCGCACTGGAGGCCAGGGCGCCACGCCATGCCCATGCTTTCTGATGAAACAGGCCCCACCCCAGCCCGAGCAAGCAAACCATAAGCGTGTTGAGAACGACCTCACCGGCCAGGCCCGACAACAAGATCCCGAACAAAGGGAAAACACCGTTGAGCAGGATCGGAAACACGCAGGCGATTCCCGACACGGCGAAAAGGAAACTAAGGGCCATATTGGGCACGGGAATCCGGTCCGTCCAGTACGCAGCGGCGTCTCTTGACTGGAATATCAGCGCAACAGTCTGACTCTGATAGAACCGAATGAGCACGAGCGGCGCCACAGGCCACGCCAGCAGGCAGAATGCCGCCACGAAAACGTGCTCGGGATGCAACAGCGGCAACCCGTCGCAAAACACGGCAAAGATCAGCGGAAGCGCGAAAAAGCAGCCCCAGACCAGCCAGACGTGCAACAGGGCGAGGGAAACCGGGCGTGCCCACGGCCGGGTTTTCAAATGTCCCCAGCCGAGAGGGATGAGGACACCCGCGGCCAGGTACAATCCGATGATCAGACAGGTTATGGCGGC
This sequence comes from Bathyarchaeia archaeon, assembly GCA_035530195.1. GTDB lineage: Bacteria > Hydrogenedentota > Hydrogenedentia > Hydrogenedentales > SLHB01 > JAPLKX01. Next base: position 10,530 of record DATKVG010000089.1, on the reverse strand, counting down.
AAACCGGAACGAGCCAAACAGTCTTGCGGGTTCACTCTCAGGCCCGAGCCACAACAGGTATTGCAGCAGGAGGGGGCCGCTGTAGAGAGCAACTACGCCAGCCGCCAGCAATACGACCCCGATAATCAAGATAATAGCGGCGGTGCTCGTTTTGTTCATTCTATTTTTTTCAGCCTGATGACGATGGGAATGTCGTTGTCGTCGTCGTCGTACTTGTATGAGTTGGCGTCGTCCAGATGGAGCAGCCACTTGTCGGGGGCGATTTGCTCAAGAATCGAGCCGTCGTCCAGCCCGAGCTTCCCGTCGGCGTCCTGGAATGCGACTCTTGCGGCTTCGCTGTCCTCACGGGTCGATACCCAGAAATCTTCGCCAAAAGACGTCTTCATGCAAAACGGGATGACGTCGCCCTTTTTGAACTCGCCGATTTTGACTTCGCCGGTTGGCTGCGGGCTGTTTGGCAACTGGCGGAAGACGATTTTACAGTCGTCGCGTGAATTCCCGATGCCCAATTCGGTCATGCCTCCGGCCTCGCCTTGGACCGGCGTCATGTACAGGACCGCGTCGTACGGCATCGTGAAGCCCCGCGCCGACCAGCACCCGCGGATCTTGTCGGCTTCGGCGATGGGCTCGCGTTGGACCTCGCCGGGTCGGGTGGGCGGCTGGGGCACGGTCCGCTCGATCAATCCGGGCAACGTCTCCGGCGTTTGCCAATCGAGCAGTTCCATCTCGTACGGCTCCCGGTGGCGCAACACGCGCACGAGCGTCCCGTCCGCCAGCAGCCAGACGTCCGTGACGTGACCCGCCCGTTTCTTGAACCACGTGTCCGCGCTCGTAAGCTGCTCAAGAACCACATGCGTCGCGTTAAACCGCCCGCAAGGCACCGTCACCTCCTCGTAACCCGCATTGGTGACTTTCATCTTGTAAAACCCGAACGCGTCGCCCGTGTTGTCCCAATCGTACGCGTCGAACTCGAGCGAACCACCACCCCCAACCGTGATCACGCGCTCAAGGACCTGCAACGCCAGGTATGGGTCCGGCCGTGTGTTCGGATCGAACAACGCGCCCAGTGGTGCCTCGAACTCTTTCCGATCCCAGTCTTCTCGAACGCCTTTGCGCGTCACGAACACTTTGCCGGGCTCGAATTCCATCACCAGTTGATAGCCAGGGCCGCCCCCTTCGGCTTGTGCGTGGGCTTCGTAACGCGTGAACCCCTGCTGCGGTCCGCCCACGGCAACGTACTGGTGTTTCATAAAGGCGAGGTCGCAGGCGGCGGTGACGGTGCTGCCGTCCGGCGTTGTCTTCACCCACCGGTGCTCGGGTATGTCAATGGTTTGGCGACGGCTCTTGTGCCTGTACAACGCATTAAGCGTAACGTTGCCCGGCGCCTGATTGAACGTGTCGGGGGCCGGCGTCGATAGCACCTGTTTGAGTTCCTCGACTGATGGCGGAGGCGGCTTGGGCAGCGAAGTCACAGGCGCCACCGGCGCCGGCGGACCAAGCCGCGACGGCAACTCCGCCGGAACCGTCGTACCCATCAGTTGCAGTTCATACGGCTCGCGGTGCCGAAGGATCCGCATGATCGTGTTGTCGCTGAGCATCCAGAAGTCCGTGATGTGCCCCGCGCGTTTCTTGAACCACGTGTTCGCGCTCGACAACTGCCGTACCACGATGTGCGTAGCCTCAAACTTGCCCGCCGGCACGTCAACGGTTTCCGGCCCCGCGTTCGTCATACTGATCCGGTAAAACGCAAACGCGTTGCCCGTGTTGTCCCAGTCGTAGACGTTGAACTCCTGCGTCTGCCCCTGGGCTATCGGCGGCAAGATCCGCGCGTAAACCTGCGCCGCGCAATACGAGTCCGGCCGCGCGTTCGGATCAAAAAATGCATCCGCCGGCACTTCAAACTCTTTCCGGTCCCAGTCTTCCCGAACGCCTTTCCGCGTCACAATCGCCTTGCCGGGCTCAAAATCCATTGCGATAAAGTAGCCGTCCCCCTTGATCTCGTAGTGGGTAACCCCTTTGTCCTGCCTGCCCCGCGCTAGTTCCGTACTCCCGGAAAACGGCATCTCCGAAATCGCCGTCATGGACCCGTCTTCCTCCCGTTTTACGGCCATACGCGCCTCACCCCGTTCGCCGTGCCGGTACGACCCGTCGAAAATCAGTTCGCCCGGCACCTCCTCGATAGCCGTGGACGGTGGCATCGGCGTCGCCGCGGCCGGCTGTTGCGCTGCCAGTGGCTGATCGGCCGCACCGGGACCGTACAGCGCCGCGATTTCGTCATCTGAAAGCGCACGGTTATAGATCCGCACCTCGTCGATGTCACCGCCAAAATACTGTTCCGGCGAATCGCCCCCGCCGATGCTCAGTTGGATCGCCGTCGACCGAAGTTTGCCGCCACACGGCTTCTCCTGGACAAGCGCCCCGTTCACATACAATCTCAGCCGTTCCGCAGCCGAGTCATAAACGCCCGCCACCGAACTCCACTCGTTGACCGCCACCCACGTCCCCGTCACGCTTTCCGCCAAGCTGGACAAGCCGAACATTGCACGACCGTCCACAAGACCGAGCCGGTACTGGTCGTCTTCCCGCTCCGCCGGTCCCCATTTCCACACGATCGCCCGCGTACCCGCCGTGGCTTCAGGCCGAATCCACGCCCCCACGGTCATGCTGGTCTTGCCATGGATGTTAATGAACCCGTGGTTGGGCACTACGATGCTCTGATTCTTGCCGTTGAAATGGTAGGCGGCATCGGGGTTGCCAAAACGATCGGCAGTCAACGCTGGCATCCCAAGCAAGATGCCGTCGTTGTCCCCCGTGTGGAGGCCGCTACAGTCGCGCGCATCGCCGCCGAACGGATACCACGCCACCAGCCCCTCGAGAAGTCTAGCCGGGGGGACGGGCACGGCTTGAACCGCTGCCTCGGGTGGCGCGGCTACCATCCGGATGCCCGGCGCCACGCAGAGCGCCAACAACACCAGCCCCACCACTGACACCGCCGACAGCCCCGGCCTCCGTTTGATCGACACGTCCATGATGCGCCGGAGACGGCGGCCCAGCGGGTGAAACTGATCCGCAAAGCCCAGCGCCGCGCGTGCCAGGTCCGGACGCCGCACCGTCGCCGCCGCACGAAGCAGGCTCTCGCAATACGACTCGTCGTCCGCTATTCCTGATTCCAGAAGTCGGTCATCGCAGCAGTCTTCCCGTGCGCTCCGCAACGACCTCAGCACCAGCCAGAACACCGGGTGAAACCACCATAACGCGAGAAGGATGTTCTCCGCCATGATGAACCACGTATCCTTGCGCCGGTGATGCGCCAGTTCGTGCGCCAGGATCGAATCGATCTGGCCGCCGCTCAGCCCATCGAGCAGCGACGCCGGCAGCAACACGCGACGCCGGAAAATGCCCAGCGCCATCGCGCTCGAATCGCCCGGCGTCACCAGCAACTCCACCTCCCCACGCACGCCCAGCCGCGCCTTCAGCCCCTCAAACCGATCTCGCAACGGACCCGCTTCCACCGCCCTGCAACTGCGCGTCACTCGCCAAAGCCGCAAGAAACACCGCGCCAAAAAACATAGCACCACCACGGCCCCCGCGCCATGCACCAGAAAAAACCACGACCGCCACGAAAACACCCACAGGCCGCCACGATGGATCGCCGGATCAGGCGTCGCCGCTACTGACCCCGTTAAACTTGCCGCGCCAGACCCGGACGTTTCAATCGGCGCCGCCGCGGCCGAGAGATCAGTTTGACGTGCTGAGGTCGCCGTCCGTTGGCCCTGCGGCGTGCTCTGCGGAACCCCAGTCTGTCCGGCCGGCTCATACACGGGTTGCATCTGGGCAAACTCCGCTACGGGCGCGACCGGTTTCTGCGGCGCCGGTACTGCCGTGGAATCCGCCACGACCGTTGCCCCCGGCCCCGCCGCCATCCAACCCGGAATGCTCACCGAAAAACCGATCACCGGCGGCACCGCAAATTTCAACAGCCCCACCACCAGCAGGCCATACCGCAACGGCGCCGGCATCCGTCGCAAGCCCCATACCACACCCAAAAACACCAAGCCCACCACCCCCGACTGCCAACTCGAATCAAACACCCACGACCACCATCCCTCGCTTACCGCGTTCAAGATGCTCATGGCTTATCCTTTCGGTTCCCGCTTCCGCTTCGACCGTAGATCGTTCAACAACCCCTCCAACGCGGCCAACTCATCGTCCGTCGGCACGGACGTCTCAAACAGGCTCGCCATCATCGCCACCCCTGAGCCGCCGAAAACCCGCTGACGCAAATCCCGCATGATCTTCCGGTACATCGGTTCCGGCGCGCGCGTCGGCCGGTATATAAACGCTTTCCCCACGTCCCCCTTCCGTTTCGCCACCAGACCCTTCGACTCCAGACGTTTCAGCAGCGTCGCCATCGCGCCGTGCGTCATTGGACGGTATTTGTTCATCGCCTCGCGAACCTCCCGCGCGGACGCCTCCTCCTTCTGCCAAAGACACGCCAATACCTCCAACTCCGCATCCGGAAGTTCCCGAACTCTCGGTTCCTTATCTCGTCCCACGGCCCATCCTCCTTAAAACTATCAACCCACCTCCCAGTGTATACGCCCGTATCTTTTCTGTCAAGAAAAAATACAAGCGTATTTCTTGGCTATTTGGAGCGTGGCATAGCCGCAACCAAAACCACTACATCAAAGCCTGTCATCCTGAGCGAGGAAGCCCTGCGGCAGGGCTTTTTTGTGGAAGAAAACCAAGATCAAAACATGTCATCCAAAGCCCGGCCCAAAGCCTGTCATCCTGGGTCCTGCCAGCCACTGGCTAAGGCTATTGTTCCTGGCGTTTTATGGCAGGGCGTGAGGATCCCCTCGCTCAGAGTCAGTGGCGTCCCAAGGGCTATCGTGGAACTGACGTCACCGCCGCTTCATTTTGACGATACTGACGTGGGACACCAGGAAGACTTACGGAAAAAGTTCACGCTGCTGAGGATTAGCACCCCAGGGTTGCTCCCAACCGCATAGCGGTTGGCAGCTACCTGGGTAAAAGTCGTAACGCGTAGAACCCCGACAGGGGTTCGACAAACCTGCAAATTTGGCGCTACACGCCTCGAACGTCTACAATAACTGGGTGAAGCGCCGCGCCGGCGACAGAGGTTGAACTGGCATGGGGTTGAGTTCGGAAGAAATGCACGACATCTTCCGCCGCACGGACATTGTCCGGCGGCCAACGTACGGCATCATCAAGGGCTACCACGAGCTGCCGTACGTTTGCCTGGGCGCGGCATGCGAACAGGGATACCAGACCACCGAAGTCCGCGGGAAAGTCCATGTCTCCCCGCAGTTTGTGATCCGGCCACAGCACTATGCACCCACCTACGACGACGTTTTCGGCGAGGAAAACGTCGACGTGGCCCTGTCCGGCCGCGTGTTCGGCGTTCTCGGGTTCAGATCGCGGCCCGTCGAGTGCAAAAGCGAGCATCTCGAGGTCAGGCATCTCGAATCGGGCGTCGACGCCGCGCTGTCCGCGACGCTGGACGATCTCGAACGACACGAAGACATTACCACCGGCGTCATCATCACCCCTGACAGCCGCTACTATCTCATCTCCATTGAACGGTTCATTTCCACCATCCTGGAGGACGAATTCAACTGCTGACGGCGGCCCATCCGGCCGCGGGAGAATTAACGCAATGAAAACCGCCTACGAACTCGCGATGGAACGCCTCGAAAAAACCAGCGGCCCAACCCGCAAACTTACGGGCGAACAGAAGGCCCAGATCGCCGAGATCGAAAAGCTCTATGAGGCGAAGACGGCCGAACTGAGGCTCGCGTTCGAGGCGCGCATGCAAACCGCACAATCGCGGGAAGAATGGGATGCCATGCAGGCCGAGCTTGCCGGCAAAATCGCCTCACTCGAAGAACAACGCGAAAACGAAAAAGAAAAGGTCTGGAACGCCTGACGGCATGAGTAGCCGCTTATGAGGAAACGCATCCGGGGGTGGCGCGGCTGGCTCGCGGCCGTCGCGCTGTTGGCGGCGCTGCTTGTAAACATGTTCCTGATGTTCTTTCGTAGTGACGTGGTTTATTGTCCCCACGACGCGCAATGGATTATCTCTTCAGAAGATTTCCCGGCATTTTACCGAAACCTGCTCAAAACCGATCTCGCCAAAGCCGTCAACGACGAAGCACCCGAACACTACGCCGCATGGCAGTTGGCCGTCCGCCAGGATACCGGCATACGTCCCACACCCCTCCGCTGGCGTGTCTGGCTTGGGCGGCGTCTCTTCGCGGCGGTTTCGGAAAACGGCTGGGGTGCGTGCGTCCGGCCGGGCATGCTGTTGCGGGTTGCCGACACGCTGCGAGGCGTTGGCCACTGGAGGCCCGCCGTGCGCCAATTCGGCCCGTACTACTATGCCTGGCGCGGCGGCGCACTGATTTTCTCTTGCTCAGAAAAGTATGTGCTCAACGCGCTTAGAGCCCAACCATGTGATTCCCCTCTCGGCGGGCCATTTAGCGACGAGCTATGGGTCTATGAAACGCAGGCGGCACGTTTTGCTCTACGCATCAGGCCCTCACGCCACATTCATGTCTCGGGCTGGCTGGAAGGCGGCCAACTTGCCGCCAGGCAATCGCCGTTGGGACTCGACAGCCCGCCTGAGGACGCCGCAATTGCGTGGGCAGCCGCCTCCACTCCGAAGGATCTGCGCGTTTTGGCGGAAGCCGTTTGGAGGGCGCTCGACCGCCATGCGCGGGTCTCGGTGCGGCCTTGGTTCCAGGCACTTAAGGATCTAGCCCAAAAAGCGGTTTCGTCGTGGTCGCTCGATGCCCTCTCCCCGAATTGGGATCAGCAACTGACGGAATGTTCGCTGCTACTGTTCGATGTAGACGACTCAGAACCATTGCCCGTGCCCGAGATTGGGCTGGTGTTGCGATCCAATAAGGTCGCTGGCGGATCCCATCCCCTGGAGTCAATAACCAACTCGGGGCCGCGGCTCCCCTACGAATGGGACGGTCACCCCGGCATCGTCGCGCCGCGTGCCGGTGAGAAGGCCGCCATTTGCCTGACAAGCTCCGGCGCGGATTGGCTGGCCGCATCGCAAGAACCGGCTATGGCACGGCTGATTGCCATACTGCAACAGCCCACTCAGCAATGCCAGGTCGACAAAAGCAATGCGGTCGTTGCCGTCAACTGGACCAAGGCCGCGGCCCGCGCCCAGCCGTTGGCTCGAAAGGCCGCAGCGCTCGAATTATTCTCAGGACTAAACAGCACCGATCTGGAAAAACGTGTCGCGCCATTATTGCGGGCATTGGCACGGCAGGGATGCGCACATTTGCATTGGCGGCAGAACGACGGGCGGCTCGAATTCTCCGGGGCGTTGACGGGCGGGCCGGCCAAATGAACTTTCTCGCTCTCGCAATGCTGGCGGCCGCAATCGCGGCGGGAGATCCCGGTTCGCTTATCGGCAACGGCCGGCTCACCGCCGTGGCAGATGATTTCGGCGGGGTATCCGTATGCCGCTGGCCGGGGCCCGCCATGAACAACCAACTCGGCAGTGGCGGCCTGCGGTGGGGCATGGCAGAAGACGGCAAGATCTCGTGGGTCGGCGAGGATAAAAGCCAATCTGCTCCTCGCCCGGCATGGACGCCCGGTATCGCTATCGCCTCGGTCGTCTTGCCCACCGGCGCCGCCGCCGTCACGCAGACGTTTGTACCCCCGGAAGACGACGTCCTGGTTTCATACATCACGCTGGTCAACCTCGATCAGCCGCCCGACCTGGTCTGGCATGCCGATTTCTCGCCCAGTTCCATTCTCCTGCCGGAGTTGGCCCCAGTTCGCGAATTGGCGCCGCGCGATTTCGCCGCGTACGTCAAAGAAAACCGCATCTACCAGTTCCGGCCCAAAGGCCCCGGCTCAAAAGAATGGACCACAGCCTCTGCGGCCGAGTGGGAAGCGTTTGCAGAATCCGAAGGCGTCTGGGTCGTTATGGCAAGCCCGCACGCGGCCCGGGCATCCTGCGGCCTGGCAGGCGGCGACAAATCGGCCGCATCACGCTTCGCAAACAGCGCAACCGGCGATTGCGACGCCGCTCTCTTCCTGCGGCCGCTACCTGCCGTCGGCGGGTACGCAGCCACCGTTTTCGCCGCGTTTGGCCCCACGCGCGCCCAAGCCGAAGCCGCACTCGATCGCATCATGCAGACCGATCTCGACGCGTTATTCGCCCAGCCAACCGCATACTGGGCACCATTTGCCGAACCCCCAGTGCCACCGGGCGCGCCGAGTTACGCACGCATCCAAAAAGACCTCGCGATCCTCGGAATGGCCATCGACCGATCCACCGGCGCGTTCACTCGCAACCCCGCCGGCACCGACTGCTCCGCCCTGTGCTACACCCGCGATTGCGCCTGGGCGACCATGGCGCTCGATCTCGCCGGCCATGAGCAAGAAGCCGGGCACGTGCTCACATTCGTCGCCTCGACTGTGCGCAAAGAACAGCGCCGGGCCAAACCAATGGGTTCCCTGCCGATGGCCGTCTACGGCGACGGGACCGAAGCCCTGCCGCACCTCGCCCTCGATGCCGATGCACCCGCCTATGCACTCGGCGCCATGTGGAAACATGCCGTGGCCATCAAAGACGACACACAACGACGCGAGTTCCTTGAATCCGTCTGGCCGTCCGCCGCACTCATGGCCGATTTCCTCGCCGGGTGGACCGACAGCCGCAACCGCGAACCCCTCTACTCGTTCGACTGCCGCCAAGGCCGCGACCAGCAGGGACCGGACCGCCTGCTTACCACCTATATGGGCATTGACGCCGCGCTGCGTATCGCCCGCACAACCGGCCGGCCCGAACCCGCCGAGTGGGCGCGTCGAAAAGTCGAGCTCGACGCACTGATCCGGTTCCGACTCGTCGACCGCCAGACCATATCGTGGAAACCAGGGCCCATCCTGCCGTACTGGCACAAACTGATGGCGCAAGACTGGGCGCTCAAAGGGTCCCCCCTACCCTCCTGGGACTCCGCCGTCGAAGACCTCCTCAAATCCCCATCGACCGACCCCGCAGAAGCCGCCGTAACCGCCGCACTCGTCTGGCGCAACGACACAAACCGCGCCGCCGACCTCGCCGCCGCACTCGAAAAAGCCCGGGCCGTCCCGCCCGACCTCAACGCCCTAAGAGCCGCCCAACGTCTTATTGCGGATTTCGGATTTCGGATTCCGGATTAATCTTGTCTTTCAGCCTCAGCCCGTCAAATACCCCAAACCCTAAACCCCCTCATAAAAATGGCGCTGTCCCTTTCAGAACAGCGCCTTGCTTCCAAACCTTCTCAGCCGCAGCCGCACCCACAGCCGCCAAAACCGTACACCTTCTTCATGGCCGCAAGCGTCATGGGCGCGTAATCGCCCGCGTGACCGGCTTGGCCAAACGCCTTCATTCTTGCGAGATACACCTGGTACGCCGCGTCCCGCGCCGGCTTCAGGTAATCGCGCGGATCGAACTTCTGCGGCGACTCGAACAAGACCTTGCGGATTGCGCCCGTCATCGCCAGCCGGCTGTCGGTGTCGACGTTGACCTTCCGCACGCCATGCTTGATGCCGTCCTGGATCTGTTCGATCGGGATGCCGAACGTCCCCGGCATTTTCCCGCCGTACTGGTTGATGATATCCACCAACTCCTTGGGCACCGAACTTGAACCGTGCATCACCATGTGGCAATTCGGCATCCGCTTGTGAATCTCGTGAATCCGGTCCATCGCCAGCGCCGGCGGAAGTACCTCGCCTGTCTTCGGGTCTTTCCGGCCCGACTTATAGGCGCCGTGGCTCGTGCCGATCGCCACCGCAAGCGCGTCCAAACCCGTCGCCGCCACGAAATCTTCGGCCTGCTTCGGATCGGTCAGATGCTCGTTCACCTCATCCGTCGACAATCCCGCCCCGTGACCGTCTTCGATACCGCCCAGGCAACCCAGCTCGCCCTCGACCGTCACGCCCAGCGGATGCGCAAGATCCACCACCTGCTTCGTGATCGCCACGTTCGCCTCGTACGTGTTCGGCGTCTTCCCGTCTTCGGCCAGCGAACCGTCGATCATCACCGACGTGAACCCAAGCTCGATGGCCTGTTTGCACGTCTCCACACTGTTGCCGTGGTCGAGGTGCATCGCCATCGGGATCTCCGGATACTCTTCTTCCGCCGCCTGGATCAGCTTGCGCAGGTAAATCAGCTTGCTGTACTTCAGCGCGCCCCGGCTCGCCTGAATGATGGCGGGGCTATGCGTGTCATGGGCGGCCTGCATAATGGCCTGGATCTGTTCCATGTTATTCACATTGAACGCGCCAACGCCGTAGCCGCCTTTCGCGGCCTCATCGAGGATCTGACGCATCGGGACTAGAGGCATTGTGTACTCCTCGGGCCTTATGGCCTCTGCTTTTATTTACTGTGCTGATAGTGACACTGCTATCGCAGGGAATTTGCGAAGTATACCACCTCCGTTTTCAACGATGCAAAAACCCCAATCGGGGTGAAGGCGGGGTCGCGCTCCCGCGCGA
>DATKVG010000088.1:0-18891 GCA_035530195.1 Bathyarchaeia archaeon | reverse complement strand
CCAAAGGTCTTTCCAGTTGGGCGGGACGACGGGCAATTCGATCTTATCCCGTGGGTACAGTCCAAAATAGGCTTTCGGCGCAATGAAGGGCGTGTGCGGCCGGTAGAAACCGACGGCCAGATAAAACGGTTTCGATCCCTTCGCGTATTCCTCGAGCAACTCGACCGCGGCGGCCGCGCCGAGGCCGTCGGTCTGCTCCTCGTCGGTGCCCTCGGCCGCGAGCCAGCTCAACGTGCCGCCGGTGTTCTTCAGTCCCCTGCCCGTTACGGTCTCGGCTTTTCCGTCGCGGTCAAGTTGAAGCACCTCGACCATCCCGATGTCGTCCACGTCGCGGCCCTTCGGATTGACCACCTTCTCCCATGACGCCGGATCATCGAGGCCGTCGGTGCCGATCTGCGACGGCACCCCATAGTGATAGATCTTGCCGACGCGCACCACGCTGTATCCGGCCTTCTGAAAACTTTGCGGAATAGTCGCGGCGTCGGGCACGTTCTCGCGGAATTGCGTCTGGTTCACGTAGACCTTCGTCGTGTCCGGCCGCAACCCCGTCATGAAAGACGCCCGGCTCGGATTGCACAGCGGATACTGGCAATACGCCAACTCGAACTTCACACCGCGTTCCGCGAGCCCGTCAATGTTGGGCGACTTCACGGGAAAACCATAACAACCCAGCCGGTTGCACAGGTCGTCCGAAATAATATGCAGAACGTTATACCGTTCCGGCTTCGCTTCCGATGCTTGAGCCGACCAACCCAGTCCCGCCCTCAGGCAGATACCGGCCATCGTCATCCCCAAAAACTCACGGCGGTTCAATGTGCTCATCGATTCTCCCTTTCCTTTTACGATTCAACGCAACCTTATACCCTCATGATAACAGATCCGGAGGCCGGAAAAGCCACCGCAATCCGAAGCGACGCTTGAAATCGTGCCGCCGTTTCCCCTGCGATCTTGCATTGGAGCCGGCCCTTGAGTAGACTTCCTTGCATGAAGGGTCGACTGACTATCACGAACCACACGGAACAGGCGCAGCGCGATAGGGACTTCTGGCGGGGCTGTAGTGCCGAAGAGCGTCTTGATGCCGTCGAAGCGCTACGGATCGAGGCAGGGAAGTTTTTGTATGAATACCCATCCCGACTTCGAAGAGTTGTTTCGATTACTCGAAGAACACCGCGTTGACTATATGATCGTGGGCGGCTATGCCGTGGCCTTCCACGGCTATCCCCGGTTCACGAAAGATATCGACATCTTCTTCGAATGCTCGCAGGAAAACATCGCGCGTTTGCGATCGGCGCTGGTGGCCTTTGGCTTCACGGAAGAAGACCTTCCCGAGGACGCGTTCGCCACAAAGGGCAATGTCCTTACCTTCGGGGTAGCGCCAACGCGCGTCGACCTTCTCAACGATATTGACGGGGTACGGTATGCGGACGCGAAGGCGAACATTGTTCGAGGCGCCTATGGAGGCGTCGAAGTGACTTTTATTGGACGCGACGATCTGATTCAGAACAAACGCGCCGCACCTCGGTCACAGGACAAGGTTGACGCAGAAGAACTGGCTCAGCCCTAGCGATAACATCGCGTGTGGCGCGCGTATTCAGCGGGTACTATCAACAGATGGACTCTGTCTTGCATTCACAAACGTAAGGAGTGTTTGAGATGAATCTTAGTCGTAACATCCTTTTCCTCGCCCTGTTTATTCTGTTGACCGTGAACGCCGGGGCGAGTCAGGTGCAATGGACTTTTGACCAGCCGCTGGGCAATGTGGATAGTTCGCCGTCCGTGGCGGATATCAACTCGGATGGCCGGGACGAAGTGATCGCCACTACGGTGACGGGTGTCGTTATCGCACTGGACAGCCAAGGCGGGCTGCTGTGGCACACGAACCTCAAGATTCCCATCAGCATCAGCCCGACAGTCGTAGACCTCGTGGAGGATCCCGCGCCGGAAGTGCTGGTGCTCAATCAGACGGGTACGCTCTATTGCCTGTCGAGTGTGAACGGTTCGATCATATGGTCGTACGATTTGCCCGGCGACATCGAGTGGGGCACAACCGCAATCGTGGTCGCGGATCTAAATGGTGACAACGAACTCGAGATCATCACCGGAACGCGGCAGGGCCACGTCGTATGCCTTTCGGCGCAGGGCGTCTTAAAATGGACCTTCAAGGGAAATCATGGCTTCACGCTCTCGCCGACGGTTGGCATGTTAGGCGATGCCACCGAGCCGTCCATCGTCGTATCCGGCACCACCGTCCCGCTCCTCTGCCTTGACGCGACCGGCAAGGAAGTCTGGCGCATTGACGGTCCCGCAAAAGGGGCCGCGCCCATCATCGCCGATATCAATCAGGATGGCGCCAACGAGATCCTGACGGGCTACGACACCGCCTTGATGGCGGTGGATGGCCACGGCACAGTCCTTTGGAAACTGGATCTTCCCAAGGAGATCGACAGCAGCATCTGCGTGGCGGACGCGGATGAGAACGGCCTGCTCGAGATCTACGCCATAGACCTCTCGGGTCTGCTGTTTGCGGTCGCGCCCGACGGTTCGGAACAGTGGCGCGGTAACGTCGAGCAGCGCGTGCGCCGAAGCCCCGCGATTGCCGACGTGGACGGCGACGATGCTATCGAGATCGTAGTGGCGGGATATAGCGGCAAGTTGCACGTCTTCAACGCCAAGGGCGAACTGAAAGAGGCCCTGCCCATGAACGGCACCACCAACAGTTCGCCAACGCTCGCGGACCTTTCCGGCGACGGCACACCGTACATCATCTATCCCGCGAATTCCGGCCAGATCATCGCGTTCAAGTGGCCCAACGCCAAGCCCGACGCGAAACGGGTATGGAGCGAATACCGGTTCGATGCCGCGCGCACCGGCGCGTATCGGAGCGCATCCGACCAGTCGAAGGTGCGGATCCGGCGCGCGGACTTTGGCGCGCTGTATGCTGGCCCCAACACGTTCACCATCGAGATCGAAAACCCCGACCACGTCGCGCTACGAATCGAAACCCGCGTCGAGCAGAGCGATCGGGACGACTCTGCGGCTACCAGCGAATCGTCGGAAGAGAGCATCACCATTTCCACGGACTATACACTGCCCATCAATCGTCCCACGGAAATCCGTCTGGCGTGTTGCGTGTATGAAGGAGAGACACTGGTGGCCCGGAGGACCGAAACGGCCTACGTGATTCCCTTCGCCAAAGAACTGGCCGAATTCCAGGATCGGCTTGACGCGGCGGAATCGCTCGCCGGACAGTTGCCGCAGCCGCAGGCGTTTCTTGGCCGCTTTGCGCAAATGGCCACGATCTTGGCGGGCTACAAGGAACGCGTGACCGTAGTTGGGACGAAGCCCGATGTGGAGGCGCGTGAACTATGCGACGTGTTGCGCGCCGGGCTACAGGAACTTGAGGAAACTATCGCGTTGCTGCGTTGCGCGGTCCAATCCAACGCGAACGGCGCGTGGCCGTTGCGTCTCGTCAAGGCAAATCCCTGGGCGCCGTTCGGCGGCTTCGACGAAATACGCGAAGGACGTCTCCAAGAAGGACAACTCGAAATCGAGGCCTTCAACAATGAAACCGAAGACACCGCACTGAACATTTTCAATTTGGATATGACGCACCTCGAAGCACGCGTCGAGATAGACCCGATCGTACTCCGGGATTCGGCCGATACAAAACCGTGTTTACCCCGCGACGCGATCACGTTGCACGAAGTCGTTGCTGTACCGACGCAGATGCTCGACATGTCCGCCGATGTCTTGCCCGTCATGAACTCGGGCTACGTCATGCAGCTTCCCGGCTGGCACGCGCGCCAGCTCTGGCTCAAAGTAGACACGCACGCGTTGTCGCCAGGCACCTGGGACACGACGCTCCGCATACGGACCCTCGAGATGGAATCGAAACAATTCACGATGCCCTTGACGATAACCGTGTGGCCGGCGGCGTTGCCCGAGAAGCGCGCGTTGAATCACTGCAACTGGGGCTACGTCTACCGGACCGACCGCATGAAAGATCTCGAAGACGAGAGCCTTGCCGATCGCATTGCCCACGGCAACAACGTCTTCGTAACCACACTTGTACCACAGGCCGAATACAACGACGCCGGCGAGATCGTCGGCGCCATCGACTTCACGCAACACGACGCGTTCGTGCAGAAGTATGCGCCGCACGGCATGATCTTGTTCCACAGCCTCGGCGGACTGCGCGGCCCCGGCGATATCACCAGCGACGCCGCGAAGAAGGCGTACGTCGCATGGCTGCGGGCGTGGGTGGCGCACTTGCAGGAAATGGGGATCGACTACAGCCAGTACGCCATGTATCCCGTAGACGAGCCGGGCCTGAACGAAGGACTCGTGGACCTCTACCTCAATTTTGCGAAACTCGCCCGCGAGGCCGACCCGAAGATCCTTATGTACACGGACCCCGTGGATCGCATTCGTGAAGAAGAACTTGTTGAGATGCTGCCGTATGTCGATATCTGGTGTCCGAATCGCACGGGTTTCTTTCTCGGCAAGAACGAGGACAAACTCCAGATCATCTACGATTCCGGAAAGCCCGTCTGGACCTACGCCTGCGCCGACAACGCCAAGCACCAATCCCCGCTCGGATACTACCGTTGCCAATCCTGGGCCGCATGGGCCTTCAACCTCAAAGGCATCGGCTTCTGGTCCTACTGCACCTCGGGCGCCGACCCGTGGTACAAGCCCGACGGCACGCTCGACTACCTGCTCGTCTACCCCGGCGACGGTGTCGTGATCAGCAAGAGATGGGAAGCCGTCCGCGACGGCATGGAAGACTACGACATGCTCCTAGCGCTCCGATCGGCCACGGAAAAAGCCGCAGCCGCCAACCGCGCACCCGAAGCCATCAAAGAAGCCCAAACCCTCCTCGGCGAAAAGGCCAACACCGTAGCCGACTACATCGGCCGCGACAAAGACGGCACAACGCCCGGCTCCGGAGGCGCCGCAGCCACACGCAAGCTCGAAGACAAACGTTTCGCAAACATCCAAACCATAAGACGCGAAATCGCGCGACTAATCGAAGCGCTAGAATAGGGGGGAAAGCGGCAGGATGCGATTCAACGCACCGCAACGGCGGATCTCGAGAAGACGCAATTGACGCGAACTCTTCACTCCCGTTACCCACATCTTCCTTCCCCCGAAACTTATACTTGACGTGGGGAGAAAAGCGGAATATAGTACGTGGTGTCCATGCAGTAGGTTGGAAAACATGCTGCGCGGGGAGTACGGCGCGTTCACGGTGGCTGCACGTAGGAAGCCACCCGGCATGTTGAACACAGGCTGGACAACGGAGCAGGTTGCCGTTGGGGAAGGTGGCGCGATGATGGCTGACGCGAAAGCGGTAGGGCGTAAGGGTTGTTCTCATCTTATTGAATCCCGCGCTCCGCGTCTTTGCATCGTTGTGTTCGCGCAAGAGGCGAGAGAGCCTTCAGAATGGGAAGTAACCGGAAAGAACCAGGGATGACGACTACGATGAAACAGAATGTAAACCGGATGGGCTGTATTGCGATAGGACTGCTTGTGTTGGGGGCATTGGGCCCGCAGGCGACGGCGGACACGGTCTCGACGCCGATCATGCAGTACGGCTACGGGGAGTTGCTGTGCACGGCCATGTCGCCGGACGGGACGCAGATGCTGACCGGGTCCACGGACAGCAAGGCGCGGCTCTGGGACCTTAGCACCGGTGCGGTGGTCCGCACTTTCACCAGCACGCACTGGGCGTATTCCGTAGCGTTCTCACCGGACGGTACGCAGGTCCTCACGGGGTTGGCGGACGCTACGGCGAAGCTGTGGGACAAGGCCACCGGCGCGGAGCTCCGTACCTTCACCGGCCACACGAACAGGGTGTATTCCGTAGCGTTTTCCCCGGACGGGACGCAGATCCTCACGGGCTCGGATGACAACACGGCGAAGCTCTGGAACAAGGCCACCGGCGCCGAACTCCGCACCTTCACTGGCCACACGAACTACGTACGTTCCGTAGTGTTTTCTCCGGACGGGACGCAAGTCCTCACGGGGTCGTTGGACTGGACGGCAAAGCTGTGGGATGCCGCCACCGGTGCCGAGCTCCGCACGTTCACCGGCCACACGTTCGAAGTGCGTTCCGTAGCGTTCTCTCCGGACGGGACGCAGGTCCTCACGGGCTCGGGGGACAAGACGGCGAAGCTGTGGGACGCGGCCACCGGCGCGGAGGTCCGCACCTTCACCAGCACCAGCCACACTCCGGGGACGGTGTATTCGGTAGTGTTCTCTCCGGACGGTACGCAGGTCCTCACAGGTTGGGGCTATATAGTGAAGCTGTGGGACGCGGCCACCGGCGCGGAGCTCCGCGCCTTCACCGGCCACACGTCGTTCGTGAAGTACGTAGCATTCTCTCCAGACGGTACGCAGGTCCTCACAGGGTCGTTGGACGAAACGGCGAAGCTGTGGGACGCGGCCACCGGCGCGGAGATCCGCACGTTCACCGGCCACATGAGCTGGGTGTGGTCCGTAGCGTTCTCTCCGGGCGGGACGCAGGTCCTCACGGGCTCGGGTGACAATAAGGCGAGGCTCTGGGACCTCAGCACCGGTGCGGAGCTCCGCACGTTCACCGGCCACGGGGCGGACGTGAATTCCGTAGCGTTCTCTCCAGACGGTACGCAGGTCCTCACGGGCTCGCAGGACGATACGGCGAGGCTCTGGAACCTCAGCACCGGCGCGGTCGTCCGCACGTTCACCGGCCACACGGCGGACGTGAAGTCGGTAGCGTTCTCTCCAGACGGTACGCAGGTCCTCACGGGGTCGTCGGACGAGACGGCGAAGCTGCGGGATACGGCCACCGGCGCGGAGCTCCGCACGTTCACCGGCCACACATCGTTCGTGATGTCAGTAGCGTTCTCACCGGACGGAATGCAGGTCCTCACGGGGTCGTCGGACGAGACGGCGAAGCTCTGGGACGCGGCCACCGGCGCGGAGATCCGCACGTTCACCGGCCACACAGGCTACGTGCGTTCCGTAACGTTCTCACCGGACGGGACGCAGGTCCTCACGGGCTCGGGTGACAATAAGGCGAAGCTCTGGGACGCGGCCACCGGCACGGAGCTCAGCATGTTCACCGGCCACTTCCACGAGGTGTATTCCGTGGCGTTCTCACCAGACGGGACGCAGGTTCTCACGGGGTCGTGGGACGGGACCGCGAAGTTGTGGGACGCGGCCACCGGCGCGGAGTTCCGCACCTTCAACTACTCGGGGACGGTGCTTTCCGTAGCGTTCTCACCGGCCGGATCCCAGGTCCTCACGGGTTCGGCGTCAGGTACGGCGAAGCTGTGGGACGCAACGGGAGGCGGCGAAGGCGAGGGTGAGGGCGAGGGTGAGGGCGAGGGCGAAGGCGAGGGTGAAGGAGAAGGTGAAGGTGAAGGTGAAGGCGAGGGCGAGGGCGAGGGGGAAGGCGAGGGTGAGGGCGAGGGGGAAGGCGAGGGTGAGGGCGAGGGTGAAGGAGAAGGCGAGGGTGAGGGTGAAGGAGAAGGTGAAGGCGAGGGTGAGGGGGAAGGCGACTGCAGGATAATCTTTGGCTGTGTAGGCGTCAACGAACCCTTTGGTTGCCAAGGCCTTATGGGGCCATTCTGTTGCCAAGGCAGCAGGTAGGGCGGATTGCGCTCCGCTGAATAGCTGGAAGAATGGGGTCGGGGGGCGTGATTTGTCCTGTGCGCCGTATCCCTTCCCAAAACTTCAGACTTTTATCCCGATTCCCGGAACTTTTTCCTGAGATGCGACATACAAAAGAGAGTAAGGGTTCTGAGGTTCGGATTTTCGTGACCAACGGATCGCGCGGGCTATGCGGAAGGATTGACCGGGCGGTAAGTTGAATACGGATGGGCAACGGGGTCGTTGGCCGTTGGGGAAGTGGGTGAGATGGGGTTCCACGCAATAACGATGGGGCGCAGATCTCTTTCCATTTCTTTCGTCCCGCAGGCGAATAGTGCAAGGCATTGACAGTTGAAGAGCTGGGACGGTGGCCGGGTGAGCCGGGCGATTTACGATGGGACGGGGACGCGGTTCGGATGGCGCGAAACTTGTCCGGACGGCATGGAGCTAATCCGGGTGCCGGGGAACTCGTCCGGACGTTCCGGGCAATTTGTAATGGCTTGCGGAACCGTTCCGGACGGTCCGGGCAACTTACAATGGCTTGCGGAACCGTTCCGGACGCTCCGGGCAACTTACAATGGCTTGCGGAACGGGTCCGGGGGCTTCGGACAACTTACAATTCGTTGCGGAATCGTTCCGGACGGTCCGGACGGGGGCGGATGTCTTTGGTAAATGGTTGTTGGACAATGAGTTAGTGTGTTTTGGCCTTCGTGCAAGGGGCGTGAGGGTCTTTGGAGCGGTGATAACATGGACAGGAGGGTAAGGCTATGCCGAGGTTTCCACGAAAGGAACTCGAGGTCCAGGAATTGGTGCATCGGATGATCCAAGGGTATACGGATGACCCGGCGATTTTTCCGAATGCGGACGTTCCAGGGCTGCAAGCGCTGCTGACGGCGTATGAGACGGCTAATGATGATCAGGATGCGAAGCAGGCGGTGTTTCATCTGGCGACCGATGTGAAGGATGTGGCGTTACACGTCATGGAAGCGAAAATGCGGGACCAGCTCAAGCAGTCCGAGGTGGATGTGGCGGCAAACAAGGAAGCGCTCGAGCTCATCGGGTGGGGTCCGCGGGCCACGCCGGCGCCGACGGTGCCGCCGGGCCAGGTGCGGGTGCTGCAGATTGTCTCGGAAGGTCCGGGCACGTTGAAACTGGATTGGAAAGCGCCGGATCCGGCGGCAGGCGGGCCGGTCCGGACGTATAAGATGGAACGGCGTGAGGAACCCGCGCCGGGCCAGCCTATGGGCGCTTGGCATGAAGCGGGCCTCGCGTTCGTAACGGAAGCCTTCCTGTCGGATCAGCCGCGCGGCCTCCAGATGGAATACCAGGTGATCGGCCTGAATACCGCCGGCGAAGGCCCGGCGAGCAATATCGTAGCCGTGGTGCTGTGAATATGCGAAGAAGCGACCTGACCTCGGCCTCGCGTCTTTCCCGCACCCTCGCGTCTTTCCCGCTCCCTCGCGTCTTTCCCGCGAAAGCGGGAATCCAGGGAAGTCGGGAATGACGCGCGGGGCGTGTGCGGGTGGTCCTGGATTCCCGCTTTCGCGGGAAAGACGCCTTTGCGGGAATGACGCGCGGGGCGTGTGCGGGTGGTCCTGGATTCCCGCTTTCGCGGGAAAGACGCCTTTGCGGGAATGCCGCGCCGGGCATGTGCGAGTGGTCCTGGATTCCCGCTTTCGCGGGAAAGACGGCTTTGCGGGAAAGACGGCTCCGTGGCTGTGAACGGTGTGAAAAAGAACGTGAACAGGAAAAGAGGGTAGCGACATGGCGCAGTTTCCGAAGAAAGAAATTGAAATCCGGGCGCTGATAGAAAAGATGATCAGCGGATATGGGGAGTATCCCGCCGAGTTTCCGAATGCCGATGTGCCGGGCTTGGTGGTGGTTTACGATGAATACAGGAACAAGAAGGCGGTGCAAATCTGGAAAGAGGCGTGGGTGCATCTCCTCACCGAAACCAAGGACATCGCGCTCGACGCGCTCGTGGTGAAGATGGTATCCGAGTTGAAACAGTCCGAAGTCGATACATCGGCGGACCCGAAACAACTCGAACTCATCGGATGGACCGACAAACAGACGCCGGCGCCATCGGCCCCGCCCGGCCAACCCCGAATGCTCGAAATCACGGCGGAAGGAGCGGGAACCATCGACCTCGATTGGAAAACACCGGCACCCGGCCCCTTCGGCGAAGCACGCGCCTACGTCATCCTACGCCGGGTACAATCCGCCACCGGATTCTCCCCCTGGCTAGACGCCACCATAACCGTCGCAACCCGCGTCACACTAAGCAACCAACCCCTACGAACCCAACTCGAATACCGAGTCGTAGCCATGAACGCCGCCGGAACAAGCGTCCCGAGCAACTCGGTCGCGGCGGTGCTATAGAGAGTGAAGGCCTAAGGACGAGACGAAATACGCCGAGAAAGAGGTTTCGTCTTTCGGCCTTTCTTCTGACGGGTCAGCCGCGGGGCGTGCAGATGGAATACCAAGTGCTCGGCGCGAACTCCGCGGGCGAGGGTAAGGCGAGTAATGTCGTGGATGTGGTGCTGTGAATCATCACACCATTCCTTTTCGATTTGATCCCCGCCGCCTCCATCTGGTACGTGAGCTGTCGTCAAAAGGGGAAGCTCAAACAGCGGTCTCGCGCGACCAGCAGCGAATGAAAGGCCCATGAACTCGAGCGGGAAGTGGGGATTCTTCTTGAGGAACGTGGCGTCGCAGAGGTCGTAATCTCCGACCGGCCCAAGCCTGAAACAAGAAGACTATCTGTGGGTGAGTTTTGGAAAGCATTCAGCGACTGGATTCAGGCTCATCGGGCTGTAGGATCCGCGGGCAGTTCGAAACAGGCGGCTTCTTCCGCATTTCTGACGAAGAGTTTTCCGTGGGCTATCACGGGATGATTCCAGGTCTTGCCGTTGAGGGCCTTGAAGCGGGCGAGTTCGGTGAACTTCTCGGGAGCGGCCTGGACAAGGATGACGTCTCCCGCTTCGCTCAGAACCAGGAACGTGTCTATCTCGGGGACGAGCAACACCTGGCCGCCGCACCGTATCGCGTCCCATCGGCCTTGGCCGGTTTGGGCATCGATGCAGGACAGTCTGTTTCCGTCAAGTCCGTAGCAGTGGCCTTTGTGGCAGACAAAATCGTTGAAGTAGGGCCTAAAACTTTTGACGGTCCACTCGGTCGCGACGGTCCAGGCTGACTCCGTCTTTTGAACACGAAGCCGGCCGGTGCCCGCGGTCGAGCCGAGAATCACCGACGCGCCATCGACGAGAAGGGGTTGGTCGATGCGCGGGTCGGCCTTGGTTTTCCAGGGATGTTCCCACAGGGACGCGCCGGTCTCCGGGACCAAGGACATCAAACCGAAGTCGCAACTTATCAGCACCTGGCTCACCTCCGCGATGCGCGTAAGCTGCGGGGAACTGTAGCCGCCGGTCGCTGCTCCGGCACGCCAGGCCAGATCCCCGGATGTACGGTCGAACGCTACGACGCTCTTGCCTTCGTCTCCGCCCGGAAACACAATGACGCGGTCCACCACCACCAGCGGGGAACCCGAGAAACCCCACGTGGGAATCTTGGTCTCCGCGTCCTGGGTCACGTCGCGCTTCCAGATCGTCTTCCCGGTGGCGGCGTCCAGACATTGCAGTATGCCCGTTGCGCCCAGCGTGTAGAGTCTGCCCTGGTCATAGGCCGGTGTGGCACGCGGCCCCGGCCCCATGTTGTTGTCGAATCGCACGGGCACGCGGTTCACCCAGATTCCCTCTCCCGTGGCCGCGAGGTAGCACGTCACGGCTTCGTCGTTGCCGCGTTGCTCCTGCGTGAAGAGGTAGTCGCCCACCACCACAAACGACGACCATGCCGGTCCCACCGGATGACGCCAGATTTGCCGGGGAGGCGTGCTCCAATCCGCCGAGAACGTTACCCCTTCCGCGCGTCCGTCGCGGGCCGGTCCGCGAAAACCAGGCCAATCCCCCGGGCCGGCCTGTGCGGGCACATGGGCCATAGCGCCGGGTTTCGGGTTCGCGAGACCTTCGGAGGCCGCCACCAACTCCTCCGCCGTGGGGCTCGAGCGCCACGCCAGAATGGGGACGAAGTTGCTTCCGATACCGTCGGCCCGCGTTGCGGTGAAGACCGCCGCGCAACCTGCCATAAGGGCAACAACGCACCACCGCCGCACCGGCCACGGAAGCCAAAATGTCACCGCAAGAAGCGCGACTACGCCAGTCGTGATCGTTGGGACGGCTGCCATGAGGAGCAGTTCGCCGTTGGATTTCTGCGTGATGTACACCCAGAAGAGAACGGCCGCGACCAGCGCGAAACCGGCCCATCGGTCGCGGACGGGCGCGCGGCTGGCCGCCAGCCACCAGATGATAAGCAGAACCGCCGCCAGAATCGGCACAATGATGAAGCCCACCATGGCGTGTATGTTCGTCGTACCGAAACGCCACGCGGCAAGGGCGACAGAGAGATTCACAATCACGATGAGTAACGCTGGCCAGATTCTCAGACGAATCCCCGCATCCCTTCCGGGAACGCCAATCTCCTGCCTATCTTCATTCTTCAACGCCATTAACGATTCTCCATTCCTATTGCCAGAGGCTTGTTGTGGAAAGCGCGTTGCTCTTCACGCTAACCCTCCGTGTAGTCTCCCAAATACGGGGCAACAAGATCAATCCAATGGGCGATGCGGCAAAGTTTGTCTCTCCTTAGCCCGTGGTAGAAAGGTTGCGGGAGTCGCTCGCTCACAGTAAGATGCCTGATAAAACACAAGGGCTTACACAAGGGAGACACTCATGGCAAGAACGCTTCGACTCGTCTTTTTCAGCACGTGGGCTGCGTTGCTCACGTATGCCCTACCGCCAGGAATTCAAGCGGAGGAGGACCCGCTGGTCCGGCATACCGTCTACGGTGACGTCGCCGGCCTTGCTGTGGAAACCGCGATCGAGGACGAGCCCATCGAGACCTATGTCTGGCTCGGCGTCCCGTTTGCGAAACCGCCCGTGGGTGAGCTGCGATGGCGCGCGCCGCAACCGCCGGAGCCTTGGGCCGGCGTCAGACAAGCGAAGACCTACTGCGAACCGTGCACGCAGTATGGCGGTCTGATGGCCATGATGGACTGCGGGAACATCGGCGAGATCATCGGGGGCGAGGACTGCCTGTATCTGAACGTCTGGCGGCCCCGGACGCAAGAGGAGAACCTGCCCGTCTTCTTTTGGATTCACGGTGGGGCCAACTGCGTGGGCCAGGCGGCCATGCCCTTATACAACGGCTCCAACTTCGCGGGGAAGTCCAACGTGGTCTTCGTAAGCATCAACTACCGCATGGGGCCTCTGGGCTGGTTTACGCATCCCGCACTGCGAAAAGGCAATCCGCTCGACGCCTCCGGCAACTACGGTACCCTCGACATTGTCCGGGCGCTGGAATGGGTGCGTGACAACATCGCCGTCTTCGGAGGCGATCCACATAATGTCACCATCGCGGGAGAATCCGCCGGCGGCGTAAACGTGTTTTCCATGCTGGCCTCGCCCTTGGCCGCGGGACTCTTCCACCGGGCCATATCGCAGAGCGGCGCGCCCTTTGGCAACGCGTTCGAGAAAACGGATCGGAAAACCGGAGACATTTTGATCCAACTTGTCCGGGAAGAGGGACTCGCAACAACAGAAGCCAGCGCCCAGAGCTATCTCGATGATAAGGACGATGCGTGGATCTCCGCGTATCTGCGGTCGAAGACGGCGGCGGAGATTCTGGCCTGCTACAAGCCTGGTCCGTTGGGAAATATCCACGATTTCACCCCGGTGTTTGTGGACGGGACCGTGCTACCTATCAATCCGTCCTCGGCTTTGCGCCAGGGCAAGTACAACCAGGTCCCTGTCCTGCTGGGCAGCAACGCCGAGGAACTCAAGCTGTTCCTTCCGTTCAAGATGTCCAAGCTGACTGAAGCCGAGCTGTGCCAGCTTATCAAAGAGATGGATCCCAACGCGCCGAGTCTTCGCCTTGCCGACCAGCTCAAGCCATCGAAGTGGCCCCTTTATCACGCGCTCGGTATCCTGGGCGGCGCCGGGTTCCAATGGGCGGGCGTAGACCTTCCCGCGCACTCCATGCGTAAGCATCAAGACGGCGTCTATGCGTACCGATTCGACTGGGCCAACGAGCCCAAACCCTTCGATTTCCTCATCGGCGCTGGACACGCCCTCGAGATGCCCTTCGTCTTCGGAAACTTTCATAGCGATCAGGACAGTATCCTGCGGTTCGCCTGGAGCGACGCAAACCGATCGGAGCGAAAAGCGCTCTCGTCCGTCATGATGTCCTGCTGGGCCAACTTCGCCCGAACCGGGGGCATTGCCGACGCCATTAACGGCGACGGATTCCGGGTGTTTGCGGTACGAGGATCGGTGGATTGGTGGCGCACGGTGTGGGCACTCGGCTCACTCATAGCGGCGATAAACATCTGCGCCGTGTTTCTGCTCCTGCGTTACTTAAAAGATGTTACATGGCCCACGCTGTTTATGGCGATCGCATGCGGCGCATTCGCGGTGGGTCTCATTATCGGCCTCACGTATGGGATAACCGGCGTGGCGCTCTTCACGTTCACGTGCCTGTGCGCGTCCGGTTTGGCGCTTCCGTGCGCGGCATTATGGAATCGCTCGGAATCGAAGCTGCTGCCCGCCGTGGGAATCGCGTTATCCGTGGCCGGCGCGTGTCTCGTATTCGCCGGCCTGTCGCTGGGCTGTAGAAACCCGGGCTATTGGGCCCCCACGCTGGCGGTCTATGGTCTGGCAGCGGCCGTGACTGTTATTGCTACGCTGCTCTTGATCCTACAGTCTTTGACTTCCCGCTGGAGGCGCAAGAGCAATCCGCTCAATACCTAAACAAATAGACCGCCCATGCCTTAACAACGCGCAATTGAAATGGTCACAGCAACCGGCCAGACGCTGGCGGGTACGGAAATGTAGGTTGCAGAACCCGATTGTGATGATAGCCTCGTTGATTGCATTTGAGTAGACTTTACGATTGGACTTCAAACGCCGTTGCGGCAATCGAAAAAGGCCCGCACACAAGAGGAGTTGTACAAGGCCATTGGATTGGCACTGGAAACCATCACGCCCCAAGATGCAGAAGGCTGGTTTCAGTCTTGCGGCTATACCGCAATTCAACATTATAATGCTCTAGAATAATCCCGGCTACCCGATCCCCGGCAGTTCATACCCTTTCCGATACTCGCGCGAGAAGAGTTTGCCTGCCTCGGCATCATCCACGCATTGCCATGTTGCCGGATCGATCTTGAGTTTCCGATCTACGCGCGTGGCGATATTGCCCAAGTGACAGAGCGCCGTCGAGATGGCGCCTTCCTCGATCCCGCCGTTTAGCTCCGCGGGATTGTCGGCCTTGACGCAGTCCAGGAAGTTGCGGATGTGGCCTTTGAAATCCCCGTACGGTCCCAAGTGTTCTTTCTGTTCGCCGATAAGCGTGACATCGCACCCGCCGCGCCCGATTTCGAGCTTGCCCTTGTCGCCGTAGAATACGACGCCGTTGTCGTGACCCTCGAGGGCGTAATCCGTCCACAAGCGCATCTCGTACAGCAAGTAGCAGTGGTCGTACTCGAACGTGACGACCTGCGTGTCCGGCGTTTCGTGGTCGTCGTCGTAGAAAAGTTGGCCGCCGGAGGCGCTGACCGCTTTGGGCATCCCCACGCCCAGTCCCCACCGCGCCTGGTCGATCTGGTGAATACCGTCGTTGCCCATATCGCCGCAACCGTAGTCCCAAAACCAATGCCACTGGTAGTGCCAACGGTTCTTTGTAAACGCGTGCTTGGGCGCGGGCCCCAGCCATAGGTCATAGTCGACGCCCGCGGGCGGGTCGCATTCCGGTTCGCGGCCGATGGGTTCCCTCAGTTGGTGATTGATCGCCTTGGCCATTCTGACCTTGCCGATACCTCCGTCCCGCAGCAAGGCCACGGCTTGCTTGAGGGCCTCGCCGCTGCGGGCCTGGGTTCCCTGCTGCACACACTTCCCGGACTCTGCCGCGGCCGTCTTGAGCGCGATGGCCTCGTGGATATTGTGCGAGCAGGGCTTCTCGACGTAGACGTGTTTTCCCGCCTTGATCGCCGCCAGGGCAATCGGGGTATGCCAATGATCAGGCGTGGCAATGCTGACCGTGTCAATACTCTTGTCATCGAGGAGGCGGCGGAAATCGGCGGCCGGTGCGGCTTCGGGGACTTTCCCCAGCGCCTTCTTGATTTGTTCCGGATCTACGTCGCACACGGCGACCACTTCACAATCCGGAAACGATGCAAACTCTTGCGCATGGCGTCTCCCTTGCCCGCCAACACCGATGACGGCATGGCGGACACGTTCGCTCGGAGCGGCCTTGGCGATACTGGACAGTCCCGGAAGCACCAAGCTCGCCAGCATGCCCGTGCCCGTGGTTCTAAGAAACGTACGACGCGTTGAGGTATTCATTGATCCATCTCCTCGATATGACGTTGCCGTGGACAAATCTTTAGGTTCTGACCTTTGTGCTCTATAATAAACCAAGAAGCACTTTCATTAAAGCTGAGGAAACACGCAAGAATAGTCGCGGTCACGCCCGCTTTTGACAATACCTTCTCATGGAGGGAGCTGCAGCCGAAGCGAGAACACAAAGGGTCAGGTGTTGAGCGAGTGGGCCGGCGACTTCCTAAGTCGCCTGAGTGAAGGCTTCGCGGATCCACTGGTAGTTCTGCTCACTCATCCCGAGGCAGGAATAGTCTTCGATGTACGCGATATATCCGCCGTTGAATGCGCCCAAGGTGTCACGAAGGCGCCGTGCATAAGCGAAGATTTCGTCGCGGGTTCCGGAAATGGCCCGGCGCTGATGATCCACCGAGCAACAGAAGCAGACTTTCCCGCCGAAATCGTGGGCAAGTCGTTCGACGCCCATGACGTCGGGCTGGAGCAGTTCGATCACATCCACACCGATATCGATCAGATCGCCGATGATCGCGTGTACATGGCCGCAGGAATGGAACCAGACCTTCTTCCCAGCCCGGCGAATCTTTTCAAACTGGACGGCATAGCGCGGCCGGAAAATAGCACGCCATTGTTCAAGCGGGATCATCAGGCCCCGTTGCGTGCCCCAATCATCGCCGAAGGCAATGGCATCCACAGGATATTGGACGGCCTGATCAATGATCCCGTTCTCAAAATCAAAGACCAGATCCAGCACCCGTTCAGCACGTTCCGGGTCGGCATATAGATCCATCAGCAACGCCTCGAACCCGCGCAGAAACGTTGCCTGATTGAAGCCGGTGATTCCGAGGCCAAACTTGACGAACCGATCTTGGTCCTTCGCCAATTGCTCTGGGATATGATCGAATCGCCCCGGCGCACGGGGATCGGGAGGACAATAACGGTCTATGGCCTCCACATCCGCAAGCGGATGTGTCTTCGGCTGGCCCATGGTCTTGTCCAAAACCTCCCAGACAAACCCCCATTCCGTATCTCCGGGACTCCGGGGTACAAAATCGCGCGCGGGGTTGTACGTTACGCCGATAGTATCCGAATCCTCGAAATCCCGGTTGCAATAATTGATAGGCACCCGCGGCGGTCCCCGGCGTTCGATCGCACGATAGACAATTTCCCTGCGTGTCACGGGCGTATTCTAACAGGAGGCCGCGGCTCCGATCACGTTGGTGTTTCCAGGGTCGATACGGAATACAATGAACCGAACGGAGCTACGCAACGTCTTTTGTGTATACGATGAATCACCGGGACCAGATATACGACCAATGGCTGGTCGTGCGCTGTCAGAGCGGCGATGCCGCCTATGGCGTATTGGATTTCGCAGCCGACGCCACTTTCTCCTTTCTAATATGTTGTATTCACATAAGTTATCGATCATAATCCAGGATCTCCCCGAACCATCCGTTGGCGTCTCCGAACCGTCCGTTGGCGTCCCGGTGCCGTGTCGGGACCGCACCTACCGCGTCTTTCCCGCGAAAGCATGCGGACATTACGCGGAGGCGTTGAGATTGAGGTTATGGCAGGGAATCATTCCCCGCCTACTTCCGGTATTTTGGTTGTGGATTGGATATCCCCGTGGCCAGAGCGGACGTGTTTCTATTCGCCAATCGGGCGGCTCGTTGAGTCCGCTGGCCCATCCACACTGGCACGAATCACACCCGAACAGTCGCTGAAGAAATACCATACGCCCGTACGACCTGGCTTTGCCGGGGATGCCGTGGTTTCGTAGCACGCCGCCGAGGGATGGAGGAAGCCGTTAAGCAGGTCCACGCCCTTCATCGTGAAGATGTAGCCGTCCTTCTCCATGCCATTGCGCCACTCGCCCAACAGAAACGCCGGGCCGTTGGTCGTGTCGGTCAGTTGCGCGAAGGAAACCGCATAGGGACCGCCCCCACTGGACCAGCCGGTTTGCGCACCCGTAATCATGCGTATGTTGCCGATGGCTGCGGATTCATTGACCTGGATCGATGAACGCAGTAGGCCAGGAATGGTTATGGCGGCGATGAAGGCCAACACCATACTGAGGCAGCCCATATTCAGACCGGCTTTTGCATGGCCGCGGCCTTTCATGGGTACGGGACTCTTGCGGATCTTGACCAGGGAACGGTGGCCGAGGATGATCGCTGCGATAGGGAAAAAGATCAGAGAGCAGAGCATGAACGCCGCAACGAGCCTTTCGACGGCCATAGTCGTATCCGTGCCCATGCTATTTATAAGGAGGACGGTGAAGCAGATGCTGGCTAAGGCTAGAACGGACAGGATACCGAGCACGAAACTCGCGACTGCCGTGCCGTTGCCCGCCGCAAGTGATTGGCCGCAGTGCGGACACACATCGGCGGTATTGGGGATTTGTTCAGTACGGTTCGGACACGCGCGTACGTCCTCGGCCTTCGCATCCGCCGCTTCAGTCTGTTCCGCTTCTCCGTTTGGAATCTCGGCCATGATACGGTTCTCCGTCTGTTTGGTGTGATGTCGGCGGTTCGCCCCATGGGTGTACTTCGAGACGAACGCGTCGTCGCCACTGCCGCGCGACGTAAGGTTACTACGTCATCCGAAACAACGGATTGAGCTTATGCCGCGCTTTGCGGTTTGTCAAGCGTGTAGGGATTGTAATCCTTGTCTTGGCGGGAGCGATCGCCTATACTCGGTTTTCGTGGCCGCCGTTGGGGCGGCAGCGTAGGTTCTTGACCAGTGGAGAGACGAACATGAGCAAAATGACGAGACGGACATTTCTGGCAGGTAGCACCGTGATATTTTTGGG
>DATKVG010000087.1:0-12078 GCA_035530195.1 Bathyarchaeia archaeon | reverse complement strand
ATCTGGATATAACGTCGCTGGTGGGCGAGAACTGGTATGGCCTGTACCTGAACGAGCAAAAGGCGGGGTATTCGTTCGACTCGCTGACCGTTCAGCCGGACGGGTCCGTGGTGAAGATCGAAGACGCCCGGTTCAAGATCTCGATGGGGGCCATTCAGCAGGATATGCGCATCTCCTTGAAGCGGACCTACGCGGCCAGCGGCGAGCTCGTGTCCATCGAGCAGGAAATGGAAGATGCGGCGGGGCCCAAGAAGTGGGAGGCGCACGTGGATGGAGACGTGTTGCTCCTGACCACTTCCATGGCAGGGACGAAGACACAGGAGAAGCTCCCCAAGCCAAAGGAGTCCCTTAAAGATGCCCTCAAACAGATCGAGTTACTCCGCGGGGGCGTGATTGGGAACAGCGTCGACTATACGGTGTTCGAGCCGATGTACAAGAAAGAGATGTCGGGCATCAGCCGCGTCGAGGCGGTCGAGGAACGGGTATTCGACGGCGTTGTGACAAAAGTCTTCAAGATTGGCAGCACCATCAAGGAGTTGGGAATCCGTTCAACGACCTACGTTACGGAAGACGGCACCGTGCTCGAAGATCGGGTGGCCGAAATACTCACCATGCGGCTCGAACCCAAGGAGATGGCGCAAGACGTCAACTACAGCAATGACGTCATTGTGAGCAACGCCGCGCCCGTCGACAAACCCATTGCGAATCCCCGGCAGCGCGACTCGCTGGCCTTACGCATCCACGGGCCTATAACCAAAGACCACATATTCAACAGTGATCGCCAGCAGTTTATAGAGAAGGACGGTTACGTCGAGTTCCACTCGAAGAACGTGACCGTCGATGAGACAACGGAGTTTCCGGTGAAGGAGGCGAGCGTGGCGGAGTGGGTCAAGCCGTCGCTGTTCATTCAGAGCGACGACAAGCGGCTGATCGAAAAAGCCCGCGAAATCGTCGGAGATGAGACGCATGCGTTCGAGGCGAGCGGCAAATTGGCACAGTGGGTGTACGACAATGTGCGGACGACCTACTCGGCGCAACTGACCAACGCCCTCGAGGTGCTCGACCTTATGGAAGGCGACTGCACGGAGCACAGCGTGCTGTTCATTGGACTGGCGCGCGCGTTAGGGATTCCGGCGCGAGAAGTGGCGGGGTTGATTTACGTCGA
The DNA here is from genome assembly GCA_035530195.1 of Bathyarchaeia archaeon. Lineage (GTDB taxonomy): Bacteria > Hydrogenedentota > Hydrogenedentia > Hydrogenedentales > SLHB01 > JAPLKX01. The sequence continues at coordinate 10,913 of DATKVG010000087.1, read as the reverse complement.
CGATGTCAAGCCGGGATTCTACTTTCACCAGTGGGCGGCGGTTTGGGTGGGAAAATGGATCGAAGTCGACCCGACATTCGGCCAGCCGATCGCGGACACGACCCACATCAAGCTCGCCGAGGGGGACCTGTTTGAACAGGCCAAGCTGATACCCGTGATCGGCCGGCTGCGTGTCGAAGTGTTGGATGAACCTGCCGCGGCGAACCCGGAGGCCAAATGACCGACAACGAGCCGGTGCGCCGGCGCTGGAATTGGCCAAGACGGCTGCTTCTGGTGTTTTTAGTGGCGGTAGCGGGCGTGGTGTTGCTGCTGGCGACGGGTCTGCCGCAGCGGGCGTTGCTGCGCGCTGTGTTGGCGGTATCGGTTGACGCGCGGGTGGAAGTGGGCAGCGTCTCGATGCTGGGCGGGGTGGGGATTTCGAGACTGGCCCTGTACGAACGGGGAGACGTGCAGGACACGCCCGCCGTGCTGGTCGAAGGTTTCGCGCTGGATTATCGGCTGCTTTCACGAGGCGGGCGGCATGTCGCGAGCGTGGCGCTGGACCGGCTGGAAGTCGATCTTGAAAAAGCGCAACGAATCCTGCCGAAGAAGAAACGCGAGGAAAAACCATCGAAGTTTGATGTGGAATCGCTGATCCCGGAACAAGTCCAGATCAAGTCGCTCAATATCCAGTCGACCGCGCCGTCCTACGCGTTCAAAGCCCAAGGCCTTAGTCTCGAAGCGACTGTTCCTGACCTGCAAGGGGTTCTAGCCACGATCGCTGGCGACAACGTGACGGTTTCGCTTTGGACGCGATCCGGGGGGTTTTCTCGGGAAGTAGGCGGCGGCAAGGTTCACATTCAATTGGCACGCACCAAAGATTCCATAAAAATAGATCCGCTTTACGTGGCGCTGCCGGACTTGCTCGACGTAAGCGGGTTGGCGAACGTGGCGGGCAGGCAAATCGAGGTTTCGTTCGACAAGCTGACAGCGCAAAACGTGGATCTGTCTCACGCGGACCCAGCCGATTTGGCCGTGCCTTTTGGGTTTAAGCGGATTGACATGTCGGGCACGCGTGTCCAGGGCGACGTGATGGTGGGGGCGTTCAACATCAGTGTGCCGGAGACAGTCGTCAAACTGGCCGCGGAAGGACTCGTTCTGGGGCCGCAAGGGGCGGAATATTACCAGGGCGACTTGAACGTCGACGTGCTTGGAACAGCGGGGGCCCAGGCCGATTACGTGCTGGAGGCCACGTTGAACCGCGGACAGAAGCTGACCGCCAGCGTTAAGGGGCATCACCTGGCGAGCAGCGGTCGGGCGAGCCTCGAGGGATGGTCGCGGGAAGACGTCTTGGCGGCGTTGCCGAGGAACATGCGTGGCGGGATCTCGTATTTGCCGCTGTTGGAACGGGTAAACTCGGCGCAGGTCGATTTTGAATGGAAGCTGCCGGCCCTGAAAGTGAGCGGGGCGGTCGTCACGGATTTTGTTGTGAATGGTGAAAAGCGTCCTGGCCGTCTGACATTTACCGGCAAGGGGCCGCTGATGCCGGCGGAACAGCGGGCGTTTAAGGTCAACGCGGCGGCGGAGTTGGCCGGCGGCAAAGTGGCCGTCGCGTCCGAGCTCGCCAAGGGGCCGGTAAAGACAACCCTGACACTGCAAGACGTTGACCCGGCCCTGTGGCTTTACACGCTTAACGAGCGCGACATGCTCAACGACCTGGTCTCGAAATTTAACGGGACCGTTATTCTCGAGCCGGGCGGGGGGCCGCAACAGATGCGGGCGTCCGTGGATTTGAAGGCGGCGCCTCTCGGATATGGTCCGATAGTCACGCCGGAAGGCAAGACCGTGAACATCGCCGGGAATATCGAGGCCGATCTTGGCACGTTCGGCTACGTAAAAGGACCGGAGCTGGCCTTCCAAATCGACGAAGATAACCAACTGGTTTTGCGCAACTGGAATTTCCCGATGCAGGATTTTGCCCTATCGGGCGGCGTCGAGTTCCGGCTGGACTTGTCCCTGCTCGAACACCTGTTGCCGGGCAGCGACCTGCGGGGGCAAGCAGCGTTGCAGGGGCCGCTGAAGAACGAGCGCGGCTTCATGAACCTGGAGTTCACCGGGTCCATCGAAGGGCTGGGATACAAAGATTATGCCGCCCCGTACGGGGTGCCTATCGGCGCGACCGGCGTGTTCTCGTTTGACAACCTCAACGGCCGGCTGACGGGGCGCAATTTCAACCTGACGCTGCCGGAAGGCACCTTGCTCGAGTCCGACGGATGGACTTTTACAGGCTCTACAGCACAACTCGAAATGCCGTTTACACTAAAAACGGACTTCAAGCCGCTGGAACCGATGGGCCTGCTGGACCAGGCGAAAGGCGCGGCCGGGACCGCCACCGGGACATTTGGGTACGGGCGCGATGGGGCGCGGATCGATGTCCAGATTGAAGCGGCCGCCGACGCGATGGTTGTTGGCGGCGCGCGGGCCGTCTTGACCGGGGTGACAGCCGGTGGAAGCTTTTCCAATGAGCCTGGCGGTCCGGTGCGCGGGCAGGGGCAAGTGAAGGCGGCGAATATAGCGGCGGTAGGCGCGGTGTTTGACCGGGTGGAGGGTCCGGTGACGCTGGAAGGCGGCCTGCTGCGGGCGCCGGAACTGAAAGGCGCCTTGTATGGCGGTGCGGCAATCGCGGACATCGAGGTGGGGTTGCTGGCGGAAAACCTGCCCGTACAAGTGCGCGCGCGGGCGTCGGACGTGGATTTGGGACTTTTTACCGGGACGCTCGGGGTTCCCACTGTTCAGATGACGGGCTTGGCGAGCGGCGAAGCCGTGCTGGCGCTCACGTATCCGGCCGGTATCCAGGCTTTGCAGGTGAACTTGGCGTCATCCAGAGACTTCAGCGTCAGCTCGTACCTGGTGGAGCGGTTGCTGGCCATGCAATTTGCAAAGCAGTACGCCAGCGAAAGGCAATTGGAGAAGGTCAGGGCGAGAATTGTCGGTAAGGAGAGCCAACGTCCGTTTGACTCCGGCCAACTGGTGTTAAACTACCAGGGAGACCGGATCGGCGGCCAAGCGGCGCTGAACAGCAAGGATTTGGACTTGACCGTGGACCTGCAGATGGACACGGAGGCCTTTTTCAGCGCGTTGAACCTCGCCCAGGAGGCCAGAATCGAGCGGCTTGGCGTCACCCGGGATCAGGAAAAATAGAATGAGTTGAACCGATTCCTCGTCAATTTCCAACAGGAGGTGCCGGAACATGAAACGACTTCTGAGTTTTGGTGTGGCGACCGGGATAGTGGTTGTGCTGGGTTGTGTAAACATCCCGAGCAAGTTCGAGGCCCACATCACGGTGGACATCCGCCACCATATCGAGCAGCAGGCGACGTCCACGCTTGACTATATCGAAGGCAGGACCGAAACCATCAAAACCGAGCCGGTAACCCTGGCGCCGGCCCCGTCGCTGTTGCAGGGTGTGTTGTGCGCGCTGTCGCCGGTAAATGTGGCGTACGCGCAGGAACTCAAAATGACCTCGCCTACCGTGACGCAGATAGCCACGCGGATGCGCGAACGGTTTAACGAGGTCCAGCGGATAAAATCGGCTACCTACGCCGGCGAGAACAACCGCGGCTACCTCGAGATCCGCAACACCGACAAAATAACCGACGCCGACGAGCGAAACGAGGTCCAGCGGATCATCGCCGCCGAAAACAAGGACCGAAAAGAGTTGTACCAGGAAGTGGCGCGGATCAACCGCGACCAGAACGTGAGCGTGGCCATGGTCGAGGGGGTGTACGCGATGGAGCGGCTGCGCCGGGCGCGCACCGGAGAGACCTTCCAGCTCCCGCCGCAAGGCGCCGATTACGAGTCGTTCATAAAAACCGAAATCGGCGGGCGGCTTGGCTCTCAGGCCTCCCCCGGCGCCTGGGTAACCATTCCATAAAGAGATTGCCGGCCGGACATGACCAATATTAGCACCTCCGAAGACAGCCGGTTGGCCATCATCATCAGGCTGGAGCGGCTCGCGATGGCGGGCCGCTACCTGGCGATGGCGGCGTTTTTGTCGTTGTTCATGCTGGGGCAGTTCGAAGAAAGCGTCAGGAATATTGCGCTTGTAACGGCCGTGGTGCTTCTGCACAACGGGTTCGTTCACACCGTGCTGTGGACCCGGCGGTACGGCCTTTTCCAAACGCCGATGAACTTCCTGGTGCACCTGCTGATGACGACGCTGGTTGTGCAGTTTACGGGTGCGGAAACCAGCGGCTTCTTCGTCCTGTACCTGTTCATACTGATTGGCTACACGGCGTATTCGCGCAGGTACGGGATGATCCTCCTAGTAGCCGTGATCTGCTGTGCGGCATACGGCGCCGTCATTGCCGAGGAGTGGTTCCTGAACGAACTCGAACGGCCGCCGGGGGTGGTAAGCGTCAAGCTGTTCAGCATCCTGGTCTGCGGCTGGCTGGTTGCCAACATCAGTGAGCTGTTGCGGCTGGCGGAAGACGCCGCCCACGACCGGGCCCGCGAACTCGAGTCGTCCGAGGCCGCATTAAGAATGATCCTGGACAGCACCGCCGATCCCATCATGGTCTACGATGAAGATGAAAACGTGACCGACGTCAACAACCGGGCGTGCGAATTCCTGAAAATGCCGCGGGACGAAATCATCGGGCGCCGGTTCAGAACGTTCCTGTTTGATGACGGCACGCTGGACAGCATGCTGGCGGAAGTTCATGCCAAGGGCGACCATCACGGCGAACAGATTTTCATTGATGCGGACGGCCACGAGTGGACCGTGGAACTTCATATGCGCTCGTTCCGCCATGGCAATCAGGGGTTTTTTGTGGTGGTGGCGCACGATGTGACGGAACAAAAGAACCTGCAGGAAACGGCCAGACTGGCCAACGTGAACCTGGCGCGGCTCAACCGGGAGTTGCAACAGGTCAACGTGTTGAAAACGGGGCTGATCAAGATGGTCTCGCAAAAGCTGCGCTCGCCGCTCACGGCCATCCTGGGCTACCTGGACTTGCTGCTGGACGAGGAACTGGGCGAGTTGTTGCCCGAGCAACGGAAAAGCCTGCAAACCTGCCGGCGCAGCACACTGCGTATATTAAAACTGCTCGACGAATCGTTCGGGGATCGGCCCGGCGAGACCATCTTGGGCATGCCGGGCGGGCCTGAGGATGTCTTACCGGCCCGGCCCACCCATCTTGACTCCTTGTAGGCCAACGTGCCAGAATTCCCAATCCCGCTTGCAGTAAGCAATCGGCGTATCGGCTGAGTAAGGCGCACGCCCGCGCGCACAGAGGAGAAAGAAATGTCCGTACTTGAAGGTAAAGTGCTCGTTGCGCAGGGCGGCGGGCCGACCGCCGTAATCAATCAGAGCCTGGTGGGCGTGGTGCTCGAGTCGCGGAAATTCCCGCAGGTAACACGCGTGTACGGCGCGCTCCACGGCGTCAAAGGCATCATCAACGAAGACTTCCTCGACCTTACCGAAGCCACGACGCATAACCTCGAAACCGTCGCGCAGACGCCGTCATCGGCCCTGCTGTCGACACGCGACAAGCCCGACGTCGCCTACTGTAAGAAAATCTTCAAGGTCTGTAAAGCCCACGGGGTCCGCTACTTCTTTTACATCGGCGGAAACGACAGCGCCGACACATGCCGGATCGTCAATGCCGAGTCCGACAAGGCGGGGTACGAGCTGCGCGTCATTCACATCCCCAAAACTATCGACAACGACCTGCGCGTCACCGACCACTGCCCCGGCTTCGGCTCGGCAGCCAAATTCGTGGCACAGGCGTTTGCGGGCGTCAATCTCGATAACCGCGCCATCCCCGGCGTCTACATCGGCGTGGTCATGGGCCGGCACGCGGGGTTCCTCACGGCGTCGTCGTGCCTGGCGCGCAAATACCCCGACGACGGCCCTCACCTGATTTACGTACCCGAACGGCCGTTTGTGAAAGACCAGTTCCTGGCGGACGTCAACGACACCTACAAGAAGTACGGCCGTTGCGTGATTGCGGTTTCGGAAGGTGTCGTAGATCACAACGGGTGTCTGATTGTGGAGCAGTTCACCGGCGGGGAAAAAGACGCGCACGGCAACGTCCAGCTTTCGGGCACGGGCGCGCTGGGCGATCTCCTCAGCCTGTGGGTAAGAGACGGGTTGAAAATCAAACGTGTTCGCGCCGATACACTCGGCTACCTCCAGCGCAGTTTCCTGGGTTGCGTCAGCACCGTGGACCAGCACGAGGCGCGCGAGGTCGGCGAGAAAGCCGCCCAATACTCGATCTGGCACAACCGCGACGGGTCGGTAGCTATCCGGCGCACCGGCGATTATGCCGTCGAGTATTTTTTGACGCCGCTCGAAACGGTGGCGCGGGAATCGCACAAAATGCCCGACGAATTCCTTGCCCCGGAAGCTAACAACGTCACCGACGCGTACTGGAATTACGTCCGGCCGCTGGTGGGGCCGATGCCTATCATGGAACGAATCGCCGCGCCACTAGTCGCCAAAATGCTGGCGAAATAACAGAATCATGCGGATGGCCCCGGCCGGGTTTGGCCGGGGCCTTTTTCACATTGGGAGGGACGATGATGGCAGCACGTAAAATGCTTGTTGTAATGGCCGTGATGGTAGCTTTCACCGCTGTCTGCCGTGGCGAAGTTGTGCCGTTGGAGCGGGCTCACTCACACAACGACTACGAGCACGAGCGCCCATTGCTCGACGCACTCGACCACGGGTTCTGCAGCGTCGAGGCCGATATCAACTTCATTGACGGCAAGCTGCTGGTCGCGCATTCGCCCAGGGAGACCAAGCCGGAAAAAACCCTCGAGGCGCTGTACCTCGAACCATTGCGGGCGCGGATTAAAGAGAACGGCGGGAAAGTGTACGGCAGCGAAAACCAGTTTTGGTTGCTTATCGACATAAAAGGCAATGGCAGGAGAACCTGGCCCGTGCTGAACAACGCGCTCAAACAGTACGCCGACATCCTCACCTCCTATAATGGAAACAAAGTGACGCCGGGGGCCGTTTCCGTGGTGGTAGACAACGCGGACCGGGCGATCGCCGCCGAACAAGTCCGCTATGCCGCAGTTGACGGCCGGTTAGAAGATTTGGATCAAGACATTCCAGTGAACCTGATGCCGTGGATCAGCGCGAGTTGGCAAGACACGTTTTCTTGGGATGCCAAAGGACCAATACCGCCGGAGGAATTGGAGAAACTTAGGGAGATCGTCAAGAAGGTTCACGGGCAAGGGAAAAAGCTGCGGTTCTGGGCGTTGCCCAATCCGCTGGTGGTATGGCCGGTCCTGTACGAGGAGGGAGTGGACTTCTTGAACGCGGACAGCCAGCCGATGTTGAGAGACTTTTTGCTCGAGCGAAAGTAGCCTGCACACGGGCTGTCGGAGAAACTTATGGGCGTGCTGCGAGTAGGTTTTGTAGGGCTGGGTGGAATTGCGCGGGAACGGCATGTGCCGGGGCTGCGGCACATCCCGGATGTCGAGATTGTAGCTGTCGCAAACCGGACGCGCGCGTCGTCAGAACGGGCTGCGGCCGAGTTCGACATCCCGATTGTTTGCGACTCGTGGGAAGAACTGGTGGCGCGCGACGACCTCGACGCCGTGTTCATTACGACTTGGCCTTACATGCACCACCCCGTGTCGCTGGCGGCGCTGGAGGGGGGCAAGCACGTGTTCTGCCAGGCGCGCATGGCGATGGACTTTCAGCAGGCCCGGGAAATGTATGAGACGGCGGCGGCATCGGGGCGGGTGGCCGGGCTTTGCCCGGTGCCGTACGGCCTCAGCGTCGACAAGACCGTGGCGCGGCTCCTACGCGACAATTTTCTGGGCGAACTGCGGCTGGTGCGCGTGACGAGCCTATCCGACGCTTACGCCGATTCCTCAGCGCCGCTCAATTGGCGCAAAGACCACCGGCTCAGCGGGCTCAACGCCCTTACCGTAGGCATGTTCATCGAAGTTGTCCACCGGTGGTTCGGGTGGAGTTCCATGGTGTCGGCGCACACCCAGCTTTTTGTGCCGGAACGGCGTGATACGGCGGGAAAGTCTGTTGCCGTAAAGATCCCAGATCAATTCGTGTTCACCACGGTCGTCGGCGATAAGTTGCCCGTGCAGTTTGCAATCAGCGGCGCGGTGCGCCACGCGAGCGACCTCATCGAGGTCTACGGCAGCAACGGGTCGCTGCGCTACGATGTCCGGGCGGACCTGCTGCTGGGAGCGAGGGCCGGCGAGGAGTTTGCCCCCGTCGCAATTCGGCCGGAAGAAAAGTACGACGTGAAAAACTGGCGCGTCGAAGAAGATTTCATCCGTGCGATCCGGGAAGGCTTTGACTATCACCCGAACTTCGAGGACGGGCTGCGCTACATGCAGGTGCTTGAGGCGGTCTATGAATCGGCCGCGCAACAGCGGGCCATCAACCTCGGCGATCCCGCATCCGCCGGCCCTCCTATCGGAACGACAACGGCGGGCCAAATATCTCGCTGAAGATGATGCCGGCGCGGATGCCCTCCATATTCCTGAACAGCGGGGGAAGGGCCATCGCGCGGCGCTCTCGCGCGGCGGCGGAGCTTTCAAATCCAGTTTCGGTCTCCTGTTCCATAGCCTGCTGAAGTGCCTCGCGCGCGGCCTGCCGCCCCGCGCGCATCTGCGCCGGCGTGGCTTGCATTTGCTGGCGCATCAGTGGTTTGTGCTGAGCACGGACCTGTTGGGGTCTGAGCCGCGGCTTTTCTTCCTCCACAAACACGGGCTGGGGCGGCTTGGAGGGAACTGGGCGTTGCGCGGGGGCAGGTCGCGGTTGTGCGGGAACCTCGGCTTGAGGCGCAGGTCGCTGTACCGACCTCGGTGCCGGCCGCGGCTGCGCCGACCGCTGTGCTGACGGCGCAGGGCGGGGCCGCGCTTCACGCGGGGCGGGGGCGGGCCGGGCCGTTTTGATTTCACGCCGCTCGAACTGGCGCAGGGTTTTTTCGGGCAACTGTTGCCGCGGCTTTGGGGGTGGCGGCGGTGGCGCCAAATCTTTTTTTGCCCGTTGCGCCTCCTTGTACCGGGCCGCCACTCCGAAGATGGCGATGACGATAAAGACGATCACGCCTACCAGGTTTTCCATAACATCCTGTCATGCGGGTGCGTGGCGCGCGATAGCTGTTTACCGCGCGCCGCGCACGCTCGTTTTATTGTTCAGTTGGTTTGGGCTGTTCTTTGCCGGCTTTGGAAATGGCTTCGCGCATGTCGGTGTCGGCGTTGATATTCTTCATCCGAAAATAATCCATGACGCCCAGATTGCCCGAACGGAACGCCTCCGCCATCGCCTTGGGCACCTCCGCCTCCGCTTCCACCACGCGCGCCCGCATCTCGACCACGAGCGCCTGCATTTCCTGCTCGCGGGCGCGCGCCATGGCCCTGCGCTCCTCGGCGCGCGCCTGGGCGATCTGCTTGTCGGCTTCCGCCTGCATGATTTGCAGTTGGGCGCCGATGTTCTCACCAACGTCGACGTCGGCGATGTCGATCGAGAGGATCTCGAAAGCCGTGCCCGCATCGAGCCCCCTGTTGAGCACCGTCTTCGAGATGGTGTCGGGATTCTCGAGCACGCGCTTGTGCGATTCCGCCGAGCCGATCGTCGTCACGATGCCTTCGCCGACGCGCGCGATGATGGTTTCTTCCGTGGCGCCGCCCACCAGCGTGTTGATGTTCGTCCGCACCGTCACGCGCGCCTTCGCCTTGAGCTGAATTCCGTCCATGGCGACCGCGGCCACCACGGCTGGCCCTTTTGTCGGGTCCGGGCAATCGATCACTTTTGGGCGGACACTCGTCTGGACGGCGTCGAGCACGTCTCTGCCCGCGAGGTCGATGGCGGTGGCTTTTTGGAACGTGAGCGGGATGTTAGCTTTATTCGCCGCAATCAAAGCCTGCACCACGCGCACCACGTTGCCGCTGGCGAGGTAATGGGTTTCGAGTTCGTTGGTGGAGATGTTCAGGCCGGCCTTGACGGCCATGATCCGGCTGTCGACGATCACGGCGGGGTTGACCTTGCGCAGGCTCATCCCGACCAGGCTGCCGATGCCGACCGTTGCCCCGGAAAGCATCGCGCGCAGCCATAGCCGGAAAAACGCTATGAAAACCGCCGCGACAATCAGCACCACCACCCCCACAAGTATGGCCAGGAAAGCGTAGATTGGCATCGCACGTCCCTTTCTATGGTGCGGCCGGCAAGCGGCCGCAGTCAGTGTTACTCCGTTTCAGTCTCGTCGGCGGCCTCGACTACAACGCGGCTGCCATGTACTTCGATAACGCGGATGCGCCGGCCCTTGTCGATAAACGAGCCGTTGGCCACCGCGTCGTACCGTTTTTTCTGCACCACAATTGTGCCTGCGGGCCGCAACGCCGTGTGCACAATCCCCTCGGACCCCATGAGGTGGCTTTCCGTGTCCGCGGACACCCACCCGGCGTCGGCCTGCTGCGAATCAGTGAGAATGAGCCTGCGCGACAACCGCGACCGGGGCAGCAGGTACATCCCGCCAATCACGGCAAACAGCACGCCCACCAGTTGCAGGACCACGATCAGCAGGGCGTAGTCCGGGACACGTTGGACCGCTAGCACGATGCTGGCAATGATCATGACGGACCCGATTATGCCGCTGATCATGCCCGGAATGAAAAACTCCGCCATGAACAGCAGCAGGCCCGCGAAATACAGCACGATTATCCAAGCCGTCATCATTGTGGCTCCTTGGAAGTCGATTGCAGCAGGGCGATCAGTTGTCCCGACTCCACCCGGACAGACTGCAGCACCTTCATTTTGTCCGAGGGGTCTTTTGGATCGCTTTCCGGGATTTCCTCGAACGTGTCAATCAAAGGGTCGTCCTCCGGGGAGAGCACGCGGGCTTTGGCGAGCAGTTTGTTGTATCTGCTGATGATGGAGATACAACTGTAGT
>DATKVG010000086.1:0-51497 GCA_035530195.1 Bathyarchaeia archaeon | reverse complement strand
GAAGTACGCGCGTGCGGCGGCGGAGTTTGTGAACCTTTATTCGGAATGGCGTGGGGTCAACCGGTTTCCGGCGTTGCTGATGGTTTTCGATCTGCTCGATGATTGGGACAAGGTTCAGGCGCGGGGTTTCAAGTCGCCGTCGGTTCCGAATTTGAGGCGTTGGGCGGCGACGGAATCGAAGCTGGGGAATCCGGCGCTGGAGGCGTATTGCCGGACGCACGACGAGGCGGACATGCACAGGGCGCTGGAGTGGAGCAAGGCGGTGAACGTGACGGTGGGTGAGATCGTGGACAAGGGTCTGCCGCCGTTTCCGTACGTGCGGAAGTGCCTGGAGAAGGCGAAATCGACGGCAGATATGCTGGTGTGTTCGCAGACGCCGACCGAGGCGCTGGTACGCGAGTGGGAAGAGCAGGGTGTGGCGGAGTTTGTGTTTGCGATCGCGGGCCAGGAGATGGGGAAGAAGTCGGAACATATTGCGTTTGCGTCGGAAGGCCGGTATGAGAAGAGGCGGATGCTGATGATCGGCGACGCGTATGGGGATTTGAAGGCGGCGCGCGCGAATGGTGCGCTGTTTTTCCCGATCCTGCCGGGCGACGAGGACGTTTCGTGGAAGCGGCTGTATGAGGAGGGGCTGGAACGTTTTTTCGGGGGCACGTTCGCGGGGGCGTATGAGGGTTCGCTGATCGAGGAGTTTAGGACGTACCTTCCGAGCACGCCGCCGTGGAAGAAATGACAAGCGGAATAGGACGGATCCGACGGATCGGACGTATTTGCAGGCGAGACGCCTGCGCTACTATGTCATGAAAATTGTTGCTGATGAGAATATCCCTTATGTTCGGGATGCGTTTGGGGGGTTGGGTGATGTAACGACGCTGCCCGGGCGTGCGATCTCGAGGGAGTTGGTGCGGGCCGCGGACGTGCTGCTGGTGCGTTCGATCACGCGTGTTGGGCGGGAGTTGATCGAGGGTTCGCGGGTACGTTTTGTGGGGACGGCGACGATTGGGGAAGATCATGTTGATACGGCGTGGCTGGCGGAGCACGGTGTGTCGTTTGCGAGCGCGCCGGGATCGAACGCGGGCAGCGTGACGCAGTATGTGTCGGCGGCGTTGCTGGCGTTGGAGGCCCGGTTGGGGCTTGATTTGCGGGGGATGAAGCTGGGAGTTGTGGGTGTGGGGAACGTGGGGTCGGGTGTGGTGATGGCGGCGCGGGCGTTGGGGATGGAGGTTGTGTTGAATGACCCGCCGTTGGAGCGGGCACTGAAGCTGAAACCACAAGAGGCACAAGAATCACAAGATGAAAAATGGGACACCCCCCACAAAGCGCCCTGGGAAGGGCGGCGGGGGGCGTCCCAGACGGGTGAGGATTTCCGGCCGGTTGAGGAGATTTTTGGGTGCGACGTGGTGACGTTGCATGTGCCGTTGACGCGGCAGGGGCCGGATCGGACGTATCATTTGGTGGATGCGCGTTTTTTTTCGCGGCTTCAGGCAGGGACGATCTTGATTAACACGTCGCGGGGATCGGTGGTGGATGGGGTGGATTTGAAAGAGGCTTTGGATTCGGGCCGTTTGGCGGCTTGCGTGCTGGACGTGTGGGAAGGCGAGCCGGACATCGACGTGTCGTTGTTGGAGCGTGTATTTGTTGGTACGCCGCACATTGCGGGGTATTCGTTTGACGGGAAGGTGAACGGTACGCGGATGATTTATGAGGCGGCGTGCCGGTTTCTGGGGCGGGCGGCGGATTGGGATCCGACGCCGTTGTTGCCGGCGCCGGAACGGCCGCGAGTAGAGGTGGACGGGACGGCACAATCCGCGCTGAATTCAACGGTGCGTGCGGTTTATGACATAATGGAGGATGATGCGGCGATGCGTGGCCTGATTTCAGCGGCCTCCGGCGAGCGCGCGCGGTTTTTTGACCGGCTGCGCAAGGAGTACCCGCGGCGTCGCGAGTTTTTTAATACGACGGCGGTAGTTCGGCCGCAAAACATCGATATCGAGGCGCGGTTGTCCGGGCTTGGGTTCCGGGTAGAGGTATAGATTTTGCGAGTGTTATCGCAGATAGCGAGAGACGGCTACTTGACGGACCAGGATTTGCGTGGGTTCGTTGATCGGGCGTTTTCGGGCGAGGGCGTCGACGGGAAGCGGGTGTTGTGCATCATCCCGGACAGCACGCGGAGCATGCCGATGGCGGCGATGTTCCGTGCGTTGTGCGGGACGCTCGAGGGGCGTGTGAAAAAGCTGGATTACCTGGTGGCGCTGGGTACGCACCCGCCGATGACCGATGAGGCGATCGACCGGCTGCTGGGGATTACGGCGGCGGAGCGTTCGGGGACGTATGCGAAGGTGGGCATCTACAACCACGAGTGGAAGAACAAGGAGGCGCTGGCGGTTATCGGGACGATTACGGAGGAGGAGATCGAGCGGCTATCGCGGGGGATGATGCGGCAGCGTGCGGAGGTGGCGATCAACAAGTGTGTGCTTGATTATGATTTGCTTTGCGTGGTGGGCCCGGTGTTTCCGCATGAGGTGGTGGGGTTCAGCGGTGGGAACAAGTATTTTTTCCCGGGGATAGCGGGCGAAGAGATTTTGAATTTGTTTCATTGGCTGGGTGCGTTGATCACGAACCCGGTGATCAATGGGAGCAAAGACACGGCGGTGCGGGACGTGATCGACCGTGCCGCGTCGATGATACCGGTGGCGCGGCGATGTTTTTGCCTGAACGTGACGGGGAAGACGGCGAAGGGGATTTTTTACGGTTCGTGCGAGGATGCGTGGAGCGCGGCGGCGGATTTGTCGAAAGAGACGCATATTGTTTATAAACGGCGGCCGTTCAAGAGCGTTTTGGCGGTTGCGCCCGCGATGTACGACGATTTGTGGGTAGCGGGGAAGTGCATGTACAAGTGCGAGCCGGTGGTTGCGGACGGTGGCGAGTTGATTATTCTTGGGCCGCACGTGACCGAGATCAGCGTGACGCACGGCCATTTGATAAGGCAGATTGGGTATCACACGCGCGATTATTTCCTGAGGCAGATGGAAAACTTCGTGCACATTCCCGGGGGTATCCTGGCGCATTCGACGCACGTTCGGGGAATTGGTACGTGCGAGGACGGGGAGGAGCGGTGCCGGGTTCGGGTGACACTGGCGACGGGAATCCCTGAGAGTGTTTGCGCGAGCATTAACCTGGGATACCGGAACCCGGCGTCGATCCGGCCGGCGGAATGGACGGATCGGGAAGAAGAGGGATATTTGCTGGTGCCAAACGCGGGCGAGATATTATACAAACTGGAGTCGGACAGACATGTGTAGATTAGGCGTGGTTTTGCTGGCGATTACTGCGGTGGGGTGCTTTCAGCCGGATGGGAAACATGAGCCGCCGCGTCAGGCGGTTGAGTTGAACAACCAGGCGTACCGGGCGTTCAAGCAGGGCGACATGAGCCAGGCGTTGCTGCTGGTGAACGACGCGATCAAGCTGGATGCGAAGTTTGCCGGCGCGTATGTGAACAAGGCGGCCATCCTGGATAAGCTGGGGAAGCGGGCGGAAGCGGTGGCGGCGTTGGAGACGCTGGTGAAACTGAGGCCGTCGGATGGGGAAGGGTACGTTGCGTTTGGGGTGTTGCTGGAGAAGATGGGGCGGCGCAAGGAGGCGGAAGCGCATTACGGGCGCGCATTGAACCTGTTTTCGGAGCAGTCGGAGCGTGCGAGCGCGAAGGAGAAGGCGGACGTGGAGGTGAATAAGGCGGTTGCGCAGTATCTGGCGGGGGATAAGCATGGTGCGTTGTCGACGCTGGATGGGGTGTTGGCGGCGAACCCGAATATGGAGGCGGCCCGGGCGTATAAGGAGCGGATCGCGAGTGGCCGGCGGGAGATTGTTTTGAACGGTCCGGAGTGAGGATTTCGGATTTCGGATTTCGGATTAAGGGAAGCGGAGAAGGGAAAGGGACATAAAGGACGGAAGGGACCTAATCGTGCAGGCGAGACGCCCGCACCACAAATGAATGAAATGATAACAGAGGGACCTGCCCGGGGGGGCGTCCCGACGCAGGAGATAAGCTGATGGGGCGGAATGCGATAGTAGCGCAGTCGGGCGGGCCGAGCCCGGTTATTAACAGTTCGTTGCGGGGCATGATCGAGACGTGCCGGCTGTTTCCGGGGACGTTTGGGAAGGTTTATGCGGGTTGGCACGGGATCGAGGGGGTGTTGAAGGAGGAGTTGCTCGATTTGAGCGCGCAGGATGAGGAGGAGGTAGCGCTGCTGCGGTATACGCCGGCGGCGGGCTCGATCGGGACTTGCCGGTATAAGCTGAAAAAGAACCAGGCCGCGGATTTCCAGCGCGTGATCGACGTGATGAAGGCGCACGACGTTGGCTACTTTTTTTATAACGGCGGCAATGATTCGATGGACACAGCAAACAAGGTGAGCGACCTGGCGCGGGAGAAGGGGCTGGAGCTTGTCGCGGTGGGAGTGCCGAAAACGATCGACAACGACGTGGGCGACAGCGAGTTCAAGCTGATCGACCACACGCCGGGGTATGGCAGCGTAGCGCGGTATTGGATGGGCATCGTTCAGAACGCGAACGAAGAGAACGCGGGGTCGTCGCCGGCGGATCCGGTGCTGGTGTTGCAGGCGATGGGGCGAAAGATCGGATTTATCCCGGCAGCGGCGCGGTTGGCGGACCCGAAACGTGAGATGCCGCTGCAAATCTACCTGGCGGAGTCGGGCGTGACGGGCGAGGAGATGTGCGACCGCGTGAACGACGAATTGAAACGGAGCGGGCGGTGCATCGTGGTGGTGAGCGAAGGCTTCGACCTTGGCGACCTCGGTTTCACGAAGGACAGTTTTGGCCACGCGCAGTACAGTGCGTCGAAGACGACGGTTGCGCAACAGGTTGTGAACATGCTGAACGACCGCGGCCTGCCGGTTGGCGGCGCGGCGCGCGGTCAGGTATCGGGAACGGACCAGCGGGATACGTGCGTGTACGCGTCGGTGGTAGACCTGGACGAGGCATACAAGGTGGGGCAGAAGGCGGTGACGATCGCGCAGGCGGGAGAGACGGGATATATGGCGACGATCCTGCGGAAGCCGGGGGTGATTTACGATGTTGAGTATGACAAGGTCTCGCTTGCGGACGTGGCGAACAGCGAGCGGTCGTTCCCGAAGGCGTGGCTGTCGAAGAGCAAGATTGACGTGACGGACGATTTTGTGCGGTACGCGAAACCGCTGGTGGGTGAGGATTGGGCGAGCGTGCCGGTGGTGAACGGTCGTCAGCGGTTTGCGCGGTTCAAGCGGGTGTTTGCGGAGAAGAAACTGCCGGCATATGTGCTGGAGGGCGCCAGGAAGAAATGATCAAAAAAGGGACACCCCCCACAACTGCCGGGGGGCGTCCCAACAGCTAAGGAGAGCGAGTGATGTCGAAAATGGACATGGGTTTGATTGGTCTTGCGGTGATGGGCGAGAACCTTGTGTTGAACATGGAGAGCAAAGGGTTTGGGGTGGCGGTGTTTAACCGGACCGTGTCGAAGGTGGATGCTTTTGTGACGGGCCGGGGCGCGGGTAAGAACATCGTGGGTTGCCACAGCATCGAGGATCTGGCGGCGAATTTGAAGACGCCGCGGAAGATCATGCTGATGGTGAAGGCGGGGAAAGCGGTGGATGATTTCATCGAACTGCTCATCCCGCACCTCGAACCCGGCGACATCATCATCGATGGGGGCAACAGCCATTTCCCCGACACGATCCGGCGGACGCAGTACGTCGAGGGCAAGGGGCTGCGATATATCGGCACGGGCGTGTCGGGCGGCGAGGAAGGCGCGCTGATCGGGCCGTCGATCATGCCGGGGGGCTCGCCGTCGGCGTGGGAACACGTGAAACCGGTCTTGCAGGCGATCGCGGCCAAAACGTCCGATGGCACGCCGTGCTGCGACTGGGTGGGGGAAGGCGGCGCGGGGCATTTTGTGAAGATGGTGCACAACGGCATCGAGTACGGCGACATGCAGATGATCTGCGAGACCTACCAGATGATGAAAGACGGTCTGGGCATGTCGAACGATGAGATGCATGCGGTGTTCGCGGAATGGAACCGTGGCGAGTTGGACTCGTATTTGATTGAGATCACGCGGGACATTCTTGGGTATAAAGACGACGAGGGGAATTATGTTGTTGATTTGATCCTCGATACGGCGGGGCAGAAGGGGACGGGCAAATGGACGGTGATCTCAGCGCTGGACGAGGGCCAGCCGCTGACGCTGATCGCGGAGGCGGTGTTTGCGCGGTGCCTGTCGGCGTTGAAAGACGAGCGTGTATCGGCGTCAGGGAAAATCAAGGGCAGGGTGAGGCGCATCAAGGTGGACAAAACCGTGTTTGTGAACTACCTGCGGAAGGCGCTGTATGCGTCGAAGATCGTGAGTTACGCGCAGGGGTACCAGTTGATGCGGGCCGCCGCGAAAGAGTACGGGTGGAACCTGAATTACGGCGGGATCGCGTTGATGTGGCGCGGCGGGTGCATTATCCGGTCGGCGTTCCTTGGCAAGATCAAGAAGGCATTCGATCGGGATCCGGGCCTGGTGAACCTTCTGCTCGACCCGTTTTTCACGAAAGCGGTGAGCGGCGCGCAGACCGCGTGGCGCCGGGTGGTAACGTCGGCGGTGCAGGCGGGCATTCCAATGCCGGCGGTGACGTCGGCGCTGGCGTATTTCGATGGGTACAGGACGGGCCGGCTGCCGGCGAACCTGTTGCAGGCGCAGCGGGATTATTTCGGTGCGCATACGTACGAGCGCGTGGACAAGCCGCGCGGCGAGGTTTTTCACACGAACTGGACGGGCCGGGGCGGGACGACGTCGGCTTCGACGTATGTTGTGTAGACCGATCGGACGGATCGGACGGATCGGACGGATAAGGGCCGGGTTTGGGGACCCGGCCCATGTTTATGAGGGACTGCGATGGTGCGCGTGACGGATGCGATCGCGATTGACGAGTCGGAGATCGAGGAGACGTTTGTTCGGGCGTCGGGGCCCGGTGGGCAGAACGTGAACAAGGTATCGACGGCGGTGCAGTTGCGTTTTGACGTGGCGGGAAGCCGGAACTTGCCGGAACACGTTCGGGATCGGCTTTTGCGGATCGGTGGGAAGCGTGTGACGGATGAGGGTGTGCTGGTAATTGACGCGCGGCGGTACCGGACGCAGGATAAGAACCGGGAGGACGCGTTGGCGCGGCTGATCGAGTGGATCCGGAAGGCGGCGGCGGTGACGCCGAAGAGGCGCCCAACGCGGCCGACGCGGACGGCGCGAAAGAAGCGGCTGGAGGAGAAGCGGCGGCGTGGTGAGGTGAAACGGGGACGAGGGGGCGTGAAGGATGAAGGATGAAGGATGAAGGATGAAAAGGAAACCTTTGAGATCTGAAATGAATCTGCAATGCGCCCCGGCGCACAAGTCGGCAATCTCAAATCTCCTACCAGCCTTTGGTCCACATTTCTTTGTCTTCGTAGACTTTTTCGTCTTGCGCGGTGGCTTCTTGTGCGTCGAGTTCGGAATCTCTCGGGGGGTGGGCATCGGCGAGTGTTTCCTGGAAGAATTCGTGCTGGATGAGGAGATTCATGACCTCGGAAGTGCCGGTCCAGATTTGAGCGAGTCGTGCGTCGCGCACCATGCGTTCGATGGGGAAGACGTTGGTGTATCCGATGCCGCCCATGACTTGCATGGCGATGTTGCAGACGTCCCAGCAAGTTTCGGTAGCGAACTTCTTGGCTTCGCTGACGAGCCGGCGGGTTGACGGCAACTGGGCGTCTGCGGCTTTTGCCGCGGAGTGAGCGAGTGCGCGTGCGGCGTCGAGGCGCGTGACGGCTTCGGCGATTTTGAAGCTGACTCCCTGGAATGCGCGGATTTTTTTGCCGAACGCGTGCCGCCTGTCGGCGTATCGGGTTGCGACGCCGAGTGCGGCTCGAGCGAGGCCGAGCGCGCCGCCGGCGGAGGTGAGTCGTTCGGGCACCATCATGATGTTAAACGCATCCGCGCCGGCGTTGATTGCGCCGATGAGGTTTTCCTGGGGGACCGTGACGTCGCGGAACAGGATTCGGCCGGTGCCGCCGCCGCGCGTGCCGAGCAGGCCGTAGTGGTATGAGGTCTCGACGCCCTTGCGGTCTTTTTCAATGAGGAGGAGGCTGATCCGTTCGTGGGGCTTGCCGTCGGGGTTGGTGCAGCAATAAACGAGGAAGAAATCGGCTCGTTCCGCGCCGACGACGAACCGTTTTTGGCCGCGGACGGTGAAATGTCCGTCGCTGAGCGCGGCGCGCGTTGTGGCGCCGAAGAAGTCGGTGCCGCCGCGTGGTTCGGTGAGGGCCTCGGCGGCAACTAACTCGCCCCGCAACATGGGGCGGAGGTACCGGTCTCTTTGCTCGTCGGTGCCAAGGCGCATCAGGGCCTCGCCGACGATTGACGGCATTGAAAACGCGCATCCCAGCGCCATACCCAGAATGCCGATTTCTTCGAGCGCGGCCATTTCGGCGGTCCAGTTGAGGCCGCGGCCGCCGTATTCGGGCGGGAACCGCAACCCGAGCAGGTTACTTGCGGCGAGTGCTTTGACGAATTCGTCGGGGTATGTGATTTCGTCGCGGTCCATGGCTTTGAGGAGGTTGGGTGAGACGGCGCGTGCGAATTCGCGTACCTCGCGCTGGAGGGATTGTTCGTCGGGCGAGAGCAGGACGTCTTGAAGCATAGCGGCCTCCTTTTGACCGTATGATAGCGCGGTCGAGCGAACGAGTAAAGAAGACTCGACAATCGAGGTAGGAGGAAGAAGGCAGGCCCAATATGACCTATAGAAATGGGGTTTGTGTTGGGCGGCCTTTGGGCGTTATAATTCGCTTTTTCCGGGCATTTTCTGGTTTACCATCAGTTCATTCAGCCAAGGGTTCTTAGTGGGAGTTTTCCGAGGTGGAAAAGATTGTCAGTCTTGCGAAACGGCGGGGATTCATATTCCAGTCGAGCGGCATCTACGGCGGGGTCAACGGCTGCTGGGACTACGGTCCCCTCGGTGTGGAATTAAAGCGGAACGTTAAAGATCATTGGTGGTACGTGTTTGTTCAGCGGCGGGAGGACATGGTGGGGCTGGATGCGAGCATCATCATGCACCCGGACGTGTGGGTGGCGAGCGGGCACGTCGAGCAGTTCCATGACATGCTGGTTGATTGCAAGGAGTGCAAGCACCGGTTTCGCGCGGATCATCTCGAGGGTCCGCGGTGCCCGGATTGCGGGGGCGAACTGACGGAGCCGCGCGCGTTCAACAGCATGCTTCGTACGCGGCTGGGTGTGAGCGAAGATACGGCGGTCGAGACATATCTGCGGCCGGAGACGTGCCAGTCGATCTTTGTTGATTTCAAGGAGATTTACTCGACGTCGCGGATGAAGATCCCGTTTGGTATTGCGCAGATCGGCAAGAGTTTCCGGAACGAGGTGAACCCGCGTAATTTTATTTTCCGGTCGCGCGAGTTTGAGCAGATGGAGATCGAGTTTTTCTGCAAGGAGCAGGAGGAGGCGAAGTGGTTCGAGGACTGGCAGCAGAAGACGTGGCAGTGGTACAAGGACGTGGGGCTTAGCGAGGGGCGGATGCGGTGGTTCGAGCATCCGAAAGAGAGCCTGGCGCATTATTCGAAACGGACGGTGGATATCGAGTATGAGTTTCCGTTTGGTTGGGGTGAGTTGCAGGGTATAGCGAACCGTGGCGCATTTGATTTGACGGCGCACTCGAAACACAGCGGGAAGGACTTGTCGTTTTTCGATCCGGAGACGAAAGAGCGTCTGATCCCGACGGTGATCGAGCCATCGGGCGGTGTGGACCGGACGTGCCTTGCGATTTTGTGCGAGGCGTACGCGGAAGACGAGATCGAGGGCGAGACGCGTGTGGTGATGAAGTTTGCGCCGCGGATCGCGCCGATCAAGGCGGGGGTGTTTCCGCTGGTGAAGAAGGACGGTCTTGCGGAGATTGCGCGGACGTTCGAGCGGAAGCTGCGTCGGAAGTTCAACACGTTTTACGACCAGGGCGGTGCGATCGGTCGGCGGTACCGCCGGATGGACGAGGCGGGCACGCCGTACTGCATCACGATCGATTATGAAACGAAGGAAAACGAGACGGTGACCGTGAGAGACCGTGACACGCTCGGGCAGGTCCGGATGAAGATGGACGAGGTTGCGGGCTGGCTGACGGATCGCGTCGCGTTGGAGTCGATCTGAGAGCTTGTGAAGAAATGACAATAAGGGCTGTTTTTGCCTTTGTAAGTCCAACAATATCAGCAGCCCAATTTTGTGCCGCTCAATTGATTCACAAGCTCTGAGTTGTCGAACCCCTGGCCGGGGTTCATCGTTGGTTTATGTGTACCCAGGGTAGCTCCCGGCTCTGGACAGGTGTCGGGGTGGACCGGGGTCTTCGATTTGGATCTGAGGTGCGTGGCGGGACCGAGGCAATTGGTGTGGGCCGGGAGCAACCCTGGGCTGACAATTATCAAACCCCTAACGGGGTTTTTCTGGTGGCGTGCCAGGATCGCTCCAAGGGCTGGCACGACATGCGGAGGGTGGGCGGATGAGAGTCGATTACGACAAGATCGCGCCCGAGTATGACAGGCATCGGCCGGGCCGGGGACCGTATATGCCGCAACTGGTGGAGTTGGCGCGGGAGGTTGGTGCGGGGGACGTGCTGGAGTTGGGTTGCGGGACCGGCCGGAGTGCGGCGGAGTTTCTCGAAGGGTACCCGTGCCGGCTGATCGCGCTTGACCCGTCGTTGGGCATGCTCGAGAAGGCGCGGGAGAAGGGGTTGCGCGGCGTGGAGTGGGTCCGGGGGAGCGCCACTCATATTCCGTTATCAGGGGGTTCGGTTCAGTTTGTGTTTGGGGTGTTTTTTATTCATCACGTGCCGGATTTGGCGGGTGTGTCGGGTGAGTGTGCGCGGGTGATCAGGCGGGGGGCGGTAGGGTTTGTGACGGCGAGCACGGAGTTTATCAAGAGGCATCCCATGAACCGGTATTTCCCGTCGCTGGCGGGTGTGGATTTGGCACGGTTCCGGACGGGCGGGGAGATCGAGGCGGCGTTGCGTGGGGCGGGGTTTGGGCGCACGCGGGTGGGGAGTCACAAGGCGCCGCCGCAGCCGATTGACGAGGCATACGTGCAGAAGGTGTCGGCGAAGTTTACCAGCACGTATGAGCTTATCCCGCCCGAGGAGTTTGAGGCGGGGTTGGAGAGGCTGAAGGCGGACGTGGCCGGGAACGGGGGCCGTCTGGACGAGCCCGTGGAGTGGGAGTGGACGCTGGTGACTGCAAAGAAATAGGACGGATCGGGCGGATAGGACGGATCGCTTGAACAGAAGATAACCGTGGTTTTTAGTAGAATAGGAGCATGAAGAGCCGGCGGAAAAAGCAGAAGGGAGTTCGTGCGCGGGACTGGGCCGATGCGGGGAAGTATGATACGGCGTTCACGCACGACCGGGCGAAGCACCGGAGGGCGCAGGCGGGGTTCGTGTCGATTCCCAGCAACGTGATCCCGCCGGAGAAGGTCCGGCCAAACGGGCTTGTGGTATCGCACAGCGGCCGTTGGGGGTTTGTGAGCATCGAGGGCGAGGAAGTGTTGTGCGTGATTGATGAGGGGCTGGGTGAAGGTCGTGTGTCGGTTTTGGCGCCGGGCGACGAGGTTCAGGTCGAGTATGTCGAGGGGCAGCCGGTGGTGCGCGGGGTTGGGCCGCGGCGGACGAAACTGAGCCGGCTGGCGCACGAACAGTCGCGGGTGCAGGAACAGGTGATCGCGGCGAACGTGGACATACTGGTGATCGTGTCGTCGGCGGTTCAGCCGCGGTTCAAGCCGGGGCTTGTGGATCGGTACCTGGCGGCGGCGAGCGTTGGCGGCGTGGAACCCGTGCTGGCGCTGAACAAGATGGACCTGGTGGAGGCGGCGCCGGCGGCTGTCGCGGGTTTCAGGGAGCTGGGTCTGCGGGTGTTCAACACGAGTGCGGCGACGGGGGCCGGGGTGGGTGAACTGCGGGGTGCGCTCGAGGGGAAGCTGGCGGTGATGTCGGGGCAGAGCGGGGTGGGGAAGACGGCGCTGCTGAACGCGATGGACCCGTCGCTCGATCTGGCGACGCAGGAAGTGAGCACGCTGACGGAAAAAGGCAAGCACACGACGAGCGCGGGGCGGCTGTTCCGGCTCGAGGGGGACATAAAGGTAATTGATACGCCGGGGATACGGCAGCTTGGGCTTTGGGGCATCTCGCATGAGGAGATCGCGTTTTATTTCCCGGAAATAGCGGAGTTGGCGGCAGGGTGCCGTTTCAGGAATTGTACGCATATCCACGAGCCGGATTGCGCGGTCCGGGATGGGGTGGAGGCGGGGAAGATCTCGATGCTGCGGTATAACTCTTACCGGCATATCAGGGAAAGCCTCCAAAGCGGCTAAGAAGCCGCATTTTCTATAGGACCTATCGGAGGGATCGGACCTATGGAAGAAAAGCGGCGGGGCCGCGGCTTCTACGGGGCTGCGCGGGAGGGCTTTGGGTGCGGGTGTTTGTTGGGTGCGGGTTTTGTTATGATGGCGGGCGTATTGGGCGCAAGAGGCGTATCTTAGAAGGAGAAGACTGATGAAAACCAGGGTGCTGATTTTCTGTTTTGCCGCGGTCGTGTTGTTTTTGGGCGCCGGGGTCCCCGCGGTTGCGGGGCCGCTGGCGGATTATGTGAACAAGCCGGACGCCTCGTATGCGTTTACGATGGATAAGACACTTCCGGGCGACGGCCACACCATTTATACAATCAAGATGACGTCGCAGACCTGGAAAGACATTCCGTGGTGGCACTGGGTGTCGATCATCAAACCGGACAAGGTGGATCACCCGGAGACGGCGTTGCTGTTCATCGCCGGGGGCGACAATGACGAACGGCCGGCGCCGGTGGAGCGGAGTGAAGCGAAGGCGCTGGCGTTTGTGGCGACGCGGTTGAATGCGGTGGTGGCGATGCTCAACCAGGTGCCCAACCAGCCGCTGTTCGACGGCAAGTTTGAAGACGGCATCATTGCGCTGACGTTCGAGCAGTTTTTGAAGACGGGCGATGCGGAATGGCCGTTGTTGCTGCCGATGACGAAGAGCGCGGTGCGTGCGATGGATACGATCCAGGCGGTGGCGCAGAAAGAGTTTGGCCAGGAGATCAAGCGGTTCATGGTGGCGGGCGGGTCGAAACGGGGTTGGACGACGTGGCTGACGGCGGTGGCAGACCCGCGGGTGGTTTCGATAGCGCCGATGGTGATCGATGTGCTGAACATGGGCCCGCAGATGGCTTACCAGAAAAAGGTGTACGGTACGTACAGCGATCAGGTCAAGGATTACACGGACCGCGGGCTTCAGGAGTCCATGCAAAACGAAGAGGGCAAGAAACTGCTGCAGATTGTCGACCCGTATGAGTACCGGGATCAGTTGACGCTGCCGAAGCTGGTTGTGCTTGGCACGAACGATGAGTATTGGTGCGTGGATTCGGCGAAGTTTTATTTCGGTGACCTCAAAGGGGATTCCTGGCTGCACTATGAGCCGAACGCGCCGCATGGGCTGAACCTGAACGTGGTGCCGGTGATCATGGCGATGTTCAACTCGACGATCACGGGCAAGAAATTGCCGGCGGTGACGTGGAAACGGGCGGATGACGGCGCGCTCGAGGTGGCGTGGGACAACCCGGCAGGGAAACCGGTGTTGTGGCAGGCGGTGAGCCCGAACCGGGATTTCCGGCAGGCGTTGTGGACGGGCACGCCGCTCGAGTCGCCGAGCCCTGCGCGGGTGACGGTGACGGCGCCGGAGTCGGGCTGGCGTGCGTATTTTGTATCGGTGGAGTTTCCGTTGCTCGAGGGGGTGACGTACCCGCTGAGCACAATGATGACGGTGGTGCCGGACACGTTTCCGGAGCATTGATCGATGGGCGGTGTCATAGGACCTATCGGACGGATCGGACGGATATACCTGGTTTTTCGGAAGTTCATTTCATGTGGTACGACTATTATGGCGAGCCGGTTTATCATGTTATAGCCTGCCATGTTTTGTGGCGGGAGCTTTGTTATTTTGCGTCGCTTTCGCCGCGGACCCATCAGTTCACGTTTTTGAAGCAGGGGTTGCATAACACGCCGGACGTGTTGCGGCAGGAGTTGCAGGGCGCGATCGACCGGGCGGATGAGCGTGCGGCGGCGATCCTGATTGGGTACGGTCTTTGCAGCAACGGGCTGGTGGGAATCCGGGCGCGGACGAAGAAACTGGTGGCGATGCGTGGGCATGACTGCATCACGTTTCTGCTTGGCAGCAAGGAGCGGTACCGCGAATATTTCGACACGCACCCGGGCACGTACTGGTATTCGCCGGGCTGGATCGAGACGAGTCTCCAACCAGGAAAGGAACGGTACGAGCGGGTACTCGAGCATTACATCGAGACGTATGGCGAGGAAAACGCGAAGTACCTGATGGACGCGACGGAAAACTGGATGCAGAATTACAACAACGCGGCGTACGTGGATCTGGGGGTAGGCGATTCGGAGCGGTACAAATCGTTTACGCGTGCGTCGGCCGATTGGCTTGGTTGGAACTGCGATTTTCTGGAGGGGGACGGCCGTCTGCTACGAGATTTTCTGGCGGGCAACTGGAACGAGCGGGATTTTCTGGTGGTGGCGCCGGGTCACGTGATCGTGGCGTCGCACGACGAAACCATCATCGATTCGGCGCCGGATGAGGTGGAAGGGACAGGCTGATGGAAGAGTGGGTGGATAGCAAGCGGGTGTACGCGGGGAAGATTGTCGGCTTGCGCGTAGGCGAGGTGCGGCTGGACGGGGGCAGGGTGGCGTTTCGGGAGGTTGTGGAGCATCCGGGCGGTGTGGGGGTCGTGCCCGTGCTCGATGATTCGGTGTTGCTGGTGCGCCAGTATCGAATTGCGGTGGGGCGGGACATGCTCGAGATACCGGCGGGGAAGCGGGAAGGGGACGAAGCGGTCGAGCACCGGGCGCGTTGCGAACTCGAGGAGGAGACCGGTTACCGTGCGGGCCGTCTTGTGCCGGCGGGCTCTATTTTTGCCTCAGTGGGGTATTGCTCGGAGGAGATTTTTCTTTTTCTGGCGTTTGATTTGGAGCAGGTCGGGCAGAACCTGGAGTCTGACGAGCAGATCGAGCTGGTGAAGGTTCGGTTGGCGGAGATACCGGGGCGGCTTGCGGCGGGGCAGTTTAAGGATTCGAAGACGGTGGTGGGGCTGCACGCGCTGCTGAGGTATTTGGGGGAGAAGAAAGAGGATGGATCGGACTGATCAGACGGATCGGACTGATCGGGCCCAAAAGTGTGACACTCACGTTTTGATCTGCTTGAAGTCGATTTCTTGGGGGTCATTTGTGCCGAGCCCGATTTTTGCGGCGGTGTCGATGTAGTGGGCTTTTGGCATGACGGGCCGCATGTCTTTTTCGTCGCGTTTTTCGTCGAGGAGGCGTGCGGCGAGCGAGTCGATGGCGACGGGGTCGGTTCCGGCGATGATGGAGTTGAGATTCCAATGATACTGGGGGTTATCGCGTGGTCCGCCGTTGTAGAGTACGCGGAGCCCGTCGACGAGTATGAGGCGGGTCTTGTCGCGGATGACGGGAGCGGCGTTGAGCTCGGCCAGATAGGGGTCGCAAGCGTTTTTATGGAGGTCTTTGGGGGTGAGGATGGACCCGTAGTGGTTTTTCATGGCGCAGGTGACGCCGGCGATGACGTGGTCTTTGACCATGGGGACGTTGATAAGCGCGGTGATTGTGTCGGTCATGATGCGGGTGAAATAGACGGTTTTGTCGGCGACTTTGACAGGTTCGTCGCTGTATGCGTCGCGGATTTTTGAGCGGTCTTCGCTGAAACCGGCGGAAGACCGGGCGTGGTCGGTGCAGAAGTACCGGACGCCTTCTGTGGAGACGTTCTGGGTGAATCCTGCGGGCTTGAGCTCCTTAGTCCATGCGTCCCAGACGATGATGTTGTTGGGTTGGACGCCTGCGGCGACGAGACCGTCGATGATGGCGTTGACGACGCACGGCTGCGTGGACAGATGGGCGCCGCCGCGGAGGTTGACTTTCAAGCCCACGACGTCGCCCGGTTTGAACAGCGAAGCCCAAGCCGCAGTTTTGTCAGAGTTGGCGGTGAGTTCGCAGACGGCCTGGTGGACCATGGCGGCGACGGTGTCGGGCTTGCCGAGCCCGTTGTCGTCGGTGGCCAGGTTGTTTTGCACCATGACGAGGCGCGTTTTCGGGTTGGTCGTTTGGGCGTGGGCGGATGGATTGATTGCGGCGAGCGCGAGGCCGGTTGAAGCGGTGTGGAGAAACCGGCGGCGCGTAATGCGGTAATGCATGGTAATGCCTCCTGCTTGGACAAGTTTACAGGAATGAAGGACAAAGGACAAAGGACAAAAATGACATACCGCGACAGGCCGCAATCAAAACCAAAATGGGGACAGCCCGTTGGGACGCCTCTCGGCCACGCGTGGCCGGGGCGTCCCAACGGCGCTTTCAGGGGGTTGGGCGGGGTGAGTTTTGGATGATGTGTTCGATTTCGGCGGTGAAGTCGGCGATCATGAATGGTTTTTCGAGGTAGGGCCGTTTGATTTCCTGGAGGAACCTTCGGGTTTCGTATTTCATGGTGTCGCCGGTGATGAAGAGGGTACGTTCGGCGAGTTGTGGGTTTGCGCGCTGGAGGATTTTGTAGAGGTCTCTTCCGCCGAGTTCGTCAGCGAGCAGCATATCGATGACGGCGGCGTCGTATTGGAAGCTGTTGATGAGTTCGATGGCGTGTGAGCCGGTTTTTGCGGTGTCAGACTGGTGACCCTGCATCTGGAGCGCGAGCGCGAGCAGGAACAACTGGTCGTTTTCGTCTTCAACGAGCAGGATGCGCCGGCCGGATTTTGGCGCGGGTTCGGGTGGCTTCACGGGTTCGTCGGGGAGTTGGAGGTGTTCTGCGGCGGGCAGGCTGATGAGGAAACATGTGCCGGGCGAGACGGATTCGTCGAGCGTGAGTTGGCCGCGGTGGAGTTCGACAACTCGACGGGAGAGGCACAGACCGAGGCCGATGCCGCCTTCGTCTCTGCGTGTGGTGAAGAATGGTTCGAACATGTGCGCGCGGTATTCTTCGGGAAGGCCGGGCCCGTCGTCGATGACGCGGACGAGCACCGAGTTTTCACCGGGTTCGGTTTGGATGACGACACGCGACTTGGCGGCCCAGAGTGCGTTGTCGACGAGGTGGAGGAGTACGAGGGCCATCTGGTCGGGCGCGCACAGGACGGGGGGCAGACCGTCGGTGAGGCGCCAGTCGATTCGGCTTTCGGCGTAGACGGCGTTGACGCGCTGTTTGATGAGTGCGTTGAGGTCGGTTGGCACGAGCTCGCCGGACGCGCCGTGGCCGAACTCGATGAGGTTGTCGACGATTTCTTTGCATCGCATGCCGTTTCGGAGGATGGTGTTGACGGCTTCGTGGACTCGGTTGGGCGGGATGCCCTGGGAGAGCATTTCGGCGAATCCGATCATGACGCCGAGCGGGTTTGAAAGTTGATGGGCGACGCTGGCGGCGAGATGCCAGACAAGGCTTTCGCGCTGTTGTTGGAGGAGTTGGCCTTCGATCATTTTTTGTTCGGTGACGTCGCGGACGAGCTTTGCGACGTGTGTGACGGCGCCTTGCTCGTTTCTGAATGGGATGCAGGTCATTTCGACCCATCGGACGTCGCCGGCTGGTATTTTGAACTGTACGGTGGCGTGCTGGGGCATTCCGGTATCGAACACGCGCTTGCGGAGGCAGTCGCGGCAGCGGCCTTGTTCGTCGAGGTTGCGGCAGCAGTGGAACGCGTTGTCTTCTTGCCCGACTTCGGCAAAGAAGAGGCCCATTTCGTTTGCGCTGACCACTCGGAAATGGGCGTCGATGACGTAGAGGCCGATGCCAAGGACGCCGGCGATTTCCTCGACGAGGTTGGAAAACATGCTGCTGGGGAACCGGACGCCGGGGTCGAGCTTGGTCATGGGGATTGCGAGCCCGCTGCGGAACCCGTTTGCGTCGAATATGGGGAGTACCCAGAACTGGACGGCGGTTGTAGCACCGAGTGCGGTGACGAGGTTGCCGTTGAAGGTTCTTGCGCTGCTACCTCGTTTTTGGCGGAGTTCGCGTTTGATCTCGGCGGCCGTGTCGGGCTGGCAGAGGGCGAGGAAATCTGTGCCGGGCACGCGATCTTCGGCAATGCCGATGATGTTGCTGAAGTAGGCGTTGGTGAGGTCGATGACGCCGTCCACGTTGAGTGTGACGAATGCGTTGTGCATGGAATTGGCAAGCGTTTTCAGGCGGCGCTGCGCGGACGCGGCGCTTTTACGTTCGGCTTCGGTGTAGGTTTCGCAGACGCGCTTAACGAGTTCGGCCTCGTACTCGAGGATGGTGCGGCAGATGTCCATGTCGCTGATGCCGGGAAGCTTTCCGGAGCAGAACTGGATCACGGCGTTGCGGACGCGCTGTACGACGGATAGGAGATTGCCCATCCCGCCGCCGCCGGCCCGGATGGTGTCGACGAAGAGGGTTACCCATTCGCTGGTATGCGCGGACCCGCCGCCGAAATAATGGATCTGGTCGTCGAACCATTGTTCGAGCAGGGGGACGTTGGCATTTTTTGCGAAGGTTTCTTTTTTGAGGATGACCAGGAAGTCCTGGCTCGAGGCGCTGAGGAAGTCGGCCACGGCTTTTGCGACGGCCTTGCTCATAGGCGATAGTTCCCGGTCGGGTCAGATGAAATTAAGAAGTAGCCCCGCCGCCCCCGCAAACAAGTTCGGGAATAGGTTAGCAGGGTTTTGGCGAAAATGCAATGGGCGTATAGGGAAAAGAATAGGACCTATAGGACGGATCGGACGCATAATGCAGGCGGGACGCCCGCACCACCCGGCTTTGTTGTTGGCGCAGCTACGCCGTGGCAAGCCCGGCGGCCGCGCAGGAGCGCGGCCCCACCGCGTGTGGCGCAAGGGTTATTTTTTTATCAGCCAGAGTTCGGAGACGCCGATGGCTAGGCTGCCGGCGCCGCGTTCGAATGTGAGGTCGAGCGCGCCGTCTTTTGTGAGGTCCTGGGGGATGTCGTATTCGAAAAAGCCGGCGGTGAACTCGGGTACTTCGACGTCGCGGGCAATGTATTGGCCGTCGGCGAGGATGTTCTCGACGAGCTTGAGCTTAACGGGGATATCGAGCATTTCTTTGGGGATGCGTGGCGCGACGAGCGTGGCGCGCAGTTTGTACGAGGCGTTGGGGTCGAGCCCGGTGTAGGTGAACGCGACGCCACGGGGGTCGGTGAGGCTGTATGCGAGCGTGGATTGCGACGGGCGGTTGTTGGGATCCATCATGGCGGAGGCGTCAAACGACTCGCCTTTGACGAGGTGGGGCTGTCGGTTTTTGTTGCCGGCGTCGTCGTAGAACCCGCCTTTGCCCGGGTTCTCGTAGTCGGCGATCAGGGCCAGCAGCATCCGTTTCTGATCGGGGGCCTCGGCGGCGTCGGCTTTTTGGAGTGTTTGCATGATCCAGGGCAGCGAGGTAAGGGCTTTATCGAGGGAGAAATAGCCCACGTTGCGTACGCCGAACAGGGCGTTAGTTTCGTCGCCGAGCCGGCCGGCTTCAGCGCGGAGATCGGGCATCTGCCCGGTTTCGTCGGTCTCGGCGGCAACGGCGAGGGCTTGATCGATCGCGGCAGCGGGATCGGCCGGATTAGCTGCGAGTTGGATGATTCGGCGCTCGCGGTCGCGATCGTTGCGGAGTTTTAGCTGGAAATATTTATCGAGGCCGGCCTTTTGCATGTGGAGGCGCCATCTGTAATTGATGGCCATGAGGTTGGCAGGGATTTTCGAGCCGGCTTCTTTTACGAGCGAGTAGTACTTTTCGATTCCCGGGTTGGCTTCGAGTGGCGTTTCGAGGTT
This sequence comes from Bathyarchaeia archaeon, assembly GCA_035530195.1. Lineage (GTDB taxonomy): Bacteria > Hydrogenedentota > Hydrogenedentia > Hydrogenedentales > SLHB01 > JAPLKX01. The sequence continues at coordinate 31,582 of DATKVG010000086.1, read as the reverse complement.
GTCTTCGAGTTGGCACATGGCCTGAAACATGAGCGGCGCGGCCTCATCGCCAAACTGGTATCGGCAATAGTCGAGGGCCACGTCTTGGAGGGACTGGTTCGGGTTCCAGAGGAGGCGGTTCCACATGTACTGGTGGAACTCGTCGTGGTAGCCTTCGGAGTAGATGATGTCGCCTTCGGAGAACGGCATGATGGCCTGGAAGATGCGGTAGAAAGCTTTGGGGCGCGTGTGAAACGTGCGGCGCCCGTACACGCGCATGATGGTAGGCTCGGGGTTTTCGACCTGGTATTGGGCGCTGATCCAGTGGGTGATGTCGGAGTAGTGAACAATGCGCTGCCAGCGGGGGAGTTGGTTGAGTGTTTCGGCCAGATACCGGTTGACGGGCCCGCTGCCCGGGTATTCGAACAGGTCGTCGCGGAGTTCGGGCCGGAAATAATCCGACATGGCGTTGCTGCCGGGACCGTAGGCGATGGCGTAGAGCCAGTCGCGGGATTTCTCGTTGAGATAATCGAAGATGGCCTGATCGCCCTCGTTGTCGACGTCCTGGTTGGCGATCATGACGGCGGATTCGGGGTGGTATTTGAGCCAGACGGCGGCGACTTCCTCGCACAGGTAGATGAAGGTTTTCCCCCACGGCTCGCACTTCTCGCAGCGGCAGCCACCGGGGTCGCCCGCGAAAAACCGGAGGACGTCGTAGTCGGGCACGGCTTGGAATTGCTTGTCCCATTGAGCGAGGAGAGCCTGGCGGGCTTCGGGAATCGAGGGGCAGACCCACTTGCCGCGTTCGGTGGCTTGCCACGCGGGGGGAAAATCGCTGAGCTGATTGGGCCGGCAACCGAACTCGCCCATCAGGTCGAACGATTTGACGAACTCGAACATATCGCCGTGGGCATAGAAGCAGTTTGCGCCGGCGAGCGCGTAGTCGATCGTGTATTCGCGTATTTCTTCGGGCGTCCAGGCGCGTGCGCCGGTGACTTGGCGCATAGTGCCGCCCGGGTTGGCGGACGACCCGCGGTACCGGTACGCGGGCGCGGTGGATATGGAGAAGTCATCGAACGAGACGGCGTCGGCCCCGTAGCGCAACCGGCGGAGGACTTCGCCCGCCGCGTAGAGGACGCCGCGGTTGTCCGCGCCAACCGCCACGATGGCCGGGCCGACGGATTTGCAGGCGTAGCCTTCGGGATAGAGGTCGAAGCCGTTGCCGGGCAGGAGGGTTTTTTCCTGGGCGAGCAAGCGGTCGGCGATTCCGCCGCGCTCCGCGCGGGCGAGGTAAATGGCGAGGGCGAGCGCGCCGGCGGGGGCTTGGCCGCGCTGGACGTCAACGATGGCGCCAGGCGAGCGTTTGATGATGCGGGTGCGGAGGACGTCGGCGACGCGGGCTTCGGTGGTGTCGGCGCCGGGATCGAGCACGATGGAGATGTTATGGAAGGCCTTTTGGTCGGCATACGTTGCGTTTGCAGCGAGTAGCGGAACCAACAGAAGAATCAACCAGATTGCACGCGGGAATGTTGCGCCCATTGAGCCGCTCCTTATCGCGCTGATACTGCGCGGCGGCATTATAACGCGGGGGGTCTGTATTTGCACTTCGTTGTGGGCGTTTTATATACTGAATTAGTGTGCGCGGGATTTTCACACCTCCTGGCGGCCCGCAACGGGCGGCCTTGACGCGTCGGAAACGGCTCCCGGAAGAAACAGTCAAAACACAGTTGTGCGAATAACGAAGGAGAAGGGCGGAAATGCCTAAAAAGAACGTGTACTACTTCGCTGCCGGTAAAGCGGACGGCAAAGCGGAGATGAAAAACCTGCTTGGCGGTAAGGGGGCCAACCTGGCGGAAATGTGCAATTTGGAGATACCGGTTCCGGCGGGTTTCACGATCACGACGGAGATATGCACGGAGTATTACCGGAACAACAAGAAACTTCCATCGGAACTGACTAAGGAAGTGAACGCGGCGATGGCGAAGGTCGAGAAGGCGATGGGGAAGAAGTTCGGTGATGCGAAGAACCCGCTGCTGATTTCGGTTCGTTCGGGTGCGCGTCGTTCGATGCCGGGTATGATGGACACGGTGTTGAACGTGGGTTTGACGTCGAGGACGATCCCGGGGCTGATCGCGAAGACGCATAATGAGCGGTTTGTGTACGACGCGTACCGGCGGTTAATCATGATGTATGCGGACGTGGTGATGGAGAAGGCGGCGGGGCTCGAGTTCCCGGAAGGCGAGGGTGCGCGGCTCCAGATGGAGCACGCGATGGACCGGATGAAGAAGGAGAAAGGCTACGAGATCGATACGGACCTGACCGCCGAGGATCTGAAGAAACTGGCGGACGAGTTCAAGGCGATTGTGAAGCGAGTGATCGGCCAGGAGTTCCCGGACGACGCGGAGAAGCAGTTGTGGGGCGGGATCAAAGCCGTGTTCCAGTCGTGGAACGGCAGGCGGGCCCGCGAGTACCGGCGGATCGAGCGTATTCCGGAAGAGTGGGGTACGGCGGTGAACGTTCAGGCGATGGTGTTCGGAAATACGGGCGACAAGTCGGCGACGGGCGTGGCGTTTACGCGCGACCCGGCCACCGGCGACAACAAGTTTTACGGGGAGTGGCTGGTGAACGCGCAGGGCGAAGACGTTGTGGCGGGTACCCGGACGCCGTCGCCGTTGAACAAGGCGACGAAAACCGAGCACAGCAAGCACCTGCTGTCGCTCGAGGAGCGGAATCCGAAACTTTATAAGCAGCTCGATGCGATTCGCGCGAAGCTCGAGAAACATTTCCGGGACATGCTGGATATCGAGTTCACGATCGAGGAAGGCGTGTTGTGGATGCTCCAGTGCCGGGTGGGGAAACGTACGGGTACGGCGGGGGTGCGGATGGCGGTGGATATGGCGGACGAGAAGCTGATCGACAAGAAGACGGCGGTGATGCGAGTTGCGCCGGAGCAGCTTGACGAGTTGCTTCACCCGATGCTCGATCCGGCCGCGGAGCGCAACGCGCAGGTTGTGGCGAAAGGGTTGCCGGCGGGCCCGGGTGGCGGCGTGGGCCAGGTGGTGTTTACGGCGGACGACGCGGCGGATTGGGCGGCGAAAGGGCGGAAGATCATCCTGGTTCGCGCCGAGACGAGCCCGGAGGACGTTCACGGGATGCACGTGGCGGAGGCGGTCCTGACGGCGAAAGGCGGTATGACGTCTCACGCGGCGCTAGTGGCCCGCGGCTGGGGCAAATGCTGCATCGTGGGTTGCGGCGCGCTCAATATCGATTTGAAGGAACGGAAGGCGACGGTTGGCGACTTGACCATCCGCGAGGGCGACTGGATCTCGATGAACGGCACGACCGGGATCGTTTACGTAGGCCATTTGCCGGTGGTGCCGGCCGCGCCGGAGAAAAACAAGTGGTACAAGAAACTGATGACGTGGGTGGATGCGACGCGTCAGATGAAGGTGCGTACGAACGCGGACCGGCCGGTGGATGCGGCGCAGGCGGTGGCGTTTGGCGCGGAAGGCATCGGGCTGACACGTACGGAGCACATGTTCTTCGATCCGGAGCGGATCATCCACATACGCGAGATGATCCTTGCGGAGAATGAGGAAACGCGGCGCAAGGCCGTAATGAAGCTGTTGCCGTACCAGAAGTCGGACTTCATGGGCATTTTAGAGGCGATGGCTGGCAAACCGGTGACGATCCGGTTGCTCGATCCGCCGCTGCATGAGTTTGTGACGCTGGACGACGAGCAGATCCAGGAGTTGTCGGAGCAAATCGGGGTGGCGCCGGATAAGATCCGTGCGCGTATCGCGCAGTTGCACGAGTTGAACCCGATGCTGGGCCACCGCGGGTGCCGGTTGGGCATTGCGTATCCGGAGATCACGGAGATGCAGGCGCGGGCAATCCTCGAGGCGGCCGCGGAACTGACAAAGAAGGGTGTGAAGGTGCTGCCGGAAATCATGATTCCGCTGGTCGGCCACTCGAACGAGTTCGCGAACCAGGAAGCCATCGTGCGCCGCGTGGCGGACGAGGTGCAGAAGCAGTACAAGGTCCGGCTGGATTACCTGGTTGGTACGATGATCGAGATCCCGCGGGCCACGCTGGTTGCCGACAAGATCGCGGAGAAGGCGGAGTTTTTCAGTTTCGGGACCAATGACCTCACGCAGATGGGGTTTGGGTTCTCGCGGGACGACATCGGGGGGTTCCTGCCGTACTACCTCGCCAAGAAGATCCTCCCGGAAGACCCGTTCCAGCGGCTGGACCAGGACGGGATCGGCCAGCTTGTGCGGATGGGCGTCGAGCGGGGCCGGTCGACGCGGCCGAATTTGAAGTGCGGCATCTGCGGCGAGCACGGCGGCGACCCCGAGTCGGTGAAGTTCTGCCACCGGGTTGGGCTGGATTATGTGAGTTGCAGCCCGTTCCGCGTCCCGATCGCGCGGATGGCAGCGGCCCAGGCGGCCATCGAGTCGCCGCGGAAGGCGGCGAAGGGGAAGAAGGCGAAGAAGGCGAAAAAGGCAAAGGCGAAGAAGGCGGCCGCGAAGGGAAAGTAAGGGAAGCATATAGAGCCCCGGGCTGGAAATCGGTTCGGGGCTTTCTTTTGGAAATGACAAATGACAAATGACAAATGACAAAAGGATGAAGGATCAGAAATAAGACCGGAATCTGGAGGGCTAGAGATTACGGATTGCGGATTGAAGAGAACGAGCCGGTCAGTTACAGGCGCCATGTCCCTAGTTCAAATGCCTCAACACCATTTATAATTTGTAATTTGTCATTCTTTTACTGTCCCCAGGCGGTGGGGAAGAAGATTTGGCGGTAGAGGCGGAGGGCGTACTGGTCGGTCATACCGGCGACCATATCGACGGCTCGTCTTTCGGGGGAGTCTCCTTATGTGGCGGGCGCTCCATACGCCCATACCACGCATTGTAAGGCAGGCTTCCCATCCTTTCCTCCTCGACCTGACTACCCGAACCTATGCATGCTAACAGCGGAGCTGGTGAAAAAGCTCTTGCTGTGATCGTCAAGGCCGCGAAAACCGGGGACAGACATCTTTCCAAACTACCGGAAAGGCGTCAGTCCCCGTTTTTCGCTCATGTATGTTGAAATCAAGAGGTTTTTTCGTGGCTAGGGTAGGTTTTTCACCAGTTCCGTTGTCCGCCATTTTCCCCACCTATTTCCCTGGAGTTCGAGTGGCCCGTATGGCAGGAATTGACTGGTATCTCGGTTTTTTAATAAGCTTTTGTGAACCGGGATGGGCGCGAGTCATGGAAATCTCACGTCGTCACTTTATGCGCAGTGCAATTACTGTGTCCGGGGCAGCTGTGCTGGATCTGCCTGTGGCCTCGGGGGCGGAAGGAACTTCTTTGATGCCGTCTCGGGAAGACGCGGCAGGCGCGATCGTCATCTGCAATCACTGGACCCAGTATGGGATTGGCGAGGCATTTCCTGAAGGGGAGGTCGGGGGGCATTGGTACCAACGGAATTTCTCAAGCGTGTATGGCCTCGAGCAGGGCCGCCGCTGGCTCGATGCGAATCCGGCAAACCGGGTCTGCCACGAGTTCGACGCCTATTTCCTCGAATCGCTCGATGCGGAAACCCCCGATTATCTCGCCATAATCCGGGATTTGATCGACCGCGGTCTGATGGAACTTCCGGGGGGCACGTTCGCCCAGCCGGAGTCGCAGGTGTTCGGTTACGAATCGGCGTTGCGGCAGCTGACGTTCGCCCAGGCCGCATACCGGCGCTATCTGGGCCGCGGGGTGGACACGTTTCTTGCCGAAGAGCAGAACTTCTTCGCGCAACTGCCTCAACTCCTCAAGCTCGCCGGGTTCAGTTATGCAAGCCTTCAGTTTCAGAATTCCGGGGCCCCGCCCGCCTTGCCTTATGACCTCATTCTCTGGGAGGCATTTGACGGCACAGCGATTCCCACGATCCCGAAACATCCGGGCATGGTGTCGTGCACCAGCCAATGGACATCGTATGACGCGGTCATTGCGCGGTTGGCCGGACGGAAGGCGCCGTTGATTTTCCAGTGGATGGAGGTGGGGCCTCCGGGATTGGATTGGGGTGCGTCCATCGCGCCGTACCGGGAGGCCATTCACGAGGCCGAAGCGCGCGGTTTCCGGCAGATGACCTTGACGGAGTACATCCAATGGGCGCTCGACCGATGCCAGACGCCGCGCGTTCGTATTCCCATGGACCAGTCCAATTACAACAACAACTCTTTCAAAGGAGGATGGGGTTACGAGAATGAGCGGACGACGCGCGGGGCCAACAAGTGCGAAAGTCTATTATTGGCGGTAGAGACGTTGTGCGCAGGCGGGGATGCCCCTTGGATCGGCACGCTGGCGGGCAATCGGTTGCGCGAACTCTGGTCCCGCTTGCTCGTGTCGCAAAACCACGACCCGTACCTCGTGGGAATGGGGCAGGCCTACATCGATGGCATCCGGTCCTACCAGAGCGAACTGGCCGCGAAGCAACTGAACACCGTGCAACAAGCCGTTCGCGACGAGGCAGGAATGGGTGAGCCGATCACCGGATCCGGCACGGCGTTCCGGCTGTTCAACCCGTGTCCCTGGGATGTTGCGACACCGATATTGCTTGAGCTGAATGATCTGGCGTGGCCGAGCCACGCGTTCAAGCTGACGGACGGCAAGGCCAGCAAGATCCTGCCCGCCGTGTTCCGTTCGGACAACGGCCACGTGCTTGCCGGGCCAGTCATCGCCCACATCCCCTCGTACGGGACGCTGGATCTCCAATTGGAGCCCGTAACGGATGAGCCCGTCCAACCGAAACGCGATTCCGCCCGCTTGACGGCAAAACGAGACGGGCGCGTGTGGAGCGCGGACCATGAAGCCTTTGCAGACATCGCGTTTGAGCCTTTGGTGGGCGAGTGGCGTCAATTGGTCAACTCACACAACATGAACATCGAGACAGCTTATACGCGCATCGAGGACGCGCCGGTCAATTTCCCGTGGCAAACGGTGTCCGATGGGATCGATGTGGCCGCGTGGCGCAGGGACTTGATGCGCATCCGCGACGTGGAGGAGCCTGCACTGTCGGTACACGGCCTGGTTTCCACGGGTGAGGAGCCGGGACCGTGGATTCAGTTCAACCACCGGTTGACCAGCACGATCTACTTTGAGACGGGCGCCTGGCCTTCCGGGACGTGGCGGTTCCGGGTGCACATCGCGGGCGCAAAGCCGCGGATTGTTGCCGATGCGCCATTTTCCGAAGAAGAGCGCCGCGCGGCCAAGTTTTACTGTGCGCGGTACATTCGCTTGGAATGGCCCGGGCGGCACCTGCTTTGGTGTCCCTCGCAAAACACATTATTCCGTTGCCTGAAGGAGGCGGACGCGCACGTGATCGAATGTACCGTGCTCAACTTCGGTTTCACAGGCACGGCGAACTGGGAGATGCGGTTCCATGCCGGATCATCTTTCTCGGCGGCGGAGTCGATGCGGCTTGCGGAAACATTTCATCGCAGGCCTGTCCGCATCCCCGAAGATGTGACGGCCGGATGTGTGGCGGGCGTCAGCGCCGATAACCCAAACGTACTGATCACGCATGTCTTTCCCGGGGCGCCCGCCGCGGCCGCCGTGCGGACCCTGAATGCTTCTCACGAACCTCAGACGGCCGCGATTCGCTGGCCGGGCCAAATCAAGCAGGTGAATATGGCCGACCTCGACGGCAACAGTCTGGACACCTCATGCGAGCACTCGACCGGCCCGCGCGCTTATTGGAACTATACGTTCCGCCCATGGGAAATCGCCACGTTTCGTGTGGTCTGGAAATGACAAACTCGTAACGGTTCATGAACGAATAGGAATAGACAGAATCGAAAATCGGTGGCTGTGGAGCTGGTGAAAAAGCTCTTGCTGTGATCGTCAAGGCCGCGAAAGCCGGGGACAGCCACCTATTTCCGACCTACTTCCGTGGAATGACAAGTGCCAAGAGCATGAGGGATGAAGAAAGCTGGTGTCCCCGTATTGACCATTCCGCGTTCCGCTTTGGTCATTTCTCCCAGGCGGTGGGGAAGAAGATTTGGCGGTAGAGGCGTAGGGCGTACTGGTCGGTCATACCGGCGACCATATCGACGGCCCGTCTTTCGGGCGAGTCGCCTTTTGTGGCCGGGTAGATATCGGCAACTGGATTCTCGACGAGGTGGCGGTAGAGGTCGCAGAGGAGTTTTTTGGCTTTGCGGATCTCGCGGTTGATGGCTTCGCAGGGGTAGACGTGTTCGTACATGAACGACCGCAGCAGGTTGGTGGCCTCGAGGATGTCGGGGGTGAACGCGATGGGTCCGTCCTGGCTTCCGTGGATGAGGCCGGTGAGCATGGCGTCGATCCGGTCGGAGGTGGATGACCCGAGGATCTTAACGGCGTCGCGGGGCAGGTCGTCGAGCGTGATGATGCCGGCCCGGACCGCGTCGTCGATGTCGTGGTTGATGTAGGCGATGGCGTCGCACACGCTGACCAGCATGCCCTCGAGCGTGCCCGCGCGCGCGGCCCGGCGCCCGTCGAGCACGGATTTGCCTTTGGAATGGTTGAGGATGCCGTCGCGGACCTCGAACGTGAGGTTGAGGCCGGGCCCGGTCCGTCCTTCTTCGAGGAGGTCGACGACGCGGAGGCTCTGTTCGGCGTGCTGGAACCCCGGCGCGTACACTTCGTTGAGCGCGGTTTCGCCGGCGTGGCCAAACGGCGTGTGGCCGAGATCGTGGCCGAGTGCGACGGCTTCGGTGAGGTCTTCGTTGAGGAACAGCGCGCGGGACGCGGTTCGTGCGATTTGGGCGGCTTCGAGCGTGTGGGTAAGCCGGGTTCTGTAATGGTCGCCTTCGGGTGCGAGGAACACCTGGGTTTTGTGCTTGAGTCTTCGGAACGATTTGGAGTGCAGGATCCGGTCGCGGTCGCGCTGGAATGCGGTTCGGTAGTCGTGTTCCTGCTCGGGGATTGCTCTGCCGCGGGTTTCACCGGCGCGTGCGGCATCTGGCCGGAGTGTTTTCCGTTCGCGCTCTTCGATTTGTTCGCGCAGCGTCACCGCCACACCTATTTGCCCTTCGAGAGTCTCGTTGCGAGTTCGACGGGCAGCCCGGCCTGGAGGATTTTGCGTGCGCAGGATTCGATGTCGTATTCGACCCGGCAGAACTCGAACGTTTTGTTTTCGAGGTCAAACAATCCGAACGCGGCGCGGGGGTCTCTGTCTCGGGGTTGGCCGACGGCGCCGGGGTTGATGAAATACCTGTTGGTAGGCCGCAGTTCGTGGACGGTCCCGGGGCCGATGGCTTGAGCGGCCCCTTTCTCGCTGAAGAACGACGGCCTGTGGCTGTGGCCGAAGAAGCAGACGTTGATGTCCCTGCCGTTGAGGAACTCGATCTGGCGCATGGCGTCGAGCCAGTCGATGATGTAGTCGTCCCGGCTCGATGGGGAGCCGTGTACGCCGAGGCACGTCTTGCTGAACACCATCTGCTCGGGCGCGCGCATCAGCCACTTCCGGTTCTCTTCGCGGACTTGGCCGACCTGCCATTCGATGGCTTTTTTAGCGGCGGCCCGGAAGAACCACGGGTCTTCGAGCCCGCAGACGGCGGCGTCGTGGTTGCCCATGATGGTGGGAATGTCGCGGTCGCGGAGGATATCGATGATCTCATTGGGCTGGGCGTTGTAGCCGGTGAGATCGCCCAGGCAAAAGACCCGGTCGGGCTTACGCTTGTCGATCTCTTTGAATACGGCGGTAGTGGCCTCCAAATTGGCATGAAGGTCGGCGATAATAGCTATAAGCATTACAACCTTTCTGTAACAATCAACAGGGTTGTCAGGACGCGCGCGCGTGCGCGCACTTAATCCTGCAGCCCCGGTTCGGCTGCGGTGTCCGGTCTTTCGCCTTTCTGGATAATGTGCCGCAATTGGGCGACTTTTTTTCGGACGCGATCGTTGTGGGGTTCGCCCTTGAGCACCGTCTCCATGGACACGAGGGCTTTGTCGTATTCGTGACGCTTGATGAAGTTGACGCCGATGTTGTATTGGGCCATGAGGATTTTCTTCTGCAGCCTTCTGACGTGGGGGAACTTTACGGTGGCCAGGCGGTATTGTTCCATGGCGGCGGCGTAGTTGCGGGTTTCGAAGTAGAAATCGCCGGTGGTTTCTTCCTGGCTGAGCCCAGTCGAGTCGGCGCCCTTGGCGGTTCTTTGCTGCTGTTCGATCCGGCTGTACTCTTCGGGCGTGTAGACGGCCTCGAGCGCGCGTTTTTCGACCACGATGCTGATGTTATTGGTCGTGGAATCCTGCGGGATGAGGTGGAACCGGGGCTCTTCGGGGTCGTAACGGTGGAGGCAGTAACCTTTTACGACCTCGCCGTCCTTGAATCGGGCGACCAACTCGCCGCCCTCGGCGGTGTAGTCTTTGTAACGGACCGAGCGGTCGTATTTGCCGTCGAAACTCTTGACCAAGAACACCGCTTTGAGGTCCCTGAACGCGGTGTAGTTGGTTTTTCCCAGTGGCGTGCCTTCGCTGTCGCACAGATCGAGGTGAAACCCCGGTTCCTTCAGGTTAAGGGCGAAACACACCCCGTACTCGCAGTGTCCGTCGAGGTATCTGACAACGAGCCGCTGCCTGGGGCGGCGTTTTCGCAACTCCTCGTGCTTTTTTTCCTCTTCAATTTTCAGGGCAATAGGTCGGTAGTGGCGCGGGCACAACTGGTTGCCCTGGTAGGTCTTGATACATTCGGCGCAACCGAATGTCCCGCATATACTACAGTATCCTACTACTTCCGCATTGGGATGGCCCGGACAGTTCATCGGACACTCCTCGCGGGGCGTCAATATGTCGCAGACATTCCCGGAAAAGAGATGGATGACCACTCCTTCCCATAAGAACGCTACCACGATTAGCGGACGCCTGTCAAAAGACGAAATCTGCTATCGCGCGTATGCGCGGGTCCTTGCCAACTCAAATGACCATCAAAACTTATTTCGCCGATAGGCCCTTAAGACTGGGCGTCAAGACGGCAGTTAAGAACGGCGGTTAAAGCTCGTCTATTCCCACCCGAAGTATAACTCCTGATAGGCGCTTTCAGTTTCAGCAGTTGTTGCGGTATTTATAGTAGATGCTTTGGTGGGAAATTACAAGTAGCCGGCGCCGTCCGAGGGATCTGCGGGGAACACAGTGAATTCGGGGGCAAACCCTCTGTAGTAGTCCTTCTGAACAGCCGCAACCACGGTGTAAAGGTCGGATCGGGAAACGAGGTTGACGGTGCATCCGCCGAACCCGGCGCCCGTGAGCCGTGCACCGACCGCGCCGGCCCGCCTGGCGGCGAGGACGAGCCGGTCGAGCTGGGGGCAACTGATTTGGTAGTCGTCGGCGCAGCTTTTGTGGGACTCGTTCATGAGCGGGCCGAGGCGTTGGGCGTCGCCGGCGAGGAGGGCGTCGCGGGCGGCCTCGACCCGGATGCATTCGGTGCGCATATGCCTGGCGCGCGCCTGGAGATTGAACCCTTGGGCGGGTTCATGGAGGTCGCCGAGCCATCGGTCGCGGATTTCACTGGTGGAGATTCCGAGGCGGCCGGCGGCCTGCTGGAGGGTGGTGACCGGTGTGGGGAACGCCCTGGAGAACAGGGCGGCGACTTCGGCGTGGGTGAGGCAGAGGTGGCCGTACCAGAGGTCGGCGAGCCGCTCGAGCCGGATCTCGTTGCTGAATTCTTCTTGGGCCTGTTTTTCGACCAGTGCGCAGATGAGCTTGCTGAGCCTGGGCCCGGCATTGTATCTGTGGAGGGCTTCGCCGGTTTTGTTGGCCGACACCAGCGAGTTGCAGATGACAAACACGTGGTCGGCCGGCAGCGGGACCTGCTCGATGCGAAGCGGGAAGAAATCGATTTTACACGCGTAGTTGCGCCCGCCCAGCAGGATGATGGCCTGGTCCATGCCGCCGCCCCGTGTGCCGACGTAATGTTCGGCTTTGGCGAGTAGGCCGGCCAGCGCGATCCGCGAGATGTCTTTATCGAGCGTCTTGCCGAGGATGCGGAGGTACGCCAGCGCGCACGCCACCACAAGCGCGGAAGACGAACTCAGCCCGGCCCGCATCGGGATCGACCCCGAGACGAGCAGGTCCATGCCGGGCGGAGCGGCGGGTTTAAAATGGCCGTTCAAACCTTGCAGTGCGGCTTTGCAGTAGTTTTCCCAGGCGCCGCGCGGCGACGGCGTGATGTCGGGCGCGTTCTCGAACTCGGCAGGTGGAAACTCGGCGCGCGTGCTGTGAAGTCGGACTTTGGCGCCGGCGCGGGGAGCGCAGGCCGCCTGTATATGCTGGAGCAGCGTCATGGGCAGTACGGGCAGGCCGTTGTAATCGGTGTGCTCGCCGATGATGTTGACGCGACCAGGGGCTCTGGCGATGAACGGTTCGGGTGCGCGGGGATAAATTTGGCGGAAGGACGTCTTGAGGTCAGGTTCGACACGCATTACAGAACTCCTGTGACCAGAAGAAAGTAAAGAAAAGGCCGTAAAATATCAAGACGGGCGAGTAGAAATCGGGGGTCTGAAAGCGTAGATTACGCGTAGACTATGAGGAACTTTTGGCCGGCCGGGGGGTTTGACAGCATGGCGCGTGTGGCGCGCCGTTGGGATGAAAAAGATTAGAAGGGAAACGAAGACTATGAAAAAGCTACTGTCGTTTTTTGTGTTGGCGGCGGTTGTTGTGGCCGTTTGCAGCCCCGCCCAGGCGCAGGAAGTGAAGCAAAAGGTCCGGCTCAACCCGGGCATGGTGATGAAGAAAGCCGATACCAACAAGGACGGCAAGGCGACCTTTAAAGAGGTTTCCGCCGCGTTCCCCAATATCACCCAAGAGCGGTTCGACCGCATGGATCGCGACAAGGACGGCGCCCTGACGGCCGGGGAAATGCCCGGGCCCGGCGGCCCGCAAGCGGGACAGATCCTGCAGCGCGCGGACACCAATAAAGACGGGACCGTGACGCTCGATGAGGCGCAGGCCGCGCTTCCCAATATGACCGAGGCGCGATTCAAGAGGCTTGACAGGAATGGGGATGGGGCCATCACGAAGGAAGATGCGCCAGCGGTGAGGCCGCTGCCGCCCAAGGGGGCAGGCGCCGACCTCAAGACGCGGATGAAGGCGATAGAAGACCGGTTTATCAAGGGCGACGCGAATGGCGACGGGAAAGTGACGCTCGAGGAGTTCATGGCGATGCCGGACGCTACCGAAGAGAAGTTCAAACGGAACGATCGCAACGGGGACGGGGTGCTGTCTCGCGACGACATCCGCCCGCCGGCCCGGCCGCCGGTGCCGCCGGCTCCGCCGCGGACGTTCGACCCGGCCCAGTTGGACAAGAACGGCGACGGCAAGCTTTCTTACGAGGAGGCGACGGCGTTTTTCCCGCCTTTTCTTCGCGAGGCGTTTGACCGGCTGGATGTGAATAAGGATGGTTTTGTGACGATGGACGAGGTGGCGCGGCCAGGGGCCTGATTATTTTAATCGCGCGGGTTCTTAAGGTTGCGAAAAGGGGGGACAGGCACGCTTTTTCCCAAACTGCCGGGAAAAAGCGAGCCTGTCCCCCTTTTTCGCTATTTGATGGCTGGGCTTGTTTCTTCGGTTTCAATCTGGGCGTCGGTGTGTGCGGATTCGCGGGCAAGCTCGACGAGGCCGAGTTTTTCCATGAAGAGGCATATCAGGCCGACCACAGCCACGGGAATGAGGTTGAGCAGGTGGGCCATGATGGCGATGGCCTTGGCCTTGGAGTCTTCGATTCCCGGAACGAACATTACGAGCCCGATCACGATCGGTGCGTGAAACTGGCCGACGAAGCCGGGTGCGCCGGGCGCGCTGATAAACACCGCCAAGAGCAACTGTATCACGAAGATGCCTTGCCACGGGACGTGGACATCGAACGCCCGGACCACCGACGTCAACGCCAGCAGCGCAATGGACCAAACCAGCAGCGAAAAACCGATGGATTTGGCCATGTCGGACGCGGAGCGGAAGATGTGCAGCCCGTCGGCGAAATGCTGGAGCCAGAGGTGGATCTTGTCGGCCAGCTTCTGTGAGAACCGCGAGCATAACCTGTCCGAAACGCGCAGCATGAGTTCCTGTTTCACATACAACAGTACAAAAAACGAGACGAGTACCACCAGGCTGACAATGGCGAGGATTTCGCCGCGGTAAACGTTGCGGGCGGAGAATTCGATGGGGACCCCGAGCGTCGATGCAGGGATGCTTATGCTGCCTTCGGGCGTGTAGGCGAACACGGTGACGATGACGACGGCGAGGAGGCCGAAAAGATCGGTGATTCGATCGAGGATGACCATCGCGAACGATTTGGTGAACGGGAGCTTGGCGAGCCGTGTCAGCGCAATGGCCCGGACCACTTCGCCGATCCGGCCCGGTAGCGTGAAATTGGCCAGAAAACCTATCTGCGTGGCGCTGAACAGGTGGCGGAACGATACCGGCTTGGCGGTCCGCACAATGTAGCTCCATCGCTGGACACGCACCACAAACGACAGCAGGATCAGCGCCAGGAATACCGCCAGCCACACTGGATCCGCCGCGGCAATGGCCTGCAACACTTCGTTCCAGTTTGTGCCGCGGAACACCAGCCAAAGCAGGCCCACACCCAGCCCGACGCCAATGATGATCTGAACCGTCTTTTTCATGGTGCACGGATTGTACCGAAGCAGGAGGCGAATTAGCGAATAGTAGCGCCGGCTCTCGGCCGCGACTTCGGCGAAGTGGGGCTACTTCTCATTTGACCTTGGTTTGGCGTGGGCGGAGTATGTCGGTGGAGGTCCGTTCTCTTTTCTTTTGGACTTCGGCGAGCACGTTGTGCAGGGGGAGGCCGCTGGTGGGCCGGTATGGCTTGTCGCCGATTTTTGCGGCGAGTGCGCCGGCGAGTTGGCCGAGCGCCTGATGCAACTCGAGGCGGCAATCGACGCAGAATTCGGAACCCGGCTGGGCGGGTGCCGTCTTGCACCTTGCGCACTGCGCCTCGCGTGAGACGGCCTCGTTGAGGTAGCGCTGGCTCTTGAGGATCTTAACGACCTGGTTTTTGGGAAGGCGGGTGTATTCGACGATTTCCGCGACGGTCTGTTTGAGGCCCCGGTAGATGGCGTTCTCGACGAGGAAGATTTTCTGCTCGTATTCGGCCACGCACTCGGGGCATTTCTGTTCGCCGAATACGGGCACAAACATCTTCCGGCACTTGGCGCACACGACGATTTTATGCATTGATCTCTCCCGCAATGACGTCGATTTTATCCAAAAAGGTCTCCAGATCGCCAGCATTTTCCACCACCCAGTCGGCGGCGGGCCTTTTTTTGTCGGGATCAGACTGTGCCTCGATCCGTTTTTGGGCCTGCTTGGGCGTGATACGCCTGGCGGCGACAAGCCGGGCGGCCCTGACTTCGCTCGGGGCCGTCACGAGGATGAGCCCGTCGAGCCATTTCTCGCGCTTCCCGTTTTCGGCGAGCAGCGCCGCATCGATGAGGACGGTTTTGTGGCCTTCGCGGTACAACTCCGCGCACCGGCGTGAAATCGCCTGGAAAATCAGCGGATGCACGATCGCATTGAGCTTTTCCCGGGCGGCTTCGTCTGCAAAGACGAGTCGGCCCAGCTTGCCGTGGTCGATCCGGCCGTTCGTGAGAATATCCGGGCCGAACTGTTCGACCACTTGCTGATATGCGCCGCCGCCGGGTTCGAGGAGTTGGTGGCCGGTCGTGTCGGCGTCGATCACGCGGATGCCGTGATGCTCGAACCGTTTTGCGGCGACTGTTTTGCCGCAGCCGGTTCCGCCGGTCAGGCCATAGATGCGGATCAAATGGGGTGGTCCTTTCGTGAGATGTACTTCTTGATGGTTTCCTCGAGCCGGCCCTGCGCGGCCAGGATGAGCTCGACGAGTTCGCGGAGCGCCCCTTGCCCACCGGCCGATTCGAGCACGAGGCTCGCCGCCTGTTTGACGGCGGGTACGGCGTCGGCCACGGCCACGGGCAACCCGACGGCTTCTATGCCGGGCACGTCGATGAGGTCGTCGGCGATAAAGGCCATCTGATCCATCCCAATGCCGTACTTGGCGGCGATTTCGCGGCACACCCGGCCCTTGTCCTTCACCCACATATAGAGTTCGTCGCACCGCCACTGTTGCTTGATGGTTTCGAGCGCCTTGCTACCGAGCCCGGTCATGATGGCGCTCTTTCCACCCGACAGATGCCACAGCGTGAGGCCGGTCCCGTCCCTGGCAAACAGGTATCGGAACGGCCTGCCTTCGCCGTCGAACCATATCCGGCCGTCGGTCAGGACGCCGTCGACGTCGGTGACAATAAACGTGATTTGCTGCAGTCGCTGCTGTAAATTGGACATCCGGTAACGTTTCCCCCCCGTGCAATAAAGCCTATGTCTTGGCGTGCTCCGGCTCGTATGCGCACGCGTCCAGTTTTCGCGCCATGATAATGGCGTCTTCATTTGTTTTTTTGTAGTAACCCTTGCGGGTCCCGGTTTTCTCGAATCCCAGGCTCATATACAGGTTTTGCGCGGTCATATTGGTGACGCGCACTTCGAGCGTGGCGCGGGTGAGGCCTTCTCTTGCGGCGGCACGGGTGATGAAATCCGTGAGCACACGGCCGTACCCCCGCCCTCTGTATTCCTTGCGCACCGTCACGCTGGTGATATGCGCCTCGTCGACGACCTGCCAAAACCCAACGTACCCCACCAGCGTGTCGTCGACCAGCGCCACATAAAAGTGCGACATCGAGCTGGATATTTCCTGGCAGAACATCCCGCGCGTCCACGGTTCGGGGAAGGCTTCCTGCTCGATCTCGACGACCTCGTCCAGGTCGCGCGGCTCGATCTTGCGGAACCGGAGTTCGGAGGGTAGTTCGGCTGCCTGTTCGATCAAGGGTTGACCTCGCTCTGCGACTTTTTTTCTTCGGGCTGCGATTTGCGCAGATACACCGGGGAAACCGCCGCGGCATCGGTTGAAATTCCCACGCCGAGCAACGCGACGGATTCCGCGGCGATGGCTGACGCCCGGGGAAGGGAGCACGCGGCCGGGGCGAACCGGGCGCCTGGGATTCTCGCGACGATCCGGTCGCGGTAGAGGGTCGCGCCATTGCCCAGGAAAATGGGGGCTGGATCGGGTACTTGGTCAAGGATGGCGTCGACGGGGCATACGGAATCGGCGACGAGCTTTCGCCGGCGGCCGTCCTCGAACCGGTACACAGCGCCAAACACCTCATGCATCCGGGCGTCGAGCAGCGGGCACACCACCTCGTTATGGAACGGAGCCAGCCGCGTCATGGCATCGAGCGAGGGCACCGCGACCAGGGGCAGGTTCCGCGCGAACGTGAGCCCTTTCCAGGTAGCCACGCCGATGCGCAGGCCCGTGAACGAGCCGGGGCCGATGCCAATAGCGAGCATCTGGACATCATCGAGGGTGAGGCCCGCTTCTTCGAGGACCCAATCCACTGTGAGCAGGAGTTTTTCGCTGTGGGACCGGCCGGTTTCGACGATCGTTTCAGCCAGGGGGCGGTCGCCGTCGCACACCGCGACGGTATTTATGGAAGTGCCGGTGTCGGCGGCAAGGATGATCATTTCGACCTTGTATTCCCCAAGGTGTTGGCTACGACCACGCATGGATTAAGCAGGTTCAGGCGAATTCCGCTGCCCGCTAGGCGGCTCGTCGGCCCGCGCCCCGATGCCAGTCGTTAAGTGCTTGTTGCCGTTCAGTTTGAGGCTTCGGCGGCCATTCCGGGGGTTTGATGGGGTTCTTCCACTCGATCCGCGGGCCAGGAAACCACGCTTGCATCCCCGGCTGCCTGAACAGTAATCATGTCCTTCATTTTCTTGCCGGGCCGGTAGGTGACCACCTTGCGCTCGGGGACGGGCACCTGGTCGCCGGTGCGCGGATTCCGGCCAATCCGAGACGCGCGTGTTTTTACTTCGAAAACCCCGAAATCGCGGAGTTCCCACCGGTGACCTTCGGCCAGGTTGAGTGAGATGGTTTCGAAGGCCCCCTCGATAATCTTTGCTACGTCGCTTTGCGTCATCCCCAGTTTGTTCGCCACACGAATCACGAGTTCACGTTTAGTCATCGTCACTGGACAAATCCTCCATCCTATAACACAAATAATGCTGTTCCCCAAACCACAGTGAAAGGATTATAAGGGGTCTTGCTCAAAGTTGCAAGTGTTTATTATGTCGAATCTTAACAGGCTGGTGGGCCGGGCCGGTTGCAAAAAAACGCTCCACTCTTTACCATACAGGGGTCCCGCGTCTCGCTGGTAAGTAAGTAAATACAACAACGCTGTGGAGGGGTCGCGAATGAATATATACGGGAAAAACTATCAAATCAACGAATTGCGCCAGCGTGTCGGAAACATGGATCAGGTGGCCGGCGTGCGCACCGTCCAGCTCGACGACGGCAATGAGCGGCCGGGGCGGGCCGCGTGGATTCATTCCGGTGCGGGGCTGGAACTTACGGTGTTGCTGGACCGGTGCCTCGATATCGCCGCCGCGTCCTACGAGGGCAAAGCCATGGGGTGGCGGTCCACGACGGGCGACGTGGCCCCGCAGTTTTTCGAGCCCGAGGGCTACCGCTGGCTGCGGAGCTATTTCGGCGGGCTGGTGACGACGTGCGGCCTGATCAATGTCGGCGCGCCCCGGCCCGACAGCGCGCTGAACGGGAACGGCCTGCATGGCCGGATCGGAAACACGCCGGCCCGCGATCTGCGGATTGTGCAGGAGTGGGAAGAAGACGAGTACGTGCTGAGCGTGACGGGCACCATGCGCGAGACCGCCGTGTTCGGCGAGAATCTCACGTTGACGCGGACGGTTTCGACGCGGCTGGGGGAACCCCGGTTCTGGATCCACGACGTGGTCGTCAACGAGGGGTTCAAAGACACGACGTATATGCTGTTGTACCATTGCAATATAGGGTGGCCGGCGCTGGATTCGGGATCGGAAATGATCTCGCCGAGCCGCACCGTGAAGCCGCGCGATGCCGAGGCCGTCGTCGGCAAGGAAAACTGGGCGCGGATGGACCCGCCCATGCACGGGTACAAGGAGAAGGTATACTACCACGACATGGCGGAGGCGGACGACGGGTCCGTGACGGTGGCGATGGTGAACGACGGGTTCGACCGGGGCGCGGGATTCGGCGTATACCTGAAGTACTACAAAAAAGAATTGCCGCGGTTCGTGCAGTGGAAACAAATGGGCGAGCAGGATTACGTGATCGGGTTCGAGCCGTGCAATTGCGGGGTGGAAGGCCGCGACGTCGATGAGAAGCAGGGCCGGCTCAACACGCTCGAGGCGGGCGAGAGCAAGGTGGTGACGCTCGAGTTCGGGCCGATCACCACCAAAGAGCAGGTGGACCGCCTCCGCGCCGATCGCGAGCGGACAAAGACGAAACTCGAATGAAACAACAGCGCGAAAAACAGGGACTGACTCGCCTCCGGCAGTTTGGAGGCGCATTTTCGGCAGTTTGAAAATCGTGTCTCCCGAATCGCCGGATAAGAGACGTTTTTTGTGAGCGGAGGGGGGTTTTGGGTGCGAGTCGGCGTTTTGTGGGGCGTGAGGAACAATAAAGCGGACATCTGAAATGACAAGAGGTGTGTTTTCTTGTTACGTGAAGCGTCCGGGGAGGCCCTTACCGGTAAGAAAGCCTAGTTCAGGCGTCGATGGAGCGGTTGGAGACGTTCAGGGATCTACGTAACGAGGGGCTTGAGTATTGGCAGGTAGGGGTGGGCGTGGTTAATCTTCAGCCAAAGGCCGCGGGCGTGTTTGACGACCAGCGCCGGGATCGCCAGCAGGCGAAACCGAAGCGTTTTGAGCGTCAGGGTTTGCCAGTTTGCCGGCAACTTGATGAGCTTAAGTGCGGAGATGAGGTTGTAGCCCAGGGTCTGAATGCGAAAGTAAAGGGCGTTGACGAAGAAGTCGGCCGACGGCAGGCTGTTGAGCGAAAAGGCGTGCTTTAATTCTTTGATGTGATTCTCGCAGTTGCAGCGTTGTCGGTGCCACGTAATAAGTTGGGTTTGTCTCATGAATCTGTGCAGGTTTGAGATGGACAAGCATGTGCCAAGTCGTGTATTTCCAGAGTGTTCCACAACTTTGGAGGCACGAGGCAAGGCACATGCTCGCCTAAACTCGGCCCAGAATCATTGATTGTAAACGATGTCTTGACACTTGTCACCTACAGCCTACAGTCTCTCTTCATCGAGCGCCGATCAGTTCCCGTCGAACACGTCGCGGATCGCCTCGAGATACGCTAGACCGTGCTGCGTGTCGGGTTCGAGGTAGCTGCCTTCGGTCCACTCGTTCCAAGCGTTGAGCGTGACCACTTTCGGCGAGACGTGGGGCCGCAGGACAAAGGCTTTTGCGGCTTCGAGGGTTTTTTTGAATTCGGCGGGCGTGTTGCCGTCCAGGATGGCCGTGTACGGGTATCCGACGTTCTCGTAGACGTCGGTTTGGATCGTGCGGGGGCTCGAATCCCAGCCCATGGTGACGTTGGGGGCGTAGGGGAGGTCAAACTTGTCCGACAGCGTCTGCCAATCATCGATCGAAGCATCGCGCACGCGCGTATAAGGCGTCCGCGGGAAATCGTTGAGCGGCTGGTGATGCACCCAGACGTAGGATGTCACGCTATCGAACCCGAGCGCGGCCAGCAGTTCGTTGGGCGACTTGATCGTTTTCTCACCCGGCAGGATCTGCACGCCCCAGGCGACCGCGTTTAAATGAAGTTCGCCCAACCCGGCAGAACGAACCCGCTCACGGAACCCATCCAACTCTTTGCGCGTGTTCTCGACGCCGCCGAGCCCGTCGACCAGCGTCATCAGTTCATAGATTGAAAAATACAGGCCGCCGTTCACGCGCCAGTACGACGGGTGCGCGAAATACGTCCGGATACAGTGGTCGGTTGCCGCGCGGAACGTGGCGGCGTCGACCGTGCCTTTTGCGAGGACGTTGCACGGCCGGCTACGTTGGGCCGGCTGGATGTCCAGCCAGTCATGGTTGGCCCACATAATGGCAAACTTCAGGCGGTTTGCATTGGCCGCCTTGAGGAAGCCCCGCTCGAGCGCCCCCTCGAGATACGGCCCGTCGGCGTACCAGTACCAGTCGAAAATAAACGCGTCGATCCTATGATGCGCCGCGGCGTCGATCTTCTTGGCCATCACCGCCGGATCTGACTCGTCCTCATATCCCCACAACGGGACTTTCGGCTGCTGGTGGCCGTCAAACCGCGGCGTTGCCGCCTTGACGAGGTTCCATTCGGTCCAGCCGGGCCCATGCCACTTGTCATTGCGCGGGTCGGGATGGTAGTTCGGAAAATAATACGCCGCAACATCAATCGTATCGGCATTCACCGCCTGCGAAGCCCCTATTATCATCATAGTTGCCAGAATAGCGTCCGCAATCATCTGAATGCCCTCTGCGAAAAGCAGGGACAGACACGATTTTCAAACTGCCGAAAATGCGCTTCCAAACTGCCAGAAGCGTTGTCAGTCCCTGTTTTTCGCTTTCTTTACTGCCCCAGCCAATCGCTTAGAATCGGCACGCGCCGCCCGGTCGCCAGTAAGAAGCCCGCGATCAACGCCAGGATCAAAATTATTGCAAAGATTGATGCCATCACGTCTCTAACTTTGGTTATTCTCATGAAGCCGTCTCCTCGACTATTTTCATCAGCCTGCGGCCGTACTCGACGTACGACTCATAAAGCTGCTGCTCGCTCGACGCCTTCTGTCCCGTGTGGATCACCGCCGCCAGGTGCGGCTCGATGCTGAACCCGCCGTCATACCCTTTCGCCAGCAGGTCGGCGACGATCCTCGGGACCGCGCCGTCGCCCTCGCCGCAATACGTGTAGACGTCCGTATCGCCCACGACCTTCGCGTCCTTAATGTGGACGTAGACGATGTCCTTGTACACGGCCTGGTAGTAGGCCCATGGGTCCTGCCGGTACGTCACGGGGTTGCCGGTGTCGAAGACTACCTTCAACGCCTTGCTCCCCACCTCGCCCAGCAGGATATTGCTGTTTTCCGCGGACAGGCCGCCCCACCCGCTGCAATTCTCGTGCGCCAGGGTCACGCCGCCGTCTTCCGCGATCCGCGCCAGTTCTTTCATCCGGCGGATAGCCTCGTGCCGCCATTCGCGCTCGGGCAGGGGGTGATCCTTGTCGTTGGGGTAGCTCATCACGCGGATAAATTTTGTGCCGAACCGCCGCATCCGCGGTATCGCCATTTTGAGGTCCGCGATGTCGACAGCCAGGTCGGCCGTGATGGGCCGGGCCCAGTTGGCGATGGCGCTCGCAAAACACGACACCGTCATCCCCGCGCCCGTCACCTTCTCATGCACCTCGTCAAACTTTGCGTCGGGTATCGAGGTTGCGTTTTGGGCGTCGATCATGCGCAGTTCGAGATGTGTCCAGCCCAACTCGCGGTGCGCCTTGATCTGGGTGTCGATCGCCTGCCCGGCTTCGTCGGAGATTCCAGAATAAAACATGATGTGCCTCCTTCCGCCGCGCCCGCGCGCTTACCGCACGAGCGACTGTTCGACCTTATCGCGTGTCGGTTTCCCTTCCAGCGCTTCAATCAGCGCCAGCGCAAAATCCATCGCGGTCCCCGGCCCGCGCGAGGTGATCACCTTCCGGTCGCGGCACACGGCCTCGCCCGTCGGCTTCAACCCCAACCCCTCGAGCACGCCGGGGTAGCCTGTCGCCCGTTTGCCTTGCAACACGCCCGCCTTCGCCAGCACCATGGGCGCGGCGCAGATCGCGCACGTAAACTTGCCCGCGCCCGCCATCCGCTTCACCAGATCAATCACGCGCGCGTCGTCGGCCAGGTTCTGCGACCCCGGCATCCCGCCCGGAAGCACAACCATATCGAAATGGCCCGCCAGCGCCGTGGCCAGGGATGCGTCGGGAACGATGGTGGTTCGGCGGCTGGCCACCACCGGTTTGTCGTCCAACCCGGCGGACACCACGTCGATCCCGGCACGCCGCAACAGGTCGACGACGGTGATCGCCTCAAGCTCCTCGCACCCCTGCGCCAACAACACCAGCACCCGTTTCGCCATAGCGATAACTCCTCATCCGGACAAGTAATTGAGTGTAACTTCACCTGAATTGACTGTCAAGGGGCGTGCGGGGCCGCACGTAAGCGGGCCGCACGTAAGCGGGCCGCAGCTAATGCCCGTCCCAATCGGCCCGCTGCCAAACCCGTGCGTTTCATCGTTCGACCGGCTGGGTATTTCCGCGGGTAATCTGCGGCACACCGCTGGGCGCCGCCCACCGTACCGCATTCGCAATCACGCGCAACACCGTCTCGTGATAATAGATCGGGAACGTCTCGTGGCCGGGCCGGAAATAGAAGATCTTCCCCTTACCCCGATGCCAGCAACATCCGCTCCGGAACACCTCGCCGCCCTGGAACCAACTGATGAAGACCAACTGGTCCGGCTGCGGGATATCGAAATGTTCACCGTACATCTCGACCTGATCGATCTCGAAATACTCCGGAATCCCGTCGGTGATTGGATGGCCCGGATCGACCACCCACAACCGTTCGCGCTCGCCGGCATCGCGCCATTTCAACATGCAGCCCGTGCCCATCAGCCGCATGAACGGTTTTGAAACATGCCCGCTATGAAGAACGATCAGCCCCATCCCGTCCAGCACACGCTGTTGCACCCGCGCCGCGTTGGCGTCGGTGACGTCGTGATGCGCCATGTGGCCCCACCACGTCATGACGTCGGTTGTATCGAGGGTTTTCTTCGTCAGCCCCTGCCCGGGGTCGTCCAACTGCGCCACACGCACCGACGCGATGCCCGGCTGCTTCTCCAAAAACTGCGCGATCTGAAAACCCATCCCCTGCGGGTAAAGCTCGCGCACCTTCTCATGGGTCTTCTCATGCCTTCCCTCATTCCACACGGTTACGCGAATCCCGGTGCCCATCCGCCTGCCCTCCCGATAAGTTTCTTCCATTCTACGATTCAGCAACCCCTTAATCCACCTGCAACGGCCCCGCCAATCATGGTAAAATGGCCCGGCTATTGTCGCAGCCCAAAGGAATACGGCAGAAATGACTTCTCGCGAACGTGTTGCCTGCTCACTTCGCCACCAGCAACCGGACCGGGTCCCGCTCGACCTCGGTGCCAGCGCTGTTACGGGCATGCACGTCTCCGCCGTGTACGTCCTGCGGCAGACGCTTGGTCTGGACGCGCCGGGCACGCGGGTCAAGGTCGTCGAGCCCTACCAGATGCTCGGTGAAATCGGCCCGGACCTCATGGAGGCGCTTGGGGTCGACGTGGTCGGCCTCGCCGGCCCGCGCAACCTGTTCGGGTTCGAAAACAAGCACTGGAAACCGTGGGTGACGTTCGACGGCACGCCGGTGCTGGTCCCCGCCGCATTCAACACGGAGCCGGACGAGAACGGCGACATTTTCATGTATCCTGAAGGCGACCAATCGGCGCCCCCCAGCGGTCGCATGCCCAAAGGCGGGTGGTATTTCGACACCATGGTCCGCCAGCCCGAAATCGACGACAACCTGCTCGACATCCAGGATAACCTCCAGGAGTTCGGCCCCATCTCCGACGCGGATCTCAACCACCTTCGCATGGAAGCCGAACGGCTTCATACGCGGACCGACAAAGCCATCCTCGCCAGTTTCGGCGGCACGGCGTTCGGGGACATTGCGCTGGTCCCGGCGCCGTGGCTCAAATACCCGCGGGGGATCCGCGACATCTCGGAGTGGTACATCAGCACGATAACGCGCCGCGATTACGTTTACAGCGTGTTTGAATGCCAGTGCGAGATTGCCCTGGGCAACCTGGAGAAGATCCATGCGGCCGTCGGCGATAGAGTCGCCGCCGTGTTCGTTACGGGCACGGATTTTGGCACGCAACGCGGCCCGTTCATCTCGGTCGAGGCCTACCGGCATCTCTACAAGCCGTTCCACCAGCAGGTCAACACCTGGATCCACCACCACACCGCATGGAAAACCTTTATCCACTCGTGCGGGTCCGTTGCCGCATTCCTGCCCGACTTCATCGACGCCGGGTTTGATATCCTTAACCCGGTTCAATGTTCCGCCGCCGACATGGAAGCCAAAAGCCTCAAGCAAAACTATGGCGACCGGATTGTGTTCTGGGGCGGCGGCGTGGATACCCAGCACACCCTGCCGTTCGGCTCGCCGGATGAAGTACGCGCACAAGTCCGCGAACGAATCGAGACGTTCGGCCCCAGCGGCGGGTTCATTTTCAACCCGACCCACAACGTCCAGGCACAGACGCCGCCCGAGAACCTCGCGGCGATGTATGAGACCTTGCGGGAGTTTGGGGGTCTCAGTTAGTGGACATTGTGGACGGTGTGGACAAACACGCAAGCGTACTTGCGGGGCCACGATTGCAGGAGGCGCAATGAGACTGTGGCAAGGTGCGGCGGCGGGGATGTTTGCGGTGCTTGTTCTCTGGGGATGCAACCGGCCGGCGGCAACCCCGCGGGACACCACGCCAAACACCTCCTATCAGTTGTATATCGAGGTTTCGGCGCTGGGCAGTCTCGATTATTTCTATGACCATAAGCTGGGCATGAAACTCGCCGGCGAGGCACTCGGCGTAAAAACGGAATACGTCGGCCCCGCCGAATACGACATGGCCGCCATGATCACCGCGTTCGAACAGGCGATCGCAAAACGGCCCCAGGGCCTCGTCGTGGTCGGGTTCGAACCCTCACTCAACGCGCTTGTCGACAAAGCCGCCGACGCCGGCATCCGCGTCGTCACGGTCGACGCGGATCTCGAGGGCTCGAAGCGGGTCGCGTTTGTGGGCACGGGCAATTTCGAGGCCGGCGTCAAGGGCGGCGAGAAACTGGCGGCCCTCGTCGACGGCAAGGGGAAAGTCGCCCTCCTCACCAAACCCGGGCAGCCCAACCTCGATGAGCGCATTGCCGGGTACAAGTCGGCGCTCGCCAAGCATCCCGGGATCGAACTCGTCCAGGTCGCGGACACGCAATCCGATCCCATCATCGCCGCGCAGGCCGCCGCCGCGCTCCTCCAGAAGCATCCTGACCTCGCGGGCATCGGCTGCGTGGAAGCCGCGGGCGGCAACGGGGCCGCTACCGCCGTGCGGGAAGCCGGCAAGGCCGGCGCTGTCAAGGTGGTCGCCATGGATCGCGGGAACGACGTGCTCGAGCACATCAAGAACGGCGTCATCTCCGCAACCATCGTCCAGAACACGGCGCTCATGCCGTTGTACGCGGTGCAAATCCTGTACAACCTCGCAAACCACCCGGCGCCGATCGCGTCGGACAACACCAAGGCGGGCGTCACGGGCGCGCCCGCTAAAATTGACACCGGCGTCATTGTCGTTGACGCTTCGAACTGCGAGTATTTCATGAGGCAGCGTGGCTGACATGCCGCAGGCGACCGACGTCCCCGTGCTGGAGGCCCGCGGAATCGTGAAGTCGTTCCCGGGCGTTCGGGCGCTCGATGGCGTCGACATCGAAGTCGGCCGCGGCGAAGTCCACGCGCTGGTCGGCGAGAACGGCGCCGGCAAAAGCACCCTCATGCATGTCCTTGCAGGCGTTTACCAGCCAGAGGCCGGGAAAATCATCCTCGACGGCGCGCCTGTCCGTTTCCGCAACCCGCACGACGCGATCGCCCGCGGTATCAGCGTCGTATTCCAGGAACTCAGCCTCGTACCCGGCCTCTCCGTCGCCGAAAACATTTTCGCCAACCGCCAGCCCGTGGGCCCTCTCAATTTCATCGACCGCAAGCGCCTCAATACCGACGCCGCCAATCTCTTGCGCCTGTTCAACCTCGACATCCATCCCGCAACACCTCTCCGCCGGCTCTCGATGGGCCAGCGCCAAGTTGTCGAGATTCTCAAGGCGATCTCGCAGCGGCCCAAGGTGTTGATCCTCGACGAGCCGACGTCGTCGTTGAGCGCGGGCGAGATCCGACTCCTGTTCGACAACATCCGCCGGCTACAGAACGACGGCGTCTCGTTCATTTACATTTCGCACCACCTCCCGGAGATTTTTGAAATCGCGGGGCGCGTCACCATCCTGCGGGACGGGCGCCGCGTTGATACGTGCAACGTCTCGGACGTGAGCGAAGAAGACGTGATCCGCAGCATGGTTGGCCGGGAACTGGTGAACATGTACGGCGCTCGCCGGACGCCCGTCGGCGACACCCTTTTTGAGATTGAAAACGGCGGCCGCGGCAACCTCTTCAATGGCGTCTCGTTCAGTCTCCGCCGCGGTGAGATCCTGGGCATGGCGGGGCTGGTCGGCGCAGGCAGGACGGAGATCGGGCGCGCCATCGCGGGAATCGAACCGCTCGACCGCGGCCAGATGCAACTCGACGGCGCCAATATCAGCGTCAAATCCCCGCGCCAAGCCATCGCGCGGGGTATCGGCTACCTCACCGAAGACAGAAAAGAGCAGGGTCTCTTTCTCGGCCTGGGACTCCGTGAAAACGTCGCCGCGCCCAGCCTCGCCCGGTTCGCCGGACCGTTCGGCCTCATGCGTGACAGGGCCATCACGCGGTTCGCCGCAGCCGCCCGCGATCAATTCAAGATTGCCGCCGCAAGCCTCCGCCGGCCCGTGTCCGAACTCTCCGGGGGCAACCAGCAAAAGGCCCTGCTCACCGCATGGGTCGGCACGCAACCAAAACTGCTCATCGTCGACGAGCCTACCCGCGGCGTCGACGTCGGCGCGAAAAGCGACATTTACGCCCGACTCCGGGCGCTCGCCGCAGAAGGCATCGGCATACTGGTCATATCGAGCGACCTGCCCGAACTGCTGGGGCTGTGCGACCGGATCCTCGTCATCCGGTCAGGCCGGGTCGCCGGCGAGTTTGACAGGCAATCCGCAACCGAAGAAAACATCATCGCCTGCGCGGCCGGCGTCCAACTCAACCCGCAAGGAAACACAACATGCTGCGTCTGATCCGGGTGCTGTGGCGCGTCACCGATTTCCGCGAGTTCGTGATCCTGCTCGTTATTGTCGCGGCCGCGCTCGGCATGCACATCGCGTCCCCGATCTTCCTGCAAGTGGGCAACATCCACTCGATTCTGCTCAGCCTCTCACTCGAAAGCATTGTCGCGGTCGGCATGACGGTGTTGCTGGTGGCGGGGGGGTTCGACCTCAGCGTCGGCTCAAACCTTGCGCTGTGCGGCATGGTCACGGCGCTGCTGCTCGCCCGCGGCATCCCCGTCCCTGCCGCTATCGCCGGGGGGCTGGCAACGGGGACGGGGCTCGGTGCGCTCAACGGCCTCATCATCGCCCGGATCGGCATCAACCCATTTATCACGACACTGGGCATGATGAGCGTGCTGCGGGGGCTGGTCCTGGTGATTTCGGGCGGTCAAAACGTCTCCGGGCTGCCGCACTCGTTCAATGTGATTGGCCAGGGCAAGATTGGCGGCGTGCAGTTTCCCATCCTGCTGGCGGTCGTGCTCGTGGTGGCCGGCGACCTGCTGCTGCGCAAGTCCCGGTTCTTCCGGCAGAACTACTACATTGGCGGCAACGCGCGTGCTGCGGTCCTCTCCGGCATCCCCGTGGCACGCGTCACGGTCATCAACTACGCGATCACCGGCGCACTCGCCGCGCTGGCCGGAATCGTCATGACGGCCCGGCTCGGGGCCGCATCCGTCACCGCCGGCAACGGGCTTGAACTGCGGGTCATCTCCGCGGTCATCATCGGCGGGGCAAGCCTCCAGGGCGGCGAAGGTACCGTCCTCGGCTCATTCCTGGGCGTGCTCCTCATGGCGCTGATCGTCAACGCGCTCACCCTTTTCAATGTTGACATTTATTGGAATTCGTTCGTCATCGGCGCGACGCTCCTGCTGGCCGTGCTCCTCGATACCCTCGCCAAACAACGCCGTGAACGGTCGCTGGCGAGACGAGCCAAGCAATAAGATGAGGGGCGTCACGCGGGTAGAGTACGACGAGGGACGCAAACGACAAAAAAAAACAAAAAGGCAAGGAGAGATCAGCAGAGGGGCCATGGGTAGGGAGGTTGTCGAACCCGCTGCCGGGGTTCATTGGGGTGCGACGTGTACCCAGGGTAGCGGCCGGCCCTGGACCGGTGTGAAGTGGTCGCGAGGGTCTTCGGTGGGAGTCTGAGGTGCGTGGTAGTACAGAGGAATCGGTACGGGCCGGCCGCAACCCTGGGCTGACAATTGACCGACCCCTGCCGGGGTGGAAGAGGGGTCGGCCTGATGAAGCGGGGGGACGCCGCTTCCACGACAGCCCATGAGAAGCCACTGGTTTGGTTGGGGCTATGCGTCGCTGGACTGACGGTTGTCGAATCCCTCGGGGATATTGGCACGACGCATCACTGTATTTACTTGCGAAAATTGGGGCTCACAGCCTGCGGCCTTATTTCTTGTCCCGCAGCAACTGAATGAGTTCTTGCGGATGATCGGTCTGAATTCCGTCCGTTTTCCATTCGAGCATCTTTTGCCAGCACTCGGTTCCATCTTCGTCAACAATCACAATGGCTCCGGCCGCATGACAGGCGTCGGCAAATGTTTTGGAATACTGTTTCCAAACGGACGCCACCACGGGCGGCTTAAACTCCTGCAACACTTTCGCCAAATTCTTTTCTGGGCCTGGGTCGGGCATGGGCACGGACTCCGGGCACAGCTTCGCCAACTCGCGCAACTTCGCCGGGCCCGCATACCACAGCACGTGCCGTTCCATCCCGCGCTGGCGAATCATTTCCAGCAGTGGCTCGACCGGCGCGTCTTTCAAATCCAGGTAAATGCCAATCTTGCCCCGGCACAAATCGAGAATCTCCTCGAAGGTCGGGATCCGCGCGCCCGCCCACTCCGGCCCAACGCGGGCGCCAACATCCAGCGCCCGCAACTCGTCAAATGTCATCTCCTTCACCTTCCCCGCCGCGCCCGCCGCGTACCCGTCCACCGTGGCATTATGGATGCTCACAAACTTTCCGTCCTTGGTCGTGCGGATATCCACCTCGACAAAATCCGCACCGAGGTCGATCGCCTTCGCGTACGCGGGCAACGTGTTCTCGGGAATCCCCTCGTGAGCCCCCCGATGCGCCACCACGTACACCCCGCCCTGCCTCGGCGCCGCCAACATTTCCGCGCCCGCCAAACCTGTCATCCATACGCCAATCAGACTTGTCAAACATAAACATTTCATCTCTGGATCTCCTTTAAAGCCAATCCCAGTACTTTACTCCCAACCGGCGTATATGGGAAAATGCGCATATTGGAGCCGGTGAAAAAGGCCGGCCCCTTTATTTGAGGCACGCGAAAAGCGGGGACAGACACTAATGGCGCTAAGATAAGGCTCTGGCGGCAACGGCTAAAGCCACCGGGAAGTCCCGCTGAAGCGGGCTCTTGTAAAGGGGATAGGCCAATATCACCCCATCTAAAGATGGGTGCAAAGAGGAGCCTGCTGAAGCAGGCTAAAATACTGTGGCGAATACATCTGACGGCCTTATCTTAGTGCCATTCGGGACAGACACGCTTTTTTCAAACTGCCGGAGGCGTCGCGAGTCAGTCCCCGTTTTTCGCTTTGGAGACCAGTGTGAACGCTTTTGAATCACTTGCGAAAGGCATTCTGTCGGCCTTTCCCGGCATCGAGCCCGGTGACTTGGTGTTTTTGCCCGCGCCGAAACTCGATCTGGGGGATATCGCGTTGCGCACGTTCGACGCCGCGCGCCGGCTCTCGATGCCGCCCGTCGAACTCGCAAAACGAATCGCGGCCGAGACCCAGTTCGGTCCCGACGTCATCGCAGCCACCCCCACCGGTCCCTACGTCAACTTCAAACTCGACCGCGCAAGGTTCTCGGCTGAAATCGTGGCCGCCGTATTCCGCGAAGGCGCCCACTTCGGCTCGAACGACACCGGCGCGGGCAAAAAGGCCCTCATCGAACACACCAGCATCAACCCCAACGCGGAGCCGCATCTGGGCCGGGCCCGGTGCGCCATGATCGGCGACAGCATCACGCGCCTGCTGCGGTTCGAGGGCTACGACACCGAGGTCCACTATTACGTTAACGACATGGGCCGGCAGATCGCCCTGCTCGTGCTCGCCGCAGCCGACCGCAAAGACCTCTCGTTCGACCAAATCCTCGACCTTTACGTGAAAGCCAACGCGCGCGCCGAAGCCGATCCCGAGTTCGCCGCGCAAGGTTACGAACTTCTCGCCAAAATGGAAGAAGGCGACGCCGCCGTCGCCGACGCCTTCCGCAGAGTCACCGACCTCTGCCTCAAGGGGCAACTGGCCGTGCTGGAACGGCTCGACGTCCGTTTTGACGTCTTCGACCGCGAGTCCGGCTACCTCAAAGACGCCCGGCTCGACCCCGTGATGGACGCGCTCCGCGCCAAAGGCGCCCTTTTCACCGATGACGAGGGCCGTCTGGTGGTCGACCTCCGCCCGCTCGGATACACGCCCGACGAAGGCCGATACTTTGTCCTGCTGAGGGCGAACGGGAGCTCGATGTACGGCTACAGAGACTTGGCGTACACGATTGACAAAGTCTCACGGGACGCCGACCTCAACCTGATCGCGCTCGGGGAAGACCACAAGCTTTACTTCCAGCAAATCAGCCTGATCCTCGAGACTGCCAAAGTACCCGCACCCGAACCTGTCTACTACT
>DATKVG010000085.1:0-26526 GCA_035530195.1 Bathyarchaeia archaeon | reverse complement strand
GATTGACAGGTTCCAGACTGCGGATTGACAGGTTCCAGACTGCGGATTGACAGGTTCCAGACTGCGGATTGACAGGTTCCAGACTGCGGATTGATAGGTTCCAGACTGCGGATTGACAGGTTCCAGACTGCGGATTGACAGGTTCCAGACTGCGGATTGACAGGTTCCAGACTGCGGATCGTCAGATGGCCCTGAAGGGGCCAAACATGTCAGCCTGGGGCAACGCCCCAGGAACAAGATGTCGCAATGCAGGAAGCCCTGAAGGGGCGTGACAAGCTCCGCGTGTGTCTGCCTCTTGGAGGGGAAGGCGTGCTAGAATGTCGGACGGATCGGACGGATCCGACAGATCGGACAGAAACGACTTACGCAGGAGGTTTCACATGAAAGGCACGGCGGCTGCTGCATTGGTTTTCTGTGTAATTCTAAGCGGGTGCGGCGGTCAACAGAACGGGTCGGCTGCGCCCGCCAAACCGCGCATTGCGCTCATCATGAAGTCGCTGGCCAACGAATTCTTCCTGACGATGGAGCAGGGCGCGAAAAACCATCAGGCGGCGCATTCAGGCGAGTACGATCTGATCTGCAACGGCATCAAAGACGAACTCGATGTCAACCGGCAGATCCAGCTTGTCGAGAACATGGTGTCGCAGGGCGTCCAGGCCATCGTGATCGCGCCCGCCGATTCAAAAGCCCTCGTTGCCGCCTGCCAGAAGGCGCAGGACGCCGGCGTGGTGGTTGTCAATATCGATAACAAGCTCGACGACGCCGTGCTCGCCGAGCGTGGAATCAAGATCCCGTTTGTCGGGCCGGACAACCGCAAGGGCGCAAAGACCGTCGCCGATTTTCTTGCCGCAAAACTGCAGCCGGGCGATCCCGTGGCGATCGTCGAGGGCGTGCCGACGGCCTTCAACGGCATCCAGCGCAAGCTCGGGTTCGAGGATGCCATGAACGCCGCCGGCATGAAGATCGTGACCTCGCAGTCGGGCAGTTGGGAGATGGCGAAGGCCAACCAGGTCGTAGCGGCCATGATTACCGAGCATCCGGAACTGAAAGCGGTCCTGTGCGCGAACGACAGCATGGCGCTGGGCGCGGTCGCCGCACTGAAATCGGCCGACAAGGTCGGCCAGGTGCTTGTCATCGGGTACGACGGCATCAGCGCCGTTCGAGAGCGGATCAAAGACGGCTCGATCCTGGCCACGATTGAACAGCACGCCGACCAACTCGCCGTGTTTGGAATCGAATACGCACTCGATATGATCAAAACCAAGGCCGCCCCCGCCGACCGCGAGACGCCCGTGGATCTGATCACGCTGGCGGAAGTCGGCGGCTGATGAATTACCGGCGGTTGCTGACGGACTACGTGGCGCTGGCCCTGGTGATCGCCGGGCTCGTGCTCATCTTCGGAGTTTCCACACAAAACTTCCTCCAGTTCGGCACGTTCCGCAACATCGCAAACCAAATCCCCGACGCGATGGTGGTCGCGGTCGGGATGACGTTTGTCCTCATCATCGGTGGCATCGACTTGTCCGTAGGTTCGGTTCTCGGCCTCGGCAGCGCCGTGCTGGGCGTGTGCCTGGTGCGGTTTGAGCTGCCACTGCCCGTGGCGATTGCCGCATGCCTAACAACGGGCCTCGCCTGCGGTATCTTGAATGGCCTGCTCGTTGTGCGGTGGCGGCTGCCGTCGTTTATCGTGACGCTGGGCATGCTCGAGGTGGCCAGCGGCGCCACGTACATCCTGACGCAGTCGCGCACCGTCTACGTGGGCGAGCCGATCGAGCGCGTCTCGGAAGTGGCCGCGTTCGGCCTGTCGCTGCCGTTCATGCTGGCCATCGCCGTCGTAGTCGCGGGCCAGGTTGCCCTGTCCGGCACAGTGTTCGGCCGACACGCCCTGGCGCTCGGCGCGAACCCCGAGTCGGCCCGCCTCTCCGGCATCCGCACCCGCGCGCTGACTGTGTCCGTGTTCGCGTTGAGCGGCCTGCTCGCATCGCTGGCCGGCATGATGCAATGTTCGCGGCTCGGCGCAGCCGACCCGAATGCGGGGATCGGGTTTGAACTCCAGGCGATCGCCGCGGTCGTCATCGGCGGCACAAGCCTGATGGGCGGCCGCGGTTCCGTGGTCAACTCATTCTTCGGCGTTATCATCATCGCCGTACTCGCCGTCGGCCTCGCAACGCTCGGCGCACAGGAATCCACAAAACGCCTCGTCACCGGCGGCGTCATCGTCGCCGCCGTCATCCTCGATTACTACAGGCACCGGCTGAACAAGGCGTGAATACACTCCCGATACGCTGGCGCAGTGGTTATTCAGTGCCGCTTGCGATCTGCATGATGGCCAGCGTCGACCAGACGGCCATCAGGCCGGCGTAGGGGATGACGAGTGCCGATGCGTAGATGTTGGCTCAAGGTCGCGAACAAAAATTCTGAATGCGGCTTCTTAGCCGCATTAGGCGGCCTCGGTAATTGTCGAATCCCTCGGGGGGTCGCCTAATCCCTACGGGATGTTTACACGACCGATTGCCGCTGGGCTGACTGATGTCCGGTCGTGCTTCCAACCAGTTTTGGCGGGTTTTTCTGCAGCGTGTGCGTGTACGGCCCACCACTGCAATTACTTCCGAAAAGCGGGGATCCGTGAGCTTCCGCAGTTGACCTTGGACAAACGTTGGTGTATCGTCTTGTATGGGCTTCTTTTCGCCGGGAACAGTTCTTTGAGGGCAGCGGTTGGCTGCCCAACCAATTCGGAAATATGCATAGCAATGAGAAGTTTTAACCAAAGCGTGAGGTGGAACAGATGAGCACGGCAAAGATACTCCTCGACGGGAAAGAAGTGGACTGCCCGCTGCTGGTGGGTACGGAAGCCGAGGTTGGCATCGACATCAGCGCCGTGCACGACCGCCTGGGGATCGTCACGTACGATCCGGGGTTCGTGAGCACGGCCGCATGCACCAGCGCCATCACCTACATCGACGGCGACCGGGGCATCCTGCGCTACCGCGGATACGCCATTGAAGACCTCACCACGGCCAAGTTTCCGGCGGTGGCGTTCCTGCTCATTTACGGCCACCTCCCATCGAGACAGGAGTTGCTGGACTGGCGGCGAAAACTCACCCTCAACAGTTACATCCACGAAGACATGCTGAAGTTCTTCGAGGGGTTCCCGCCGCTGGCGCACCCGATGGCGATTCTGTCGGCCATGGTGGCCTCGCTATCGGCGTATTACCCGGATTTCGACCATGAAGAAGATATCGACCTGAACATCGTGCGGCTGCTGGCCCAGGCCAAGACGATCGCCGCCTATTCGTACAAAAAATCCATCGGCCAGCCGAGGATTTACCCGCGCACCGAGTTCAGCTACATGGCCAACTTCCTCCGCATGATGTTCGCAACGCCCGCCGAAGAGTACGTGGTGTCGCCCGTCGTCGAAGACACGCTCAACCTGCTGCTGATCGTCCACGCCGACCACGAGCAGAACTGCAGCACCAACACCGTCCGCGTGGTTGGCAGCAGCCGGGCCAACCTGTTCGCGTCGGTGTCTGCGGGTATTTGCGCGCTGTGGGGCCCGTTGCACGGCGGCGCCAACCAGGCCGTCATCGAGATGCTCGAACAGATCCAGGCCGAAGGCGGCGACTACAAGGCCTTCATGAACAGGGTCAAGTCCAAGGAAGTCCGCCTGATGGGATTCGGCCACAGGGTCTACAAGAGTTACGACCCGCGCGCCAAGATTCTCAAAGAGGCGATGGACAGGGTGCTCAACCAGCTTGGCATCAATGACCCGCTCGTCGAACTCGCCAAAAACATCGAGGAAGAGGCGCTGCGAGACCCGTATTTCGTCGAGCGCAAACTGTATCCCAACGTGGACTTCTACAGCGGCATCCTCTACCGCGCCATGGGGATTCCCACCAACATGTTCACCGTCATGTTCGCCCTTGGCCGAATCCCAGGGTGGATCGCCCACTGGCGCGAAATGCATATGAGCCAGGACCAGCGAATCAGCCGGCCCCGGCAGATCTACGTCGGGCCAAGCCTGCGCCCCGCACCCCAGTTCGACGAGGAAGGCTCCCCAATCGAGGGCGCCGTCTGATATTTCGGGCTATG
The DNA here is from genome assembly GCA_035530195.1 of Bathyarchaeia archaeon. Lineage (GTDB taxonomy): Bacteria > Hydrogenedentota > Hydrogenedentia > Hydrogenedentales > SLHB01 > JAPLKX01. Next base: position 22,437 of record DATKVG010000085.1, on the reverse strand, counting down.
TTGTGGTGCGGGCGTCTCGCCTGCACGTGCAAAGTCGCGAAAAATGCCACGTGCAGGCGTCTCGCCCGCACCACAAGCTGCCTTACTCTTACGCCCGGGCGGGAATATCGACCTGGCGTTTTTCCCGCGCGGCGAGGTAGGCGTATTCCATCAACTCGGTGAGTTGCGTGCCTTCTTCGAGACCGAACGGGATTGGCGCGCCGCGCAACACGCCGTCTACCCAAATCTGAACCGTGGCGGGCAGCGGTTCGGGCAACCGATCGGGCGTTATCCAGCCTTTCGAGTCGAGCTTTTTGGATCTGATCCGCACGCTCTTTTCGTCGGGCCCGCCGACCAACAGGCTGCCTTCCGTGCCGGACAACTCGAGGCTGAACGGGCTGTGGGTGGCCATGAAACTGGTTTCGGAAACGCCGATGCAGCCGCCGTCAAACTCGATCAACGAGACCGCGTTGTCTTCGACTTCGTGGCCCGTCATATAGGTGAACGAAGACAAGATCCGGACGGGCTTGCCGCCTAAATACCTGTTCAGATACATCGGGTGGGCGCCGAGGTCCATCATGGCGCCGCCGCCGCACGTTTTCAGGTCCCAGAAATGCTTGGGCAGCCACCCGCCGCAACCGCCGTCGTGCGCAATCCTTGCCCGGACCAGCGTCACCGTCCCGAGCAGGCCGTCGTCGACCGCTTTCTTGGCGTAGAGGACCTCGGGTTTTGTGAGGTAGGGGAACGAGATGCAGAACGTGACACCCGCCGCCTTGACGGCATCGGATACCCTGTTGCACTCGGCCACGGTCAACGCCATGACCTTTTCGGTGAAGATATGCTTGCCGGCCTGCGCCGCCGCCACCATGATGTCGGCGTGCATGCTCGACGGCGCGGTGACGACCACGCCGTCCACGTTCTTGCGCTTCAACACCGCGGCGAGGTCGCTGACAAATTCGGCATCGAGGCGCTTCGCCCACGGCTGGCCCCGGTCGCGGTCTTCGTCCCACACGGTGGTGATTTTCACATCCGGCATCTTGGCCAGATCTCTTGCGTACCCTTGTGCGTGCGCATGCCACGCGCTCAACATCGCCACATTCAGCATTTTCGACCCTCCCGCCGTGGTTCCGGCGGCTTCCGACTCCGTTGTACCCAACGCGGCGGCCGCGATTACGCCGCCCGTTTTGAGAAATAACCGCCGATCCATCGAACCTTCTCCTATGGCGGCTAAGAAGCCGCTTTCAGAATCTTTGTTCGCGCCTTGCTCCAACATCCATGTTTCTTGCGCAGATGTTGCGAACAAAGATTCTAATCTTTTTCCATGTACTTGGGGTTGTACTGGCCTTGTTCGGCAAACCCGCCCAATTCGCGCCGCATTGTACTCACGCGCGGATAGCTGTCAAAGATCTCGCTGCCCCGCGCCCGCGGATCCTGTTGGTCCTCGAGCAGCTTCATAAGGCGATTGCTCAACCCAGCCTGGATTTCCGCGTGCTCGGGTTTGCCGGCGAGGTTGTTCAAGCAGCCCGGATCCGCCTTGATGTCAAACAACTCCTCTTCAGGCCGCTTTCCAAACGAGTGAGCGAACAACTCGGGGATATCGTCGCGGTGTTCCAACATGTACGTTTTGGTGGGCGAATTGTCTATGTCGTGATAACCCTCGGGATCGCCGGCGGGCCATCGGTCCGGCTTGAAGTTGCGGATGTACAGGTACTGCGAGGTGCGGATGGCACGCGAGGGGTATCCCAAGTTGTCGTACCGCGCATGGGAATGCCGCTCCCGGCCCGTCAGGATGTAGCCGGGGTTGGAGCCCGCCGCGCCCTCGAGGAAACTGCGCCCGACCATGCCGGAAGCGAGGCCGACGCCGGCCGCGTCGAGGAAACTGGGCGCGAAATCGATAAAACCGATCAGGTCGCCGGAAACTTTGCCGGGCGCGAGACGTTCGGGCCATCTTGCCGCCAGCGGCACGTGGACGCCGTACTCGTAAAGGGTCGCCTTGGCGCCCGGGAACGCCATGCCGTTGTCGCCGGTGACGACGACCAGCGTGTTGTCCAATTCGCCGATCTGTTCGAGCCGGTCGAGCATCAGGCCCAGATGGCGGTCGAACCATTCGGTTTCGAGGAGGTAGTCGAGGATGTCCCCGCGGACGGTCGGGTTGTCCGGCAGAAACGTGGGCGCCTGGGCGTCCTCGAGTTTCTTGCCCGCGCGGGCGCCCGACCCGGGCTCATACACGCGGTGCGGTTCCATGGCGCCGTACCAGTAGTAGAAGGGAGCGTCTTCCGGACGCTCACGCAGGAATTCATCGAAATTGGCGGCGTAATCCTCGTTGGAAATGCCGGTAGTGGGTTTTTTCAGTTTCGACTTGCGGTATTCGGGCCCGGCCGGCGGCCGTTTTCGCCCGCCTTTTTTCCAGTCGCCCGGCCCCCATCCTTTCCCGCCGCAACCGACGTGGTAGCCAGCCTGTTCGAGGAGGTCGGGAAAGACTTGGAACTTCTCCGGGAAGATGCTGCCGTGCGTTCCGGCTTCCTCGTTTTGCCAGATATTGCGGCCTGTCAGAATCGAGGCCCTGTTGGGTGAGCATTGCGGCGCCGACACAAACGCGTTGGTGAACAGGCAGCCCTCGCGGGCGACGCGGTCAAACCCCGGCGTGCCGATGCCGGTCGCGCCGTACGCCGACGCATGGGGGTAACTCCAGTCGTCGGCCATCGCGAACAGGATGTTGGGCCGTTTTGCTGCGGCCGCCCGTGCGCCGATGGTCAACAAACCTGCAGAAACACCTGTCAAAAACCCGCGGCGACTCAGTCTAGCCATGTGGCATCCTCCTTTTTAAATAGGGACAGTCACCATTTATTTTCAACCATTTATTCCACATCCGTGATTCGGCTCACTTAACGAGATCAAAATAAATGGTGACTGTCCCTATTTAAATCAGTAGGCCTGTGCGGCGATGACCCTGCGGTTGCTCGAGGCGCCGCACAGCATGCATTTGCCGGGCTCTTCGGGTGCGTCGAACGGGATGCACCGGATCGTCGACCGCGTGTCTTCCTGCAACCGATTCTCGCAAGCCGCCGCGCCGCACCAATGAACTCGATAGAACCCGCCCCCGTCGACGTTGGCTTTGTAATCCTCGTAATCGTCGCAATCGCGGGTCCGCTCGACCAGCCGTTGGCGCGCCCGCTCGTACAGGTTCCGCTGGATGTCATCGAGCATCGTATCGAGCTTCTCGCGCAGGCCTTCCATCGGCATGGGCGTCTTCTCGCCCGTATCGCGCCGCACCACGACAACCTGATTGGCCTCGCAGTCTCGCGGCCCGATCTCGATCCGGACCGGCACGCCGCGCAGTTCCCATTCGGCGAATTTGTATCCCGGCTTGTACTGGTCCCGGTCGTCGATCTTGTAGAACAGGACGTCCCAGTCACGCGTCAACTCACGGGCCCTCCCAAGCACCAGCGCCATCTCCTCATCGTTCCGCCAGATCGGCACAAACACCACCGGCAGCGGCGCGAGTTTCGGCGGTATGACAAGCCCGTTGTCGTCGCCGTGCGTCATGATCATCCCGCCAATCAGGCGCGTCGAGACGCCCCAGCTTGACGCAAAGACGTACTGGAGTTGCTTGTTCGCGTCCTGGTACTGGACGTCGAACGCCTTCGCAAAATTCTGACCAAGGTGGTGCGACGTCCCCGCCTGCAGCGCTTTCCCATCCTGCATCATCGACTCGATGCAATACGTGTGCAACGCCCCCGCGAACTTCTCCTGGTCGGTTTTCTTCCCCGCGATCACCGGCATTGCGAGGAACTCTTCGGCGAACCGTTTGTAGACGTTCACCATCTTGAACGTTTCCTCCTCCGCCTCCTCGTGGGTCGCGTGGGCCGTGTGGCCTTCCTGCCAGAGGAACTCCGTGGTCCGCAGGAACAGGCGCGTTCGCATCTCCCACCGGACAACGTTCGCCCACTGGTTGATCAAGATCGGCAGGTCCCGGTACGAGTTGATCCAATTCTTATACGTCGCCCAGATAATTGTCTCGGAGGTCGGCCTTATCACCAGCGGCTCTTCGAGCAATTTCCCGCCCGCGTGCGTCACCACCGCGCATTCCGGCGCAAATCCCTCGACGTGCTCCGCCTCTTTCTTCAAAAACGACTCCGGGATGAACAGCGGGAAATACGCGTTGACGTGGCCCGTCTCTTTGAACATCCGATCGAGGTTGCGCTGGATGTTTTCCCAAACCCCGTAGCCGTTCGGCCTGATCACCATGCAGCCTTTCACCGGCGAGTAATCGGCCATCTCGCCTTTCAACACCACGTCGATATACCACTGCGCGTAATCGACCGACCGTTTCGTAATGCCTTTAGCCATACCGCCTCCAAACAAGAAAAGTCCCTTGGTTAATTATCAAGAGACGATACCATTTTCCCCCATCTGCGCGCCAACCTTCTGTTGTCTGATCCGTCCGATCCGTCGGATCCGTCCTATTGGCCCCCCGCCTCCTCCCGCTTCCCCGCTTTTACGCGCGCCATCCACTTGTAATAGCCGATGCTGATCGCCAGCAGCCCCGCCCCCACCACCGCAAACGCCGCCACACGCAGCAGCGGGTCCTGCTCGCTCATGTCGATCAGGAATAGGCGCAACAGCGACAACACGATCACCGCCAGGCCCGCATACCGGTAATACCGGCCCTTAAACGCCAGCGACAGCAAGAAACTGCCCGCCGCCACCGCAAACCACCCGATCGTGATAAACGCCCGGTTGGCTTCCATGAGGTGCGGAATCCGGTAGGCCATCTCGAGCAGCAAGCCCGTCCACAACGCTACCAGCAACATGTCCGGCTCCAGCCCCTTAACGCGCGCCCCGAGCAGGCCGATCACGCGCTGCCGCGTTTTCTCGCCACTCCACGCAAACGCCCGTTCCGCCGCCAGCCAGAACACCGCAAGCGCCGCAAACGCCACCACAAGCCCCGTGTCCAAGGTTTCGAGTTCGAACGACCGCGACGCCACCCCACCCGATGCGAATAGCGCCGCCGCTACGCCCATGACGAAAGCCGCGGGCGAGCGCAATACCACGCCGTACGCACAAAACACAAAGCAGGTCCCCGCCACCGCCGGCAGGAACCATTGCCCCAACTGTTCCCCATGGTAGTACGACAGGAGCACGATCATGCACGCGACCACGCTGGCCGCCGTGCCGATATAACGCACTCGGACCCTGTCTTCATAATGCGTGTAGAACCTGTCCGCGGCGATCAACAGCACCACCAGACCCGCTACCACCAGCCGCCACCACGGCTTGCTCGCGGGGTTGATCCAGGAAACACATGACACGCAGGCCGCCATCAAGAAACCAAGACCAATCCAGCCCATTGCCACCGGGTGCAATACGAAAACCAGCAGGCCCGCCGCAACCGCCGCAACCGCCAGCGCTATCGTGCAGTTAAACGCTGTCAACTGCGCATTCAGTGCTAGCCCTGTCAGCAGCGCCACGACCCCGTACAGCAAATACGGTGAAACCGGGCTCTGGTGGAAATCCAACCCGCGCCGCAGGCCTAACCGCCCCGCTTCCGAAACCAGCGCGACCGCCGCCAGCGCGCAAATGCCGCCCGCCGCCGCGTAGACGGCAAACCCGTGCTTCAACGTAACTTCAAGTACGCCCGCGTAAGCCGCCGCGCCCATTGCCAGCGCCGACGCCAGCCCGAACGGTTTTGAGTCCAGCAGGTACGCAGCCGCTGTCAGCACCAGCGCAAACAGCCCCAGCGCCGGCAGGCGATGTCCCTCCGCCAGCAACGCGCACGCATGGCAGAAAAAGAGCACCGCGCCGCTCAGTGCGTATAAATGGGGAAACAGCAGGCCCTCCACCGGCCTTTCCACATCATCCGCACCGTCCGGCCGTTCCGACACCAAGTCCAGTTGCCACAGGACCACCGCAAACTCTTTTGCAAACGGTATTGCCCGTGGCGACCGTTTCGACCAGTCCGTCCGCTGGTAAAGTTGCGACGCGCCCAGGAACGCCAGCACCCCAAGCAGCGCCTTGAGCACCTGCGTCCAATAATCTACACGCGCATACGCCACGTGCGTCTCGAGCGCCATCGACGCACCATATGCCAGCGCAATCACCGCCACGCCAAACGCCAGCACGCGCGTCACCACCAAACCCGACCGACGCGCCGAGATCAGCAGCACGACCGTCTCGATGGCAAGCGCCACCCCCAGCGTACTGCCCCCGTACCGCGTTGCCAGCGCCAGCGTCGCCAGCGCCGTCGCTTTCACGAAATACACGTTGAACAGCGGGTCGCCCACGCGAAGCCGCAGGTACCCGAGCCCAATCAGGAGCAAGGCCGCCGCGGTTGCGAACCGGAACAGGTCCTGGTGGTCGCGCGTGAACTCGAAATGGCCCACCAGCACCGTCCCCAGCACCAAAAAGCCCGCCGTGTTCACCGTCACAAACGCGCTGCGGAACCATGTCGGCACCAGGTCGCGGCGCACCTCCTCGTGCGCCAGCAGTTCCGCCAGCGCAAACGTCAGGTAGAACACTGCCAGCACCCCCATCGACACCCAGAAATCGACATACGGGTTGCCGCCCTTGCTGTACGACAGGATCAGCGCGTCATTTATATAACAGCCCACCACGCCCAGCGCCGCCACGTAATACCACCGGTTGCGCAGCAGGAAAAACGCGCTGCCCACTCCCAAAAACACCAGGCCCACCATCGCAAACGGGGCCGGCCTGTCGAGTGTCACCGTCGACAGCAGCACCGTCAGGTGGCCGAGGCCTGTCACCAGCACCGCGATCACCTTCGACCGCCGCATCTGCGCCGCAACCGCCCACGCCACCACCACGGCCGTCAGCAGCACCAACGTCGGCGCCGGCGACTCGAACACGCGCGCGAACGTGACGTAATGCGTCGCGAACGTGACAAAATACATCACCGCAAACCCGCCGCCGTATAAAACGCGCGCCAGCCCCGCGTACTTCCGCTCGAACCGCCACGCCATCACCAGCAGGCCCACGCAGATCGCGTAACCGATTCCCACGCGCAGGTGGGGCAGCCACTGGCTACCCCAGCGCTCGATCGCCAGCGACAGGAAAAACACCACCGCAATCGTGATGCACACCATCGCGATCCGCGGCAGACCGTACGTCCCCACCAACACTTCCCAACCCAACTCGCGCCGCCGCGCCTGCATTTCTTCCCACCGCTCGCGCATAAACCGCGCCACTACGCCTTCCGGCGCCGCGTCCGCGCGCGGTTCTGGCGGCGCATATACCGGCGAAACCGGCCACGGCGGCTCGGGCGCACGAGGCTTGATGAGAGGCGGCGGGGGCGTGGGCTCGACGGGTTGCGCGGGCGTTTGTCGCCTGGGATAAGCGGCCTCGGACTCGAGCCGCGCCAACCGCCGCGAAATTTCCGAGGTCCGCGCGATCGCCTCGTTCAGATCGCGCCGCAACTGCCGCAATTCTTCTTCACTCGCCATTGCGCCACCCCCGCCAGGAGTTATCGTTCTTCTTTGCTTACTTTCTTCTTTCGCAAGAAGAAAGTAAGTCGTTTTTCTTTGTCTACTTTCTTTTTCCGCAAAAAGAAAGTAGGTCTAAAACTCCGGAATCCGCGTCAGCCGCCCGGTCTGATAGTAAAAATTCGCCAGCGACCGCGCCAGGAACTCATCGCCCATACCCACCGCCACGACCGTCGCTTCTTTGGCGCCGTACCCGCCCTGCCAGGCCGCGTTGATGGTCGGGAAATAGCCGAACGTCTTGTTGCAATACCCGAACACGAACGTGTTTGGAATTGCGCAACGCCTCTTGAGGTCCAGCCCGTACTGCACGAAAAACTCGCCCGGCCACCCGGCGATCGCCACGTCGTCGCCCAACGTCACCGTCACCAGGTCCCCGTCCATACCCTCGGCCCATTCCTTCTTGAGCCGGTCGAGCATGGGCCGCACCAGCATCGCGCCATAATGTTTTTCGATCGCGCCGATCACCTCCGGGTCGTTCATATCGTACCGAAGCCGGATTGGCACTGCCTCGGTTTCCGCGGTCAGTTGCGCGCCCGCCCCGTCCCGCATCGTGATCTCCTTCGACACCCGCGCCACCTCCGCCGCGATCGCATTCCCCATCTTCTCCGCCTCCTGGAACGCCCCGTCTTTGGGTGGCGTCTTGTCCATGAACGGGTTGATATCGCCGCAGGCACCTTGCGCGAACATGCACGTGCTGCCCAGTTCCTTCTCGACCGTCCGCTGCATCACGCCGGCATAATCCGCCGAAATCTCGAGGTTCTCCGGCCCCAGCACAACATTGTGACACGTAAAATTCACCAGCGTCGCCAGCGGCGTACCATCGACCTTCTCAAACCGGATCACGCCTACCATATAATCCACCGGCTCCGTCGGGACACGCTCCGGGTTTGCCCAAAACATCTCGACCGTACCGTCCGCGTTAACCTTGCGCCGGTTATGCCCCTCGACCGCCTCGCCCTTTCCCACGCCGTACTTCACCGGGACCATCGCGCTGTTCGCCGCCGCGACGATGCCGATCAGTTTTGCTTCCAAATCTTTTACATACGGCTTTTCCGCCGACGGAAAGTTCGGCGTCCCATCCGGCCCCGAATGCGTGTGACTCGTCACCAGCATCACCTGCTTGATGCCCGTCTTCTCGAGGATGCCCTTCTTCACCCCCGACACGACCTCGCCCGACAGCCCGCCGAGGTCCATCGTCACGACCGCCAGCGACGTGTCGTCGTCTTTTAACACCAGCGCTTTCGCCTTCAACGGGTCATGCACTCCCGTCGACACACCCGACCGGGCCGAATACCCCGCCATCTTCCCGCCCACCGGCGGCGTAATATCGTCTTCCGCTACGCCCGCCATCAGGGCCGCCCACGCAGGTAAACAAAGCCCAACAACTAAAATCAGCACCAAGCTCTTCATTGAGAAACCCTCCCGTGTATCCGCCCTTGCTTCAACTCCTGCAGCATTGTAATCCAGTTCAGTCCCGTGTGCCACTACCTCTTGAATCGGGCACCTCCCAAGGAATACAGTCAGCGGCCACGGCCCAACGAATCCCGTTACGAACAACGCCGCACAGAATCCCGTTAGGGATTCGACAATCGTCAGCCCAGCGCAGCATAGCCGCAACCAAACCAGTTGTACGTGCCTTTGGGTTCAACGCGGTGGGGTCGCGCTCCCGTGCGACCGGGTGGGCGTGAGCTTTCCGTCTTCCCGCGACTCCTTGCGGTGGGGTCGCGCTCCCGCGCGACCGGGTGGTGGCGGCGGAGGTGGCGCATGCAAAACCGGGGTCTGTTTCGCTACCCCACGGTCGAGCAGGAGCTCGACCCCACCGCGGCGCTGCATAAAATTTACGAAAGAATTTCACGCTCCTGATAATTAGGAACCCAGGGGTGCTACCCGGCCCGCCAGGGCCGGGGAGCTACCCTGGGTATTCTTGCCACCCACGATGAACCCCGGCAGGGATTCGACAAACCTTCCGAATCCGTGTAAGAATCCAAACGAAACAGCGAAAGGATCCATCGATGAACGCCCTGCTTTCCATCGCGCTGGTACTCGTTGCCACCCCTGCCGAACCCGCCACCACATTCCAGGCCGGAAAGTTCACACCCCTGTTCCAAACCCTCCAAAAACAAGTCCAGGGCGACCGCCACACCTTCACGCGCCAAGGCCGGCCCATCGCCACCAACCCGTCCTGGGTGCGCGATCACATCCACGAAATGAAGGCCTACAAGTTCTGGGAGCCCGACCTGACCAGTTTCGTCGACACCCTCCTCAATCTCCAGCATCCCGACGGTTTCTTCTACGAAATCATCGGCGACGCCAGCCACGACCACCAGACGTTTGTCTCCCCCAAGTTCGTCCGCATCGAGCCCGAAAACGATCTCGCCTTCATCCGGCTTGAAATGGAAGCCGATATCGAATACCTCATGGTGGAAGCCGCTTACACCATCTGGCAGGCCACCGGCGACGCCGATGCACTCAAAAAGCGTCTGCCCCGGCTCGAACGCGCCCTCGAATACGATTTCTCCGATCCCACCCGCTGGGACTCAAAACACGGCGCGCTTAAACGCACGTTCAGCATCGACACCTGGGATTTCACCTACGGTATCAGCGACCACAACCGCAGAATCGACCCCGGCCTCCCCATGGGCATCATGCACGGCGACAACAGCGGCCTCTACCAGGCATGCCGCCAACTCGCCACGCTCCTCCGGGCCGCGGGCGAAACCGAAAAAGCCCCGGCATGGGACTCGCGCGCCGAACAACTCCGACAGCGCATCAACGACCTCTGTTTCAACGGCAAATACTACACCCACCAGATCCTGCTGCAACCCGTCGATACCGGCGTCGACGAGAAAGACATCCTGTCCCTGTCCAACCCCTACGACATCAGCCGCGGCCTCCCCACACACGAGATGGCCGTCAGCATCATCGACGAATACCAGGCCCGGCGCACCAAAAACACCGCCACCCATTTCGCCGAGTGGTACTCGATCGACCCGCCCTACCCCAAGTTCGGACCCTACACCGCCGGCAAGTACATCAACGGCGGCATCTGCGGGTTCGTCGCGGGCGAGCTGGCCAAGGCGGCTTTCAACCACGGGCGCGAAGCCTATGCCGTCGATATCCTCAACCGCGTCGCCGATATGGTCGAAAAAGACGGCGCCCTGTTTTTCCTATACGACGTCCAGGGCAAAGACATGGGCGGCGGGCCTCGAGGCTGGGCCGCCGCCGCCGTGATCTCCGCACTCATCGAAGGGCTCGCCGGTATCACCGACAATTCCGCCCTCTACCACGATACCACCTTCGCCCCACGGTTCGCCGCCGCCGGCATCGACCAGGCTACCGTCTGCGCCCGATACGCCCCCTCCGGCGAATACGCCGCCCTCGAATTCAACCACGACCCCGCCACAAAAACCATCACCCTGCGAATAGCCGGCCCAAAACGCGCCCAACTCCGCATCCTCCTCCCGCCCGGCGCCCACGCCGCTTCCATCGCCTCTCCGTCTGGACTTGACTCAAAGATCGAGTCAATTGAAGCATCCCACTACCTCACCACCAACCCCGTGCCCATCCCAAGCAACTCACCCCTCGACGTCCTTGTCCAATACAAATAGCGGCGGTTGCCCCTCTCGCGCCGATTGCGTCTTTTGCGTTCTTACGACAGCCACGAGCGGGTGAAGCCAAGTCACTGCGCCGGGGCATCGCTCTTCTGGGATTCAAAATTGACCTCAACCAGCGTCGTCTGGCCAGGCTCCACCGTCGCGGTCACCTGCTGATGTGGATTTTCCCCGTTCTCAACGTAGACAACTGCGGTGAACTCCACCTCCCCTGACGGGAGATTCTGAATTACCAGGCCCGTGGGTTCTCCCGAATAGTACGGCCTACCTAGACAGTCACCCTCTATTCCAACATGGCAGCGGCCGGTCGGCTCTCCATCCAGCAGCACGTGAACCTCCAGCTCGCCCGCCGGCTGCAGCGTAAAAGTTGCTTCGGTAGGATTCGCCCGCGTCGGCGTCACATCCACGCAGTCCGGCGCGTACGCCGGATGCTTGGCCACCAGCCGAAGCGACACGCCCTCAGCCAGCGTGTTGGTCTCAAATGATCCCGTTTCGTTGGTTCTGGCCAGACACTGTTCCATGATCGGCCTCGCGTTCGTCGGTCCCAACAAGATTTCCGCGCCTGCCACGGGATTGCCCTGGGAGTCGGTCACCGTGCCCCGTACCACGGAGCCGGGTTCAAGCTGGACCGCTATCTCGTTTGGCCCTTCTTTCAACTCCACTTGCTGCTTCCAGGTCGCGTATCCCTGAGCGCCAATCTTCAGTTGGACGCGCATCGCCGCGAAATTCTTCAACTCGAACCGGCCCTGCTCGTTACTGAATGTATTAATTACGTAAGTCTGTATCGTCTCTGATTGGACCTGCGGTTCCGTCCAGGCGTTCAATTGAAAGACCGTAACAGGCTTGCCGGTTCTGGCGTCCGTCACGTTGCCCGCGAACACCGCCGGCCGGACCAATTTCACCGTGAGGTTCTGCGTGCCCGCCTCAACGTTCCCAACCGCAACCGGCGAATATCCCGCGCAACTGGCTATCAGCGTATACGAGCCCTCTTTCAGCCCCCTCAGCACGAACCGCCCGTCACGCTCAACCCCCGTCAACTGACCCCATGGGATTCCCACTCTCGCCCCCATGAACTCACCGCCCTCTGACAGCACGATGCGACCCGAAATCGACAACCCGCCCTGAACTTCCGGGCGCAACACCAGGTTCTTGATTACCTGGTTCTGCGCAAGCCGCACATTTTGTGTTACATAAAAGTCGCGCCCAGGTCCATACTGGTTCGCGCACACCTCGTAGGACCCCGCGGCAAGGTTTTCCAACGCAAACTCTCCGCTCGGCCCTGTGTTCGCACTCGCGCAGGTCCACCTCGTTCCAGACTCCAAGGTCTCGTCGAGAACGCTTGCACTCACGCTGTACAGGACCAGCGGCTTGCCTTCGGCCGACAGCGCCGTGCCGTAGATGGCCCCGTTGGCTGGCACGTTCAGCGTGAGCAAAATCTCCTGCGACGCGTCAGGCCCCTTCACAACTTCGCTTTGCCACGCATCCTTCTTGCCAACGACGCGCAGGTTGTCTGCTGAAAAAAGAAAGAACGAAAACGTGCCGTCCGCTCCTGTCTTTCGCTCATTCCCGACGTTCATGGCCGTGACGTGCACGGTCGCGCCTGCAACCGGCGTGCCCGCTCGGTCAACCACCCTGCCTTTCACCACCGCCGCGGGTTTCACGGCAAAGTCCACATGTTCCACCACCTGCCCAAACGTCACCGTCGCCGTCGTTTCCATTCTTCCCGCTTCGCCGAACAATGGAACCCGGCCTTCCTCGCCTGTCGGGAACCTCACCCGCAGCGAGTGCGACCCCGGCACCAAACCCGTCAGCATGTATTCGCCGTTGGCATCTGTGGTTATAGCCGGCCCACTCGGCCCGTAGACGTCCATGCCCGCGAGACCCTCCCCCGTGTCCCGGTTATAGACCCGCCCCAGGATGCTCGCGCCCACCGCCACCTTCACTTCCGCCGTGGTTTCCGCACCCGGTTTCACTTCAAACTCCACGTCCGGCGAGATGTTCAGCAGAACTGCGTCACCGGTCTCGATTTTGTATTTCCCCGGCGCCACGTTCGCAAGCCGAAACGATCCATCCGGTCCCGACTCCGCCTCGACCGCTACCCGCCACCCGTACTGCTTTTCATCCGGCCTTTTGGGTTTTAACGAGGGGTTGCCGAGGAAGTCCCTGTTCCCTTGAAACGCTCTGACTACCACCCGGTCGCGCCCTTCGCCGCTTGCCGCGTCCAAGACGCGCCCCGGAATCGAACCGGCGGCTTCGAGTTTCAGAACCAGTTCCCCCTCAAGCATCTTGTAATCCGTAATGGCGGGCGGCAAGTTTGGCGACAAAATGTAAAACTGCCACGCGCCCGGGAAAATAAACGGAAACGAAAAACGGCCATCAGCACCCGTTACGGCCCGGACCGCCGCCACTTCCGTGTGACCAAAGACGTCGTTCGGCATCAGAATGTGTCTGACCGGATAAATGACCGCTCCCGCCACCGGCGCCCCGTTAGGCCCCGTGAGCACTCCCGCAGCACTAACCCGGGCACGCATCCATAGGCGAAGCGTGCTCGTCGGTGCTTCCGGCCGCACCCAATCGTCGTTAACCCCGCACATCGTCGCCGTCGTGGCGATAACGCAGTACGTCCCCACCGGCAGGTCTTCCAGCACAAGCCGCCCCTGCCCGTCCGCCTGGCCTTTTTTCCTGAAGGTCTTCTCCGGCGGCATGTCACGGGGACCCCACGTCAGCAGTTCCGCCGCCACGTCCGCACTGCCGACCGGCTGTTGGGTTTCCCCGTCCAACAGGATCACCTCAATTCTCCCCGGCCCCGTCAGTTCCTCCTCCTGCTCCTCCGCCATCGCCGGTTCCACCGCCTCAACCGGCGCGGTGGCCGTGGCCGGTTGCGTCACCGGCTCCGTTTGTTGCGCCGTCGCCGCCACGGGCTCGGCCGGCTCCGACTGCGCGTATTTCACCCCTATCGTCACACCTACCCCGATCGCCACCACCGCCAGCGCACCTATCAACACCTTTACCACCGCCAGCCACGCCGAACCCGCCGCCGCCCGCGCCTCCCAAACGACCGGCGCAGACGCGATCGCCGCCATGACGGTGCGCTTCGCCCGCTTCCCATCCGCCGACCTGTCGGTCGCCTTGCGCGACTCGCCAATCGACTTCAGAAACTCGCTCCCCAAAGCCTCCCGCGCCCTTTGCAGCCGTTTGTGCGCCGCAGCTTTCGTTATTTCCAAAAGCGACGCAACCTCACCAACGGTTTTGCCCCCATAATAAAAAAGCAGCAGGATTTCGCGCTGTTCCGGCTCCATATCCTGCAGCTTCGCCCGCACGATCCGCTGCAACTCCGCCCGCTCCACCGGCGGGTCTTCGCGGGGTTCCGCGACCGTCGCCACGTCCGCTACCAGCACCTCGCTCTTGCGCCGCCGTATCCACGACACCGCCGCGTTCCGCGCGATAGCCATCACCCACGGTCCAAACTTCTGCGGATCCATCAGCGTGTCCAGTTTCCGGTACGCGCTGACAAACGCCTCCTGCGCCACATCCTCGGCGTCCACCGAATTCTCGAGCCGCGCACGCGCCACCGATTCGACCGCCCGGTAATACCGGTCCACCAGCACCCCAAATTCGTCCCGCCGGCCACCAAGAACCCGCCCAACTATCCGCGCGTCCGATGTCATCCGAAGGGGTATCAGCATCGTTTCACCCTCCTTTCACCCCCAAGACGCGCAAACCCCATACCCGAGGACACTTTTCTTTACCCCCTGCAAAACGCAGCAAAGAAATCTTTCTTCAACCGCATACCATGTCAATTCACCGGACGAACCAGCGTGCACCCCTTCCAATGTGTATTGACACTACTCGCTTAAGCGCCTTAGGCGCAAGATGCGCAAGCCACCACTCTTGCGTCTCTTGCGTCCCTGCGTCTTTTGCGTTGAAAAAACATCGATGGCCCTTTTCTTGAAGGAAGAATTTTCATTTATCTCAACTATCATAGCCGTCCTGTCAGCTAAATCCCCCTTGTTTCGCAAAATCTGCACCTTTTCCCTCTCCAAAAAGTGCACCAACTCCAGCTATAAAGATCAGAGGCACTTGATCAAGGATGCGCCTCGGGCCGGCAGCCCCGGTAGGGCCGCGGCGCGGCCGGGTTGGCGGGAATACGGGCCTGCGCTATAATGGGGATTGCAACAAGAATGGTGGAACCGGGATGAGCTTGGCTGAGTTTGAGGTGTTGGACCGTGCGCACCCGTTCTGGGAATCGCGGGGGTTCTCGGCGTGGTCCGCGGGGTCGCTTGGGGGCGTATACCGGCGGATGACGATTCGGAAGTCGTCGATTCTGGGCGAAATCGCCAGCTACTATACCGACGACTATATCCTCTGGCGGCACAACGGCGAGGCCGACCGCGACCGGGTGCTGCGGACGTGGCGGCCCGCGCCCGACCTGATGGTGCAGCGCGTGGTGTTCCTGGAAAACACTTCTATCGTTCCCCGGCGCAAGACGCGCAGTTTCCTGCTGGGCCTGCGCGGGTTTATCGAGGTCTACTGCTATTCGGCGGGCGGACGGCCCCAACGGGGCATCGAAGACCTTGCCACGCTCATTGACCAGGCCATGACAGAAACAACCGCGCCCGTGGGCCGCGTCCAGGGTTGACGCGGCAGGCGCGATCGGTGCTGTACGACTGACAGGAGGTGCTCTATGCTCGGCGGGATCTTGGTTTTGTCCGCGGTCGTATTTACCGTCAGTTACTTCGTGTACGGGCGGTACATGCGCAAGGTCTACAACCTCGACAACGCGCGAAAGGTGCCATCGGAAACCATGTACGACGGCGTCGACTATTGCCCGGCGCACCCGTCGGTCCTGCTCGGCCACCACTTCAGTTCGATTGCCGGCGCGGGCCCGATTGTCGGCCCTATCGCCGCCGCGTCCCTGTTCGGCTGGCTGCCCGCGTACCTCTGGTGCCTCATCGGCTCGGTCTTCTTTGGCGGGCCGCACGACATGGGCTCGGTGGTGTCTTCGATGCGCCACCAGGGGAAAAGCGTCGGCGAAGTCGTTGATAAATGGATCGGCCGCCGCGGCAAGACCCTGTTTATCTGTTTCACCTGGCTGACGTTGGTGCTGGTTGTGGCGGTGTTCCTCCAACTGTCCGCCGACACGTTTGCCTCTGACCCGGCCGTGGCTTTCTCGGGTGTGCTTTACATCGGGCTCGCCGTGATCTTCGGTCTTCTCGTGTACCGGCTGAAACTGCCGCTGCTCTACACCTCGCTGGTGATGGTGCCGATCGTGCTCGGCGCCGTCGTCTACGGCCACAGCGCCGACTGGGTCCAATCGGCGTTCGCCCTGAAGATGGAAACGTGGCGATGGGTCCTGATCGGCTACATCTTTTTTGCTTCCGTGCTGCCCGTCTGGCTGCTGCTCCAGCCGCGCGACTACCTCGCGTCGTACCTACTCTATTTCGCCGTCATTGTCGGCTCGATCGGCATGATTTTCGGCGGATTCACGGATATCTCGTTCCCGGCCTTCAAGGCGTTTACCGCCAAAGAGTTCACCTACCTCTGGCCAATCCTGTTTGTAACCGTCGCCTGCGGCGCCATCTCGGGGTTCCACTGCATGGTCGGCAGCGGCACCACCTCGAAACAGATCCGCAGGGAAACCGACGCACAGGTCATCGGGTTCGGCGCCATGCTGCTCGAAGGCTACGTCGCCATCATTGCACTGGGGACCATCATGGTCGTCGGCTCGCTCCTCAACAAGAACCCACTCGAGACTTACGGCGTGGGGTTCGGCCAGTTCGCCGCCGTGCTCGGCATGGACCCCGCTATCGGGAAATCGCTGGGCTTGCTGGCCATCAACAGTTTCATTCTCACCTCGCTCGACACCGCCACCCGCCTTGGCCGGTATCAGTTGCAGGAACTTACCAACAACAAGCTCGACCGGTACACCGCCACGGTGATCGGCGTTGTGGCGGCAGCGGCCTTGTTGTTTGTGCGCCGCGGCGATATCCCTGCATGGAAGATCATCTGGCCCGTGTTCGGCGCATCCAACCAGCTTGTCGCCGCGCTCGCCCTGCTCACCGTCGCCGTATGGGTCATCAAGGGGCTCAAGAAACGCGCCACCTTCCTCATGCTGCCCATGGTTTTCATGCTGATCACGACCCTGGCCGCGCTCGTATTGCTGGTCGCCGAGAACTGGCAAAACGCCAACTACCTGCTCGTGGGGATCGGTGTGGTGTTGTTCATCCTCGCGCTGATGCTGGTGTTTGAAGCCGTGAAAGCGCTGCGCGCACCCGCGCGCGTCCCCGAACCCGGAGCCGAAAAAGAAATCAAAACCGCCGTGTAACGTACTACTCGGGCACAGAGGGGGTCTCGGCCAGGGGTTCATCCGGCGCGGGTTGCGGCGCCGTCGCCGCAGCGGCTTCGGACCGCGCTACGACCATGCAGCCGACGGCGTCGCCGGTGACGTTGACGAGCGTGCGGCTCATGTCGAGGAAGCGGTCCACGCCCAGCACGAGGCCAACGCCCTCGATGGGAATTCCGGCGGAGGCCAGCACGATTGTCATCAACCCGACGCTGGCGCCGGGGATGCCCGCGGTACCGACCGAAACGATGATGGCCGTCAAGAAAATCGTCAGTTGCTGGTACAGCCCGAGGTTCATTCCGTAAACCTCGGCGATAAACACCGCGGCCACGGCTTGGTAAAGCGCGGTGCCGTCCATGTTGATGGTCGTTCCCAGCGGCAGCACAAAACTGCACACGGACCGGTTCGCGCCGACGCGCACCGACGCGCAGTCCAGTGTCACCGGGAGCGTGGCCGAGCTCGAGGAGCAACTGAACGCGAGTTGAAACGCCGGCGCCATCCCGCGGAGAAACCGCAGCGGCCGTATGCGCCCGACGGTTGGCAGGACCACGAATACCAGCACGCAGAAATGCGCCGTAAGCCCCAGGGTCACCGTGAGCGTGTAGCGGGCGAGCGAGACAAGATACTCGATGCCCATGGTGGCGACGGCGTTGGCCATCAAGGCGAACACGCCCATCGGCGCCAGCAGCATGATCCAGTGGATGATCGTAATCATGGATTGGTCGCCAGCCTGGAACACTCGCAGCAGCGGGAGCGCGCGGTCGCCGTTGGCGGCAATCGCCGCGCCGAACAGGAGCGCAAAGAAAATCACCGCCAGGATGGGTTGATCGGCAATAACGGGGTTTTCGAGAAAGAGCGGAAGCACCTTCTGCTGGATTGCCAGACCGAGCGGCGGGGCGTGCTCGACCGCCACGGCGGTTTCGGCGATTTGCAGCGCCTCCTGGCCGACGCCGGGCCGGATCAGGTTTACGAAAACCAGCCCGACAACAACAGCCATCGCGGTCGTGCAACAGAAGTAGAGGAGCGTCTTCACGCCCATCGAGCCCAGCCGCCGCACATCGCCAATCCCGGCGACTCCGCAGATCAGCGAGAAAAAAATGAGCGGGACAATCACCAGTTTGAGCAGGTCGATGAACAGTTTGCCGAAGATGCCCACATAATCGGTGATGAACATCCCGTTTCCCGTGGCGGCGAACGCCCATCCCGTCGCAACACCGGCTGCCATTCCCATAAAAATCTGAGCGGGCGCGCTCATCCGGCGCGGGAGGACGAGAAAAAAAACCGCCAGCGCCGCGAACAAGACGCACGAGTGGATGGCCATTGCAGACAGCGCGACCGGCCCCGTCAACGGCCAAGCCGATGCCGCACCCAGCCCCAGAGACAGGGCGGCCAGCAACAGGACATACGGTTGGTGGGGCTTGGTCACGGCGTTATCTATTGAGGATCTTGATTACCACGAAGCCGATCACAAATGGCGCCAACGGGAAGATCCACCACTTGTGGGCGACCACCCAGAACCAGAGGTCGGCGGCGATGTCCATGGCAGGATCTCCTTATTGTTGTGCGGGCGGGGAATCGGGGCGTTGGGGCCGTTGCGGGGCAAATTTCTCCAGGCGCTGGCGGCGCCATTCCGTCAGTTCTTGCGGCGAAAGGTTTTGCCGTTCGAGCATACCGGCCTCGAGGGTGTCGTCTCCGCGGGTGCTGGTGTCGAGTTGGAGCGCGGCGACCGCCATGAGCAGGGCGACGACCGCTATGGCCGCGCCGAACAGGTTTCTCAGCCTGTTTTCGTAATACACGGGGCTGGTCAGGCCAGTGAACGCCCAAAACGCCGACAGGGCGCACAGGCCTATGGCCAAGCCGGAACACCAGGGCTGGGCGATCAGCCGGAAACCCGGCACCGCAAGCACTACCACCATGACGAAAGCCGCCGCGCCCGACGCATACAGGCTGAGCTTCCACGGGGGTATGGGTTTGTAAGCGCTGGCGGTGAGAGCGCGCTCTTCGTCGAGTTCCTCATCGGACGATGTATGTGCGTGATGGGGGTGTTCGAGTTCGTCGAAACGGGTGCTTTCCCTCGGCTCGGCCTCATCGCGGTGGTGACGCCGTTGCTTTCGGGCTCTCGTACAGTCCGAACAGAGCTTCTTTCCACTTCGGGTTTCGTGGATGTGTGTGACGCAGATACTTTTTCCGCACTGGGTGCAGGCGATCCCGCAAATCTCGCACAACAACCGCTTGCACTCGGCACAGTACCCGACCGAGCTCCGTATCTGACAAAGGTCACAATCCATGACGGCCCTTCCTGAAAAACTGACCTGATTGAATTTAACACAGTGCGGCCAAGGCCGCAATAGGCTGGAAACCGGAGTCTGGAGTCCGGAGGAAAAACAACAGAATGGAGACCGGAATCCGGAGGAAAGCAGGCTCCAGTCTGTAACTATAAGACTTCCGGGTTGACGGGATTTGGCGGGGTCTGTCCTTTAAGTCGGGCAACGATGTTTTGGGCGGCCATATGGGCCATTTTGGAGCGGGTCTCGCGTGTAGCGCTGCCGATGTGTGGCACGAGCACGGCGTTTTTGCATTCGAGGAGGTCCGGGTGGACAGCCGGCTCGTCTTCATAGACGTCGAGCCCGGCGGCGAAGATCTGGCCGGATTTGAGTGCGCGTGCGAGAGCGGCCTCGTCGACGACGGGTCCGCGGGATGTGTTGACGAGGATGGCGGAATTTTTCATGGCACGGAATTCGGGCTCGCCGAATGAGTGTCGCGTTTCAGGGAGCAGGGGGACGTGTATCGAGATGAAGTCGGATTCGGCGAGGAAGGCGGGTTTGTCGGCATACGCGACACCGAGTTTGACTTCGCTGGATGGGGCGAGGCGGTTGACGTCGTTGTAGAGGATGCGCATGCCAAACCCTTTTGCCCTGCGCGCGATGGCCAGGCCGATCCGGCCCATACCGTAGATGCCCATGGTTTGGCCGTGGACGTCGACGCCGAGAAACAGTTGCGGCCCCCAGGATGTCCAGAGGCCGGCGCGCAGGTAACGTTCTGATTCGCCAATTCTGCGGGCGGCGGCCATCAGCAGCGACCAGGCGAGGTCGGCGGTGGTTTCGGTAAGCACGCCGGGCGTGTTGGTGACGAGTATGCCGCGGGCGGTTGCGGCGGCAACATCGACGTTGTTAAAGCCAACGGCGTAGCTGGCGATCACCTTGAGCTGGGGTCCCGCGGCGTCCATGACGGCGGCATCGACGGTGTCGGTGAGGATAGGGAGGAGTGCGTCGGCGCCGGGGACGCCCTGGAGCAGTTCGTCCCGCGTGATGGGGCGATCGTTTGGGGAGACGACGACGACATCGGGGCCGAACGTGTCGGTGAGTAGGCGGATGCCGCGTTCGGGAATGGGGCGTGTGATAAAGATTTTGGTCAAGGCTGTTCCCTTTCTGTTTTACGTTGTTTGGACAGGATAACAGGATTTACAGGATGGTTCGAGTAGACATCGTGGACATTGTGGACACTATGGACACTGTGGACGGACAGGAACATACGAAGCGAGAAAGAAGAGGGAAGTGTGGTAGCCTGTGGGGCGAAAAGGGACGTATAGATGTGGAAAGAGACGGGTATAATCTCTAGGTATGAAAAGTCAGAAAGAGCAGCACAGTTTTTCGGCGTCTGTCGGCCGTTACGAGCCGGGGTCGGGTACGCGGCCGATAGCCGTATTGATGAGCGGCGGCGTGGACAGCAGCGTGACGGCGATGTTGTTGCGTGATGCGGGGTGGGACGTGGTGGGGGTGACAATGAAACTGCCGGTGCTCGGTGGCGACCCGTTCCGGCGGTGTTGCGGGACGGATGCGCCGTCGGTTTGCCGAGACCTTGGCGTGCCACATTTTTTCCTGGACGTGGCGGCGTCGTTTTTGGAATGTGTCGTGGCGCCATTTCGGGAAGGTTACGCGTCGGGTGCGACGCCGAGCCCGTGCGTGGACTGCAACACGCACTTCAAGTTTGGGACGGTGTGGAACCGAATCCGGGAAGATCTGCGAATTGAGCATCTGGCGACAGGCCATTACGTGCAAGTGGTCCATGCGGGGGAGCGGGACGTGTTGCGGCGTGCGGCGGACCTGTCGCGCGATCAGAGTTATTTCCTGTATGGCTTGCCGCGGGAACGGTTGGCGTATCTCGAGTGCCCGCTGGGCGAGCGGACGAAGGACGAGGTGCGGCGGCTGGCCGCGGCGTCGGGCCTGCCTGTGGCCGAGAAGGCGGACAGCATGGAGTTGTGTTTCGCAGGCGAGGGCGATTACCGGGATGTGCTCGAGGGGCTGCCGGCGCGGCCGGGTCCCGTTTGCGACACGTCGGGCAACGTGCTGGGCCGGCATCAGGGCATCCACCGCTACACGGTGGGCCAGCGTCGTGGGTTGCCGGCCTCGACGACGGGTCCGCTGTACGTGCTGAGGATCGTGCCGGAAACCAACACGCTGGTGGTCGGCGGTCGGGCGGCGGGAATGGCGGAGCGCGTTGGTGCGCGGCACATCAATGTGCTTGTGCCGGAACGGTTTGGGCCCGGCGAACGGCTGGCGGGAAAGATACGGTCGGTGGGAGAACCATCGCCGTGCGAGCTTGTGCGGACGGGGGAGGATGAGTTCGAGGTGCGGTTTGAGGTGCCGGTTTTTGCCCCGGCGCCGGGGCAGCATCTGGTGCTGTACGATAAGGAAGGCACGGTGGTGGCGGGAGGCGCCATTTTTTGATTGCGGATTGCGGATGGAAATCGAAAAGGCTGCTCCAGGTTTCTATCTCAAGCCACGATAACCAGTTGCCACTTTAATATCAAAACTTTAACCGGACAGCAGGTAATCAAGAATTGGGGAAAAATTGGGGATAACATTACTTGACTTACCACGGGCGACATGATTACTCGAAAGACCCCTTGACAAGGTGACGCGAAATGGTTTATTCTTTATTTAGGTATATCTAAACATTTTTGGATTATTCCGGCAAATGGACTCGGCTGCTTGCGCGATCAGGT
>DATKVG010000084.1:0-55128 GCA_035530195.1 Bathyarchaeia archaeon | reverse complement strand
GCGGGTTTGCGGTTCATCGTCGTGACGCGCGGCGCGCTCAACAATTCGCTTTCCCCTTGCTGGCTCAAGTAGTCAAAAACCGCGGTCAATTTGTCACCGTCTTCGTTGTCCGTAATGATGCCCGTAAGACGCAATCCCCCGGTCGGGGCCTTAGCTCCTGCCATCAAGGACTCCATCGCGAGTGATGTAACCGTGTTGCCAATTACGTTGGAGCCATCGGGCCGCGTGTAGAACGGTATTTCTTCGGGAACGCCGTCGCCATTAAGGTCGTACAGGTACGTGTCGTCGCCCACACCCGGTACTTCCCGATTCCTGCTGTTCAAGTCGCTTTGCGTGAAATCCCAGTTAAACCCGATCTCATCGAGGTCCTTGGCGCTGACCGTGAGGAACTTGGCCTCGATGCTGACCTGCTTGGGCGTCGCATCGAGTTCAACCAACTGCTGTTCGAGCTTGCGCAGGTTCGACGGGGTGTTGTGCACGATAAGTAGATTGCTCTGCGGCACGTAGATCATGCGTGAAATCGGCTCGATCCCGTTGGGTTCATACACGTCGTCGATGAGCATGCGGAGCAGTCGCACGATTTCAGGCTCATCGCCGTATGTGGTCTCGGCCCGGCCCGCCGTGGCGCCCAGCCCCGCGGGCTGAGTGCCCGCGGCCAGGCCGCCGCCGTACGTGGTTCCGGTCCCACCCAGCGCGCCGGTCCCGCCCGCGCTGAGGCCCGCTATGCCGATGGTGGCGGGAGGTTCGCCGACCAGCATGTCGGGGTAGGTGCTGAAAAGCTGGGAGATGTTGGAAATCTGGGCGCCGCCGCCCATCATGCCCATGCCGCCCATGCCGCCCATGCCGCCCATACGGCCGCCCATGCCGCCGCCCATGCCGCCGCCCATACCGCCCATGCCCATGCCGCCGCCGTAACCGCCCATGCCCCCGCCCAT
Organism: Bathyarchaeia archaeon; assembly: GCA_035530195.1. Lineage (GTDB taxonomy): Bacteria > Hydrogenedentota > Hydrogenedentia > Hydrogenedentales > SLHB01 > JAPLKX01. The sequence continues at coordinate 54,193 of DATKVG010000084.1, read as the reverse complement.
GCCGCCCATACCGCCACCGTAACCGCCCATGCCGCCACCGCCCATGCCGCCGCCCATACCGCCCATGCCGCCCCCCATGCCGCCGCCGTAGCCGCCGCCCATGCCGCCGCCGCCGTAGCCGCCCATGCCCCCGCCCATGCCGCCCATGCCCATGCCGCCCATGCCGCCCATGCCGCCCATACCCATGCCGCCCATGCCCATGCCGCCCATGCCGCCGCCACTAATCGGATTGCGCAGCACGATCTTGAACAGGGTTTCAGAGCCCGCATTGCGAAGCTCGTAGAATTTCGTCTCGAGTTCTTCAAAGGATTTTTCGAGCCGGATTCTGTCGGGCGTGCTAATCCAGATCAGCCCGGGTTGGATCGCGTAATCCAGGTTGAGCGTGCGCAACAACACGTGCAGGGCTTCACGCAATGTTACGAGTACCAGCCGGATATAAGGGACCATCCCATTGGTGACATACTCCCCGCCGAGTACATTCGCCCCGGCCGTGCCTGCCTGGCCAAACTGTTGCTGCAGGTTCGCACCGAAACGCCGGGGCTGGTTGCCGCCGGCAGGCCTTGCCCCAAATGAGGGGCCTGGCCTTGCCCCGGGTGCACCGGGATACGCCCCCGCCGCTCCGGGAAACGCGCCGGGCATGCCAGGCATACCGGGCGTACCAGGGGCTCCCATCGCGCCCGGCGTGGTCGAGGGTATTGCGGGCGGCGGCATGACAACGCGGTTGTCCATCACGATGTTGACGCCATACGTGTCACTGATAAAGTCAATAATCTCGGTGATATGGGTATCGGTGAAATCGAGGCTGACCAGGTCATCCAGCGCCTCATCAATGGTGGTCCGCTTCGTTGGCGCCACGTATTCTTCCTCGACGGGCGGAACCACGATCCGGAACGGTTTGATGCCGGTCGGATCCGCGCCTTCCGGCAAGGCCTTTTGCTCTTCAATAAACTTTCGGATTTGAGCCCGGTTTTCTGTAACCCGCTGTTCGGCTGATTTCAGTGATTGCCGGCTGGCGCCGATCGTCGCGGCATGGAGGCCTGCCCGCGCCCGCTCGTTGTCCGGCGCAATCAGAAGGGCCTGCTCGAATATCGGCACTGCACGCGCATAAAGCTGGTTCTCGAGCAGCACCTCGCCCTGCGCCAGCAAGTCGCGGACCGCCCGGATCCGCATCTCTTCGGCCGAAAGCTGCGGCGTTTCAACGCCCAGCGGAATCGACTCGGGATCCAGCACGTCAAACGTGGTCGCCGCCCCGGGTTCGCCCCCCACGGATTTGATTTGCAGTTTGGCCTGAGCCTTATCGCGGAAAAGGCGGGCGTTTTCGTTGGCGGGATCCAGTGCAAGCGCACGGTTGAACTCGTTCAACGCCTCGAGAAAATGGTTTCTGTTGTACAGGTCGACCCCGGCACGGAAGTGCTGTTCCGACTCCGTGATGTCTGCGCCCGGCGGCAGTGCGGCGACGACTGGCGCGGGAGGCTCAGCAACGGCTTCTGCCGGCGTTTCTTGCGCAGTTGATGGGACCGCAACGGCCGTGGTAATTAGAACAACCATTGCAGGCAAACCCAAACCCGCATGGATGACGTTTAACAGCCTGATGCTCATTACGTCGTGATCCTCCCGCTGGTTAGCTGACTATATCGTATCCGTAACTCAATAGCAACTCTAATTTCTTTGAGCCTTTAGAGTTAGCACTCTCCCCAACCTGTCCGAATGCACTTCCACCGAGTTGTCTTCGGGGTAGATTTTGATTAACTGAAAGCTCTCGAAGGAGGCCCCTTCGTCGTACCACCCCATGACGTTCGTCTTGAGGCGGGCACGCCATTTGCCTGGCCGGACCTCCTGGATTTGTATCAGGCGGATGTCCGCCGGGGCTTCGGTCGTTCTGGACGTTATCGACGACTGCGCGGAAAGCGCCCAGAACGGGTTGGGCGTGTAAATCCCCTCCCATTGGGCCACGGGCCGCTCTTTGGGCGGATCGGGCGGGGCCGCAATGTCTTTCACAACGTTGATAATGTTGTCGGCACTCGGAACGCCGAACTCTTGGGGTTCTGGTTCCGGCGGGGGGTTGAAAATGGTGTAGACATGCCACAACAGGATGCACACCATCACGCCAAGGACAATCCGCTCCTTGTTGTACCAGATGGCTTCCGCGAGTTTGCGAATCTTATCCACGCGCACATCCTGTATAATATAATTACTTAATTAGAACGGCCAGAAGTTTCTACGCATCCAGCGTTTGAATTTGCCCCATTTGGTTGTCGGCACGTCTCTCATGCGGTCGCCCCGTGCCCCGTCGACCGATTTGATCCGGCCTCTCCACGCCTGGAGCGCCTCTTCGGCCGTGGCCTTGGAACCCTCTGTTGAAGCCGTCTCCGCCACCTCTACGCCTTCAACCGGCGCCGTTTCATCCACGTTTGCCTGAACAAACATAACAAGCATCTGCACTTCTACCGGCGGTTCCATCGGCCAGCGCAAGTATTTGTTCTGAATGCTCAACGCATTAACGTTCACGTAACGCGGCTGGCCGAGCACTTCGCCCACCCGCAACTTGTCCAAAAACGCCACCAAGTCTTTGGGCATCATCGCGAAAGACAAACCGACTACATACTCCGTGAACAGCCTGTTTGGCGACAGGCGAGGAAGCCAGAGCTGGACGTCCGTGATGTAAGCCGCCTTGGACTGCATCAGCAACCGCATCATCTCAAGGCCGAACGTTATTTTCCGCAGGGCCGATTCGACCTCGCGTTTGGAGATCTCGACCCCCGTGAATTCATCCGGCCGCGGAGCTCCGAACGTGTTGTCGCGGGGGTAGATGCACGTCGGGTAACTGGCAAGCGCTTGCTGACGGAACTCCGTGAACAGCCGCTGAAACTCTTCCCGGTAATAAAACCCCAGCATCTTGCCTTCCGGGATGGGCTGGATTTCGCGGAGATCCAGCACCTGGTAAAAAGCCGCTCGACGATGCAGCTCTTCCACCATCGGGTTCACTTCCCCGTTCACCGCCTTGATTAGATCTTGCGGCGGGCAATAATCGAAACCGCTTCCCAAGGCGGTCAGGACATCGGCAAACTTTTCTTCATCTGCGATGTTCTTCTGGTATTCATCGAGCCGCTCTCTGTAATAAAACTGGTAGCCGCCGCCGACCGCCCCCAACACGGCTATCAGCGCGCTGAGCGCCATGATGTATTCTTTGCTAACTCTCATCGAACTCCCTGCGCGATTTCTTCAGGGGTTGGCATCTTCGCCTTGATCCTGACTCTTTTCTCTTAATTTGGCGAAAGGATTCGTGCGTTTACCCTTTTCTCCCGCGGCGGCGCCGCCCTCGGCCCCCTTGACTTTTATGCCGAACGGCGTTGTGGGAGCCGCTTTTTCCGGCGGTGGCGGGAACGGAACGAACTGAACATCCAGCTTGAAGTACACAACCTTTTCCACGTAGGGGTTGTAAAGGTTCGATGTGGCGGAAGATCTCCCCGGCATGCCCACCGCACCCGACAGGCTGCGGCCGAACCCCCGGCGACGCTCATCCGACGTGCCCGACGTCGCAGAAGAACGCGCTATCGGACGATCTGCCACACGCGCCACTTCCATCTCCGTTATGGGCACGGGTTCCGCGTTGGCTTCGAAGAAATGCACCTCATAGATTTTGGGGCTGGTCCCTTCAAGTTTATGTTTTTTCAGGTTATCCACGAACTCCATCAGGGCCTCATCGTCTCTTGCGTAGCCCATGATGCGGAACCCGTTTGGGTTCGGCACCTGCGAGCCCTGCTGCTGCGTCTTCTTCGTGCCGGCGCCACCCTTTCGCCCAAAACCGGTACCCCCGGCCAGGCGCGTTTCCGAAGCCCCGCTCGAAATACCCTGAAACCCCGTGCTGTTTATGCCCAGCGTGCTGGACCGCAAGCCAGTGCCCCCACCGCCAAACCGGGAGCGGCTCTTCTCCCCGCCCGTACCGGACCCCGCCTTGGAAATGGTCGTCGTCTCGACGGAACTGAACCAGATCTTGCCGCCTTCCGGCCTCAGGTCGTTTAACAGCTTGAGTTCGTCCAGGTAGAACTTTGCCTTTATGTATCGGTTTTCTAATTGGCCTATTTTCTTTTGATTTTCTTCGATGCGTTTCTTCGCTTCTTTGTACTGTGTCTCAAAATCCGACTTGGCGTCCGGGTTATCCGCAACCGCCGGATCGTACATGCTGATGATTTCTTTGATCCGTTTTATCCGCTGTACCACCTGCTTGTCTTTCTGGTCGCGTGCCGGAATGATCGAAGCGGCGATCATGGCCAGCGTGATGAACGAAAACACCCAGTAAAGGGCCTGTTCTTTTCTGCGGGCCGCCTCGAGGATTCTGGGCGGGATCAGGTTGATCTCGATCGCCGTCTTTTCGCAGCACCGCAACGCCATCCCCAGCGCCACGCAGGCCTGCTCGGGATGTTCGTTCGCCTGCTGGGCGTTGGCGCCAATCGCCAGGCCCGCCAGCGGCCGCGCTATCCGCACTTCCATTCCCAGTTGCCGCTGCAGGTAAGGCACAATGTTGCGAAGGCACGCCCCGCCACCCGTCACTATCACACGATCAACCATCCCACCGCCCGGCAACGACCTGAAATATCCGAACGACCGGCTGATCTCACTCACCAGGCGCGTCAGTACCGGGGTGAGAACCTCGCCCATCTTGCCGTCGCGGGCCGCGTCGCCCGTGGGCGCAAACGCCCGCTCCCGCTTGAACTTTTCGGCATCCGAGAAATTCGCCCCCAGCGCCGCCGCCAGCGCGCTGGTGATGTCATTGCCGCCCATGTTGAGTGGCCGCGTGAACCGGAACTGGTTGCCGCGCTCGATCACGATTTCCGTGGTGGTCGCGCCCAGATCCAGCAGGGCCACGCACTCGCCGTCGGTACCGAATTCGCCCGTGTGCTTGAGCCAGTTGTACGCGGCAAACGGGGAAACATCAACAACATCAATCGCCGACTTTGTTTCCCGCAGAATATCCAGGTGTTTCTCTACAACATCCACCTTGATCGCCGCCATCATCACGTCGTAGCTGCCCGACTCCGTCCTGTTCAGGATCTGGTAGTCCAGCGCGATCTGTTCGAGCGGGAAAGGTATCTGCTGCCGGATTTCATAGCTGACAATCTGCGACACCTTGTACTCGGGGACCGGCGGCAGCGTCCGCGCCCGGGTGAACACCGATCGGCCCGGTACGCTCAGGATCGTTTTGCGCGTGCGGACTCGCGCTTCTTTGACCAGCGTCTTGATGGTCGCAACGCGCGCCTTGCGCCGCGTCTCTTCATCCTGGGCGGGATCGCAAGATACGTCGCGCTGATAGTATTTGGTAAGTTGATATCCGGCTTTGGTCTGTGTCAACTCGCACAGACGGATGCTACTGGAGCCAATATCCAATACGAGCCGCTTTGCACGACTGCGCCGTATCTTCGCCATAGAATCCAGTTCATCCTGTTGAGCGGGCCCGAACGAGCCCGCGCTACTGCAGACTGCGTCCCGCCCTGAAATTGGCTAAGGGCGAATTATGATAAACGCAAATAAACCCCATTTTCATAACTTATTGACAGTTATTGTAGTAAACCTAAAATGGGATGTCAAGATAAAAGGTGGTTTGACAACAGTTTTCCTTGAAAAAGGTCTGCTCACCCATTGCCCGAACATGCCCGTATACCCGATAAGGTTTAAAGGCGGCCAAAGCCGCGGTCCGTATCTTTATTCAATCTGCTGCCAACACCCCGGCGCGACGGCCATGAGGCGCGAAGACAACGATTCTAAGGCTGCGCCACGTCTTTGGCACACCGGAACCCGTAGTCGGGCCGGGCGTAATCGACCCGGTCAAAGTGGCGCCGGGCACAACGCACGCCAAACCGGTCGCTGGCGTATGAACCCCCGCGGAGCACCCGGAATACCTGGCCGTAATCCTTTTTGATGTCGGTGTTTCCGGGGTAGGCCTGGTACCAGCTCGAGGTCCACTCGTAGGCGTTGCCGGCCATGTCCATGAGGTTGAACGGGGACCCGCCCAGCTTGAAGGTTCCAACGCGCATCACGCCTCTCGTCGGCGAGGCCGCGTTGCAGTATTCTTTCTTGAATTCCATCCCCCAGGGGTACTCCCAGCCGTCCGTGCCCCGTGCGGCTTTTTCCCACTCCTCTTCGGTTGGGAGTCTTTTTCCCACGGCCTGCGCATATTCGGTGGCCTGCTTCCAAGTGACGTTGGTCACAGGATGTTGCGCGGCCTCAGGCACAAACGTGTGGCTGGGAAACACCGCCTTGAACTGTTGGTTCGTGACCTCGAATTTGTCGATGTAGAAGGCGTCCAGGCCGATGACACGCTGTGGCCGTTCGTCGGGCGATGCGCCATCGAGGCCCATGATGAACTTGCCCGCGGGAATCAGCACCATGCCGGAAGGCACATGGCCCTCTTTCATGACAAATTCGAGGGTTTTTTCTTCATTGGCCTTCAAAACGACCATCTGCTCGCTGCCAATATAACCTTTGCTGGAAACTCTGACCTCATAGGTGCCGGGCGACAGTTCGAGTTTTGCGGGGGTGGTTTCAAGGACGGGTTCGTTGTTAAGCATGATTTTGGCGTTGGTTGGACGCGAGAATATCGACAGGGCCGCTTCCCGCGGGATGAGGTCGTGAGCTAACGTGTACCGGTAGTCCTGCTGGATGTCGCACTCGTGCGTGAGCGTCTTGTAGTTGTCGAGCCGGACTTCGTAGGTGTGCTTGCCAATGGCGAGGGGGGCGCGGTATATGGGTGTCTCGCCGATACAGTCCTTGCCGTCGATGTAGACTTTGGCGCCCGACGGCTTGGTTTCCACCGTCACATAGCCGACAACGCGTTCAAGCGCAATGGCGATGGTCTGATCGGACGAGTCCGCCACCTCGATAACGCGGGTCGCCCGCCTGTATCCGTCTTTCTCGATGATCAGCAGGTACCGGCCGTACCGCAGGCCCGCCAGCATAAACGGCGTCTCGCCCACGATTTCGCCGCCCATCTTCACCAGCGCCCCGTTCTCCGGAGACGTGCTGATGCTGATGCGGCCGCTGCGGATCGCGTCCTCAGGGTTGGGGTGGCATCCGACGGCAATGATGACCACGGCCGCTGTAAGCGCGCTACAGGCCAGAAGACGGCGCCATCTCATGCCGGTCACGCTCCTGTTCTTACCAGCCCAGCGTACAGCCGGTACTTGCAACCCAGGGCGGGAGTCGATAACGCCGGATGCGCCACGCTCGCCGACATCCTGCGCATTCTGGCGCATCTGGCTTGGTTCGCTCGTCTGACGCCCGACCGTACCAAGAATCGCGGCTCCAGTTTACCTGAAAATGCTGGAAAACCGTAATTATCTCGTTTCAAACTGCTTGACGGGCTGCTGACCGCCCGCGGAACGAAGATATTCGTCCACGCTGCCCGGCACCACCTTGAACGAAAACGTCGCCGGGGTCTGGTCTTCCAACTGGTAGTCGGTCTGAATGTCGACGACGGCCGCGGCGCTCGCCGTATAGGTCATCACGTTGCTGGGGTCGCCCAGCCGGGGTGGAAGGTACCCGCCGGAGGCGGAGTCGGGGAACGGGAGTTGAAACCCAACCATGTCCGTGCCCGAGGTTTCGAGGTAGGCAAACCCGGGCGTGCGGAAAATCGACCGGCTGTTCTCCTGGCCGGCGACTTGCACGCCAACGCTGTGCATGCCGCTCCACAATTCCGGGTCGTTCACCAGCAGGCGCGCGTTGAACTCGGCAAACAGGCTCACACCCGGCGGCGGGTAGCTGACGATAGATGCGGGGCCAAGATCTTTCCGTGCGCCGCTGTCGTCAAGGTAAAAGAGGTTGGCGAACAGGACGGTGTCGATCTGGGTGGTTTTGCCGGGAATGAAAAACCGGGTCCAGTTTCGGCCTCCTCTATTGTTATTGAGCAGCGTGAGCGAACCGTCGCCGTTGAAGAGGAGCGACGGCGTTTCGCTGCCGAAGGGCCACTGGTACCCGTCCCACGGGGTGACGTTGCCGGCTTCGTCGCATCCCGCAACCACCATGATCAACCAGCGGTCGGTGATGGGCGACCCGAAATTGTCGTTGATGTTCTGGTCAAAATACGACGCCGAAAGGACGTTCTCGGGGTCCCAGAGCGACCAGCCGGTGAGTTCTTCGTAGATTGGGTCGGAGTTGTACATGCCGTAGGAGCGCGCCCCCCAGATATTGTAACTATATATGGGTCTTGGGTTTGCCTCGTTAAGCCGGTTGATGCCCAACTTCGTGTCGTTCAGGTTCCACGCCACTTCGGGCCACGCCCCGTACATGCGCGTTCTGAAATCCACCCGTGTCCCGTAACCGGAGAGCCACACGATCCGCAGCGGCGGCACGACCGATCTGTCAATGTCAGTGGTTGCGGCATAATTTGCCGCCTTGTCCTGCGCAATGAAGTCGCCCAACAGTTCGAGCCGATCCACCAGCGGCCCTGCTACTCCCACCACGGGAATGGCCACGTCCCACGTGGCCGTCATCCCCGTTCCTGCGCCGGCGTTGCAACTGAACTGGGCGGTGGCCGCTGCGTTGGTCAAGGGGGACGGGCTTCCACTCACGATCCACGCGGCGGGAACGCCTTCGGCCAACGGGGCATCACTTAGATAGTGGGCGGCCGCGCCGGTTTCGGTCCCAAGCACGACCGAGTTGAACCCGGATGGCGTCCGGGTGAATCCATCGGGTGGAAGTTGTTTGGCCGTATAGACGTCGGGATCGATGAACGTGGCCTGGATTGTGAGATAGAGCCAGTGTTCGGGGAGCAGTTCGTTATAGCCGTTGGCGACGGACCCCACGTTGTACAGGAACAGCGGCGGTTCGGGCGGCGCCGGCGTGAACACGGCACGGCTCGCGCTCGCCGCCGGCCCCGTCATTTGCGGGAAGCCGCCAATGGCCGGGTAAGGAAACGGCGGGGCTGACGCAAACGGAACGCCGGCTGCGCCGAACCCGGCCGCAGGCCCGGCGCCCCATGCTACGAGCATATCCGTCGTGTAATAATCCAGGTTAACGACCGGCGGGATGGTGTCGATCACGATGCCCTTATGCCCGTCGATGGCCTGGCCGAAGATGTGCCCTTCATCTGCTCCAATGTCGTCGCCGAGGATACCGCCCGGCAGGCGCAGGACGAGCCGGGCATTATCGCTGTCGGCAATGTAGCCGTCCCCAAGGTCCCAGTTGATCGCGGGCACCCTCCCCCAATAGATGCCGTCGCCGCCTTCCAACGGCACATTGATGTCGTGCGCCAAATCGTTTACGTCCACGCCGTCGGGAATGAGGCACAGGCTGGTGTTGAGGTCGAGACTCGTCCCGCTGTAGTTGATCAACACATCCGCGCCGCGCCGGCCTATAGGCTCGACGTATACTTCGCACCTCGTCCAAGAACCAATCGTCGGATCGAGAACCACTTCGTCAGCGCCGATATAAGGCAAATCTGCACGCCCGTCACTCTCAAAGTCGATGAAGACGTCCGTGCCAACACCTTTATTCAGACCCAGATTCAGGAGCAAATCCAGCTTTCCGTGGAACGGAAGATTGGATGCTACAAAAATCACGGACTCCGAAAAATTATCTGTGCCGATTGCACCTGCGGCAGCCACTGGATCATAGTTCAGACCTAAAGCATTATCGTAAGAGTTGTTATGGTCCAAGATTAAGGTTGCTGTCGCAGAAGCAAAGACGCCTCCCTGTTCGTTGTAATAGAATAAGGAATTTGTTGAAGTCACGTTGGAATTGTCGCCGGCGGTCAAGCCTTTGCCATGATTTGAGATGGCACTACAGTGCGTGAGTGTTGCGCTTGGGGCGCCGGTCGAAGATTCGACGCGCACGCCATCGGTGTTAACCGCAAAAATGCAGTTTGTCATTTTAACGGTGGCGCTGCCAGTAACGACGACGCCGTGCGACGTGTTCTCCTGGATGTAGCAGCACTCAAGTTCAACTGCGCTATCGCCGTCTGCGATAACGGCGCTAGAGGCGCCGTGGATCGTGACACCGCTGATGATAAATGGCGAACCAGTCTCGCCGACGTCCGTGAACTGGAACATGCCCACGCCACTGCCCAAAAGCTTGATATCATAAGGTTTCTCAGGCGAACCGCCTTCGATTTTCGTGAGGTTGCCCGGCGGCGTTGTCATGCTCGGCCACGCCCATTCGCCGATCACGGTTGCGTCGTTGGTCGCGGCGTTTTTCAAAATAAGCAGCCGCGTATATTTGGCGTTAGTGGTCGTGTTGAATAGGGCGAGGGCCGCGGCGGGCGTGTTGGCCGGGGCGTACCCCTCGCCCTTATAAAACTCGAACGTCTCGTTGCCCTCGACGCCCAGAACGACCGTATCCGATGCATCATCGGCGGCAAACGCCGGAGCGGCGCCGATAGCCAACAGGGCGGCCGCAAACGCGACCAGGGGAAGGCCCCGCAGCCGGGTACGGCCTTGTTGTGCCCCTACAGGGCGCTTCGCGGGCGGCCTCTTACCCAGGGCGTTGCCCTGGGCTGACCTGTCTTGCCCCTTCAGGGCACAAAACGATTGCGGATCGTGGATTGCGTATTGCGGATCTACAGCCCTGAAGGGGCTTGACATGTCAGCCTGGGGCAACGCCCCAGGAACACGCCGCATAATAGCCAAAGCCCTTAAGGGGCGTAACCGTCTCGAATTACGGATTGCGCGTTTTACATCTGAGATCTGAGATTTGAGATCTGAGATCTTCGGTTGGCTGTGCATTACGTCCTCCAGCCCTTTCGGGCACAACGCCCTTTCTTAGGGGCGCGGACGCCCCTTTCTAGGGGCGCTCATATACCGTGCGCGTGTTTCGTTCCGAGGTGACGGTGAATTCTTCGTTGCTTCTGTAATTTATGACGCCGTCGCCATCCAGGTCTTCGCCGGTCCCCGCCTGGACAGTCACTAGAATCTCAAAAATATCCGATCGCGTGGTCAATAGGTTCGCCGAACGCGACAACCGCCACGCCGACTCTTCCAACGCCACGCCCCGCAGATAGGGGGACAGCGGCAGGTTCTCCCCCGGGTCATTCGGGTCATTATTGAATACCAGCGGGCTGTAAAACGGCACGGCATCCTGCACAGTCGGGTCTTCAGGCGCGGGCGGATATTGTTCTATGAGTTCGGAAATGGACGAGAAGTAACGGCCATCCCAGTTTTCAGGAAGAGCGCGTGATTTCGCAAGCCATTCCGCGCGAACAAACGGCGGCCGCTGGATGTTGTCGGGCGGGATTACTTGCGGCGGCGTGGTGTAATAGTCGTTGTCGAGTTGGTCACTTGCGCCGTAGCCGGTGAACAGGGAGCTGGTTGACCTGCCGCCGTAGCGATACAGGCCGTCCTCGATGGTCCAGCCGATGCCCGACCAGCCCCGGCTAAACGTCACACCCGGCACGGGCGAGAAAGTCGGGTTCAAAAAACCAACCTCCGGCATCGTCGAAATAAGGCCCACCGTACCCGCCAGCAACGGGTAGATCGAATCCTCCCAGGCAACAGACATGCCATTGACGGTGCATCCGATCAAGGGGGGACCGTACGGAGCGTCCACACTCACGAAAACGGGGAACTGATCCGCGTGCGTGAAAACCTCGCTGCGAAGTAGCTGCATCACGCCATCAACAACCCGGTAGAGTGTGGCGACCGGCTCAGTTGTGTCTCTTTTTTCAATGCGCAGGAGATAGAAACTGTCGCCGGTGCAACGGACGATCACGCCAAACTCATACGCGGCAATGTCCGCAACGTCGACCTGGACGGAAAACGTGTAGGCCGGCTCTCCCGCAAACCACTCCGGATAGTCTTGAAACACGCCGGGGATACCCGCCAAAACGTTCAGCTGCCGCCAAATATCGTTCCCATTCTGGTCATAATCCTTGTACAGCCGCGTCTCGACCGTGTTGACGTTGATGCGCCCCTGCGTCCGCGCGCGCGGGGTCAGAATCAGCCCCGCGAACGTGTTGAGCGTGTCGGTGGTGACGCCAGGTGCGGGCGGCTGCACGGCATTCTCCACCTCGACGGCCAGCCGGTTGTTGTTCACGCTGATCGAACCGCAGTAGATGTATCCCCTACTATCGGGCCGGAGCGTTGTCAGCCTGCCGAGGCTGTCTTTCGAGTTGGTGTCTTGCTTCATGGTTGTGATCGCGCCGTCGCCGTTGGTATCCGTGTAGACCGTAATGTTCATCGCCGACTGTTCCGTCACATTTTCCATCGCGCGGCACTGAATGAACTTCCCCGTATCCGTCAACGCGTCCGGCGAAACATCCAGCAATTTCAGCCCGGTATCCACATAGAGGTCATAGGTCCCGTCCTGCAACCCGCTCGACGCGTCCCACTCGACGTAAACGGTCGCGTTGCCGAGCGTTGTATTGTCGAGATTTCTCGATGCGAACAAGACCGCCCGCTTTTCAACCGGCCAGCGGGAACGAAGCACCTCCGGGTCTTCCAAACCTGCGGCACGCTGTTCCCCGGGACCGTTAAACAGCCAGTAGTTGCCGTCGGCGGGCAGGCCGGGCGGGGGCGGTTCGGAATTGGCGGCCGAATAAATCTCGTACAGGTAGAAGGGCCGCCACGCCTGCGGCAGGACCCGTTGGGGGTCCACGACCGCGCACGGGGCGCTGTAGTTGCAAGCCAACTGCCCTGGGGTCGGGGAGGCCGGATACGCGCTCTTGAAAAAACCTGCACCCGGCGACAGATAGATCGCGTCCGTAACAGCCACTTCCATCAGGCTCTGGATGTTGCCCGCCGTCGCATCCGCCGGCTGGAAACTCGCCAACGTATTGGCCGACAGCGGCACGGCGCCGTACGTGTTGTATCCCTTATTCAGCGTACAATACTCGAGCGACAACAAGTCGCCCAGCGAGTCAAACGACGTGTTGCGGATGTCCACAAGCGCAAGTTGCTGCAACAACCCGTACTCATCGAGGCTGAACGCGGCGTCATTGCGGTCGAGCGGCGAACCGTGCCATTTCGCGGGGTCGATAACCGGTTCGTGGGCCCAATCGTCATAGTTGCCGTCCGTGGCCTGCCAGCGGTTTTGAGTCCCGAACCGGTCGCCGTTGTACAGCGGGTGATGCTTGCGCTCGAGCGAGCGGTAAAAATCAAGCCCCATCGTGTTGTCCGGCCAGAACGTTTTGTAGGCCTCGGTGAACGCGCCGGATTGGTCGTGAAGCGATGGCCGGAATGGTATCCCGTTTTCGTCGATTGTTGGAACATCGTCGTCAATGCAGCGGTTGATCACGTCCCGCTCCGTGTAGGTGATGCGGTCGACGACGCGTTTTTGCTGGTGCGGCCCCTGGTAGAGCGAAACAAACACGTTATCGCCCGGCGAGAACCGCCGCTCGATGAATTCCTTCCATTCGGGAGTCAGGAAAAAGTCGTCGGGATACAACGAGGGCATCAGGTCGTACAACAGCGCGAACGGCAGGATGTTGAACGAACCCGCGCCCGCATGGATCTGGAACGGGCTGTCCATCCACAATCGGCCTTCGTCCACCCCTTCGCCCGCACCGGTCGCATCATCATCGCCGTTGTGGTCAATGCCATCGCGGCCCATGATGAACGGGGGATTGTTCAAGCCAATAAGGTGGTCGTCGTAATCGTTGTCAATCCCGTCATGCTCGGGATAGTTCGGGAAAACGCCGCCGCCCAACACCCAGTCGGCCATAAACTGTTTGATGTCGGTGATTGGGAGGAGGTTCGCGTTGAGTCCGGAAACCTTGAGCTGGACAACCCGCATCCGAGCGTCGTTGGCTTCAAACGGCGACGGCGGAACGGTGGGGTCAATCTCGCCGCGCCCATCCGGTCCTGGCCCCGTATCGAGCCGGGCCGGAATCAGCGGAACCGTCGTGTCGCCCGCATCGAGATCCAAAACCGGACGATAGCCCGGCGTGCCTACCTGACCGATTCCATTCCAGAGGAACGGGTTGTCGTTAAACATGTCTGCGAACGTGGTCTCCGGGACCGTATCTTCGGGAATCGGAGGGCTATATGCCGAGACCGCCAGCAGCAGCCGGTTGTACGGCGGTATCGAATCGATTACGGTGCCTGCCGGCACTTCCATTTCGGCTTTGTCGCCGCTGGAAATGTTGCCGCCGGAATCCGGAGAGCCGACCGTAAGCTGCCAGCCCGACAGATCGATCGGCTGCCCACTGACATTCTCAATCTCGACCCACTCGTGATCCGGTTCCTGGCTGAAATCGAAGAAGTTGATGCTGAAGTTGGCATCGGGAGTTGCTTCCGTCATCCATATGGCGACGTGCAGATACACTTGACTCTCGCCGGCTGCAGCATCCGCATAACGCGGAACGGTGACCGTGTACCCTTGGAAACCACGCAAGTAACCTTGCACCCAAGGATCTGCGGGATCGTCGTCTGTGGGATCACCGTCTGGAAAATTATTGCCCGGGTGTTCCCCGTCCAGGAAAACCCATCCCTCGGGCTTTATGCCCGTATTGATGTAGACATCGGAAAACCAACTCTCGACCGGCGCGGGTGTTAGTCCGAACGCACTCTTGACAAGGTCCTGGGTTATCCAATAGCCGGTTGTGTCGACAGTGATGTTATCCAGACTCCCCGCTTGCGGCCTTATCGTCAACCATTCCGGTATCGTTGCCGGAGGATCTCCGAGCCTTGCGTATTTAATCAAATACTTCATTTGGTTCGCGGCCGTAACCGTGGGTGTGCCGGAGTCGTCGGTGGTGTTGATCGTCAAATAGTACCTGCCGGGAGGCAGGTGTGATGAAGGGCCAATCCTGTATTCAATGACATTCGGTAAGTCTGCGGAAACGGGAGGGTCTTCGGGGGGCACCAGCGTTACATTAACTCTATTATTGAATGACTCAAGCTCAGCTTTGTCCCCTATGCAACCATACGGAAGACGTGTGATATCCGCCACGAGATCCCACGTGTCGGTTGCCGGGATTGTCAGGCCGTATTGATAGGTAATCACACCTGCTACAACCACGCCAGGATTTGCAAAGGACGCTCTTTCGACATGGTAGCCTATGCCTGTCCCAAAGATTAAGTTTGGGTCGTAAAAATCATGCATGGTACTGGTGTCTGGATACCAGAGAATTTCCGCTTCAATCCGCCGGACGGGCCGGACCATGATTTCGTTGATACGGATGGCTTCTGCGCCGGCAACGGTGTATGAGATGGGCCGTTTGGCTTCTTCGGGCGGTGTGCCGGCGGTGACCTGAAGTGCGTACCACCAGGGGTCGTATTCGAACTGTTGCAAGTCGGCGGTGGAGAGTTCGGTTCGGGCGTGGTCGCCGTCGGCGGCGTCGGCGATATTGGCGGCGAGCTGCATGGCTTGCAGGCGCGCGTCTTGCGGGAACACGGGCGCGGTGGGCGAGCCGGGCAGCCAGGTTTGCGCGCCGAGCAGGGTCTGTTGGACGCCCTCGATGCGCATTCCGGCGAGGAACGCGTTAAACGGGAACACTTCCTGCTCGTCGGGCCGCATCTCGCCGGACAGGTAGCGGTTGACGTCTTCGGGGAGGTAGCGGTAACCGAGCTGGACGTAGGGATTGAGGGGATTGCCGTCTTCGTCCTCGCCGTGGTAGACGAGGGCCTCGTCGAGTTTCCATTCTTCGATGAATGCGCGGGCCATTTGCGCGGCGGAGGCGAGGTTGTAGTTGAGCTTTGGCCCGAGCGTTTCGATGTTGCCGTCTTCGTCGCGGATGGTGCGGTTGTTCCGCGCGCCGGAATCGATCGTGATGAACGGCCGCATCCGGTTGATGGCGCCGTTGGCCAAGCCCTCGACGCCGCTGGCGATTTCCTCGTTGAGGACGGCCCGCTTGAGGTAATCGCGGGTGGGCAGCGGCCGGTCGCTGAACGTGCCGATTGGCGCGTTGTCGATTTGTTCGGCGATCTTGTTGCGCACGGGATAGTTGTACTGGAACTCGGCGGGCTCGTCGACGCCTTCGAGGATGCCGGCGTTGGCAAAAACGGCGTAGACGGCTTGCGCAATGTCGGTGGCGGACTGCGCCGGGTTTACGTAAAGAAGTGAGGTTTCGCCGGCAGTGAACCAGCCGGCCCGGTTGGCATACGCCCATGCGGCGTCGATTTGGTCGGGCGTCAGGTTGATGCCGGGGTTGCTCCCTTCGTCGATCAGGCCGTTGCCGTTGTCGTCGATCCCGTTGATGGCCAGCAGTAACGCATTCGCGTTATCGTCGACAAACCCGTAGCCCGGCAGCGTGACGTCGTAGACAAACTCGGTGGGCATGATGCCGGAAAGGTCGTCGCCGATCCGCATCGACCCATTTGGCGCGCCCGTCAGCAGGTTCCAGAACTTCAGGGACCGGGCCTCGCTCAGCCTCGGCAGCACCCAGGTGAGATACTCGCCCGTCGACGCGCCGGAGGCGAACGCCGGCCGCCAGAACGGCGTGAATGCGCCCGTATTGGACGCGGCGAGCGTGAGGGGATCGATGCCGGCGTCGATAAACGAGGGCACATCGAGGTAGTGTGCGCCGGCCGCGTTCATGTTGACCTTCGACGCCTCGTCGCGGATCAAAATCGCCGCACGCCCCGCCAACTCGCACATCGGCTCACCCGTCGTGCAGATGCGCAGCCCCAGAGTCGGGTCGAGGTACTGCTGGCTGATTTCGGTGAAACCAAGCGCAATCAGGCGCCGAAATTCGGCGTACGTTACAATGCGCCTTCTGCGATCTTCCGGCGTGAGCGTTTGATCGCGCGCCGGATCGGTATAGGCATAGTATTCGACGTGATAGTTGATGATGCCGTCATAATCATTGTCGATCGCGTCAACCAGGTAGCGCCCACCGACAACGTCCGCCACGGACGCCGTGGCGCTGCACGTAACAGAGGCAGGCAGCCGCGGGATACTCAGGTTGTACAGATCAAGCGGCTTGAATCTCGGTTCCGGGTAGCTGAAATCCGGCACATCGATGGGCGCGGTCAGATACCAGGCGTCGACCCCGTTGCGCGGCTCGTACGTGCCCGGATAAAACAGGATCGCGGCCCGATCTTCGCCCGCCTTGCCGTCCAGGTTGAAGTCCACATCCGCCGGACCAAAAACCCCTTCGTCTTTCTGGAACAGGTAGTCCTGTGCCAGCGGGACCCAGATCGAGTCGTTCTTCCCGTCCCCGTCGTTGTCGACATCGCAGTAGATACCGACTCGCTGGGCGTACGTGAGGGGTTCGAATGCCGGGTCGAACACGAACCGGTTCGCGAGCCGGTCGTAGTCGGTTTCGGGATTGTCGATGAACCCGGTCAGGTTCCCGGTCTTGGGGCGTTCGAACCTGGGGACGTAGAGGTGCTTCATGAGTTCGCCGGCACCATCACTAACGCCGGGGGCATAGTAGATTTGGCCGGAGCGCGGGTCCACATAGGTGTAGTTATCGTAGAAGACGCTTGGGATGCCACCGTTGGCGACATTGGGTTGCCACGGCGGTCTCATCCAGTCTTTTTCGGCCGCCCACAGGCCGTTGAAATAGGTGGTCCATGCGTGGTCGGTCGAGGTGACGTTTGGGTGCTCGATGGCGTCTTTTTTGAGCATGTTGATCGCGAGGGAGGTGGCGGCTTCGCTGAGTAGTTCGGCCCGGACGGTGTTGCCGACGTTTGTGGCGGTTTGAAACTGGATCCGGCTTACCGTAAAGAAGGTCAGCGCGATCGCGAACAGGATAAACATGATAAACAGCGCGATCACCAAGGCCGCGCCGGAACGGCCGATTGACGATTTTCTGATTGCGGATTGCGGATTGCCGATTGCGAATTCCCGCCGCCTGGTGGTCAATTTGTAATTTGTACTTTGTAATTTGTAATTACTCGACGGCATAGTTTTGATCTTTTATCTGGGTGGTCACGTTGGTATAGGATCGCGTTTTGACGCAATCGGCGCAGTCGTCGTCAACCGGCTCGAGGGGAACCGTAATGCTGCCTGACCAGCCGCTGGACACCGCCACGGAGTAGTAGCCCGTGACATCAGTTGTTACCTCGACGCCCGGGTCCGGCCAAACGTTCATTGGCACGCCGCTCACGCCTTGGTCATTGTTGTCCGGTTGGTAAACACGACCCTCAATGACCGCCTGGCGGGTGTATGCGGCGGGCAGATTGACCTGCATGGTGAACAGCTTCTGGAAGTCGGGCGCGCTCGGGTAGGGCGCCTTGAACATCAGCCACATGCTGACCGACACAATCTCGGGCAGCGAGGTGTCGGAGCAAAACGAATTCCCGCCCCAGCAATTAATGCTCCGCGGGTCGTTCCACCAAATGTTGGACGACAGCGGGTTCTCCTGGGGCCTCGCATAGTCGTAATCAAAAAGTGCGAGGCCGCTGAACGGGTAGGTGCGGTAACCCGGCACCGGATACTCGGGGATATCGAACGGCGGCACAGTGGTCACAACGCTGTCGGTGAGGACGAATTGGAGATAGGCCGAACCGTCTTGTGGAAGGTCGTCGATGCCGCGGCCTAAATAGGTTGCCGGGCTTGACCAGGCGTTCGGGACCTGATCGTCGCCGCCCGCCAGCATCCGAATCCAGAACTCGCATTTCTTGGCGCGCCGATACGAGTCTGCAAACTCGGGCGTGTCCTGATCGGGATGCGCGAGGAGGTATTCGAGCAATTCGCCGTCAATTACGCCCATAATTGTATCGGTTTCGGAAGCCATGGTTGTGTCCCACTGCACGGGAAACGTATCGAGGTCCGCCGCGTTCATTTCGACATAACGCAGCAGCCGGTGGCTGAAAGCGTCTGCCCCATCCATCGCGGCGGGGAAATACTCGTATGACCCGCCGTGATGCAGGACGTACGTGACCCGGGCGAGGCGGAGGTCGGTGTTTTGCATGGGTGTGGCGGTGTTGTCGTAGCCGGCGTACTCGCTACGGTTTTTGACGAGGCCGACAAACGTCATGCCGATGGGCGTGCCGTAGAAGGAGAACTTGTTTCCGGCGTCGCGGCCGTTGAAGCTGGTGAGGAGATCGGCTTTGATCGAGGAGAGTGCGCCGCCGGCCCGGTCGAACGCGTCGGTCTGCTGTAGCGAGCTGCGAACCGTCCGCACGCTGCCCGTGAACAGCATCGTGAATCCCGCCATCAGCACCATCAGCACGGCAACCGCCACCAGCATCTCGGCGAGCGTAAAGCCCGGGGCCGTATGGAGTGCGGCCGCTTGCTGCCGCTTTTGGTGCGGGATCTGTGATGCCCCTTCAGGGCGTGCGTCTCGCGCCGTCCGGTTACCCAGGGCGTTGCCCTGGGCTGACATGTCTTGCCCTTTCAGGGCATGAGCGAAACGCGGAATTGCGCAACGCGGAATGCGGAACGCGGAACGCGGAATGCGGAACGCGGAACGCGGAATGCGGAACGCGGAACGTGGAATGCGGAACGCGGAACGTGGAATGCGGAACGCGGAACGCGGAACTGCTGAATTGCTGAAGGATGAAGGATGAATTGCCGATTGCCGATTGCCGATTGCCGATTGGGGATTTCTAATCTTCAATTTGTCCTTTGTAATTTGTCCTTTGTAATTAGCGGCTTGCGGATTGGGCGCTGTGGCCTGGGCCTCATGCCCACACGGACTTCCGTCAATCCGCAATCCGCAATCCGCAATCCGCAATCTCTGCATGTTCAGTGCTCGGTGACGTAGGTGACGAACGATTCGTACCGGCCGTCGGTCATTTTGACGCGGTACGTCACGCGGAACACGTCCTGGGTGCCCGGTAGCCGGGTGACGCTGGCGCCGCAGGCGTCGTAGATGGCGTAGGCCGCTGCGGCCTCATCCACGGCGGCCATGGTGTTTTTGTTGATCCACGCGCGCATCTCGGAGATGTTGTCGAGCGCGCGCAGCCGGCTCAGTTCGGAGCCTGCGACAGTCGCGGCGGCGTTTCGTTCGGCGGCGGCACGGGCCGCGCGCAGGCTCTGCGGGAACAGGCCCATCACGGCCATGATGCCGACCCCGAGGATGCCCACCGCCACCAGCACCTCGAGCAGCGTAAACCCGCTGTTTCGCGAATACGATTTGTTTTTCATAGTAGTACCTCTAGTCACTTGCTATCTCAACACGCCCCGTGGCGCGGTAAATGTTGATGTTGATCGTGCGGAGGTTATAGCCATTCTCTCCCAATTCGGGATCAACAAGCCGCTCGTCGATACCGGCATCGGCCGTATAGCAGACGTGAAGCCTGTACAGCTCCCGTTCGCCGTTGCGCAGCCGGCCCGACGGCTCAAACACGTTGGCGTAATAATCACCCTGTTCATCCGGGCTCGCCAGCCATTCCGGGTACGTGGTCGAGTTGGTAAAGAGCACCTTGACCTTTTCGAAGCCCGGCTTGTCTTGTGGAAACATCTCAGATTCAAGGCCTGTATTGCCGGGAAGGGGGCGCAACTGGCCTTCGTCTCTGCTGGCGACTGGCACGAACAGGAGCTGGCGACTTTCACCACCAACTGTCAGCGTCGGGTGCTGATACATCAGGGCCGCGGCCCGTAGGTTGTTGGGGGTGTTGCCCTCGGGGTTGTAGGTACTGTAAACGACGGCGGTTTCGACGTTGTAGGTGCTGGCGTAGATGCGTGCGGCGCGGAGCAGTGTGTAGAGCTCGCGGGCGCTGGCCTGGAGGTCGTTTCTCCAGAGCAGACCCATCCGGGCCATCGACGGTATCGCGATCCCCGCCATGATGGCGATAATGGCCACCACGACGACCAACTCCACCATCGTCAAGCCGCCGGCACGCCCTATGTCGAGCTTAGCGCCCACGAGCCGATCTCCAAAAAAAACTGTGCGTGTTGCCGACGCCCGCGGCTCAATACAACGCCGACCAGCCCGAGGCGCTGTCCCAGTTGTTGATGTCGTCGCCGCCGCCTTCGGCCTGGTTGGAGAATTCGTCGCCGCCATACGACCAGATGTACACGGCCAGATCTTTCGCGCTGGGATACCCGGGGCCATTGTCAGCCCTGGGATTGCCCCGCATCTCGCTGTCGGCCAGGACTTTCGCGTTTTGGTCGTAAACATAATCAGGGCCGCGGTAGCAGCGGAAGGGACTTGGAGTATTCACGTTATTCCGGTCCATGTACATTCTGTTGGTTGTCAATGGACCTGCAAAGAAGAAGTAGGGATGCGTTCCCCATGGGTCCATCGGGATGTCCATGTAGCTCGAACCCAGCTTGCGCTGGACGGCGGGAGCCAGCGTGAGAACGGGACTTATATGGTCCAACGTAAAGTCAAAATCGGCGTTTTTTCCACGGCGCAGCAACTCGTAAAAGATGTTCGAGTAGATCTTCTCTGCGGTGTCGGGGCCGGCCGTAGCCGCATTTTCCACGTAGGTAGCGAGCGCTGACGTTTTATCTGGAAGCAGTTCAAAGAACTTGTCGATGCCCTGTTTGTCGACGTCGGCGAGCATTTTGGTGATGGCAAGCTCGGCGCCTCTGATTTCGGAGGCGGCGCGGGCCATTCTGGCGCGGCCGATGGCGTCGGTGACGCGCGGCACGACAATGGCTGCCAGGATCGTGATAATCGCAATCACGACCAGCAGTTCAACCAGCGTAAAACCTTTTGAGCGGTTCATGTTCACTCCTCCCCATACGGTCGCCCGAGTACGGGCGCCTGTGGTCGCCCGAGTACGGGCGCCTGTGGGCGCCCAATTGCCGGCGCCTGTGTGTTGCAGCTTTGTCCGTTTCGAAGACATCCGGCCAACCCTTTCCATATACATATTACCCTATGAACCGCTGATGGCGTCGCCGAGTGAGAAAATGGGCAAATACAGGGCGACCACAATAAACCCGATGATGCCGCCGAGCACGACGATGATGATGGGTTCGAGGAGGGCCAGCATGGCGTCCACGGCCGCCTCGACTTCCGCGTCGTAGATGTCGGCCACCTTCATGAGCATCGAATCGAGGCTGCCGGTTTCCTCGCCCACGTCGATCATGTTGACCACCATCGCCGGAAACACCTTGGCCTGGTCGAGCGGGTCGGCGATGGTGTCGCCTTCCTTGATGCTGTCGTGTACTTTCTGGATGGCGTTCTGGACGACTTCGTTGCCGATAGTTTCCTTGGTGATCTTGAGCGCGTTGAGGATGGGCACGCCGGACGTGATCAGCGTGCCGAGCGTGCGGGCAAACCGTGCCACGGCCACCTTGATCACGAGGTCGCCGATCAGGGGCAGGCGCAATACCACGCGGTCCATGACCCTTTTGACCGTGTGGCTCTTGCCCAGCAGCTTGATCGTGATGGCGGTGCCGCTCAGGATACACAGCAGCAGCCACCACCGGTATTGCATGAAATCGCCCGCGTCCACCAGGAACTGCGTTGGCGCGGGCAGCCCTTTGTCGAATTGGTCGAAGATTTCGGCGAACACCGGCACCACCCTAGTCAGCAGGAACGACACGATGCCCGTGGCGATCACGACAACCGCGATCGGGTAGATCAGCGCGCCGCGCACCCGCCGTTTCAAAGCCTGCCGCCGTTCCATGAACATGGCCAGGCGGTTGAGCACCGTCTCGAGCAAACCGCCGACCTCGCCCGCGCGAACCATGTTCACAAACAGCCGGTCAAACACCTTGGGGTGCTTTGCAAGCCCGTCGGAAAACGTTGAGCCCGCCTTGATATCTTCGGCGATCTCGCGCAGGATGTCGCGCATTTTGCAGGGTTTGAGTTGGGCGATAAGCACGTTGAGGCTTCGCAGAAGCGGGAGGCCCGCGTCGATCAGGGTGGCGAGCTGGCGCGTCATAATGACGATCTGCTTGGTCTTGACGCCGCCCATGTAAAACTCGCTGATGCCGCCTTTTTCTTTTCGGGCCTTGCGCTCGTCGCTTTTCCGGGCTTCGCGCACTTTGGTGGGGTAGAGGCCGAGGCTGCGCACGTCATTGATGGCCAGGGCCTGCGATTCGGCCGCGAGGACGCCGAACACTTCCTTGCCGTCCTTGTTCAGGGCCTTATAGGCGAACTTGGCCATGTTTCAGCTCCCAGGGCGGCTAAGAAGCCGCATTCAGAATCTTTGTTCGCGACGTTGAATCAACATCTGTGTTTTGTGCGAAAATGTTGCGAATAAAGATTCTAATCATCGAACTTGTCTGTGCCATGTACCACTTCCTCGACGCTCGTGATCCCTTGCACGCACTTGATGATGCCTTCTTCCCGCAGCGTGCGCATTCCCAGGCTTTTCCGGGCGTACTTGCGGATTTCGAACGACATCGCCCTGTTGAGGATCATGTCGCACACGTCTTCATTGACGCCAAGGTACTCGTAAAGGCCCGTCCGGCCCATATACCCGATATAGTCGCAGGCCGCGCACCCTTTCGGGCCGGGCCGGAAGAACTTGAGGTTTGGGTCGCGCATCCACGAATCCGGCAGGCCCAGTTTCTCCCGTTCCTCGATGGGGGGGGTGTACTGCTCGCGGCAGTGGCGGCAAAGCACCCGCACCAGCCGCTGCGCCAGAATCGCATCGAGCGACGCCACGATCAGGAACGGCTCGACGTCCATATCGAGCAGGCGCGTGATGGTTTCCGGCGCGCTGTTGGTGTGAAGCGTGCTGAGCACGAGGTGGCCTGTCAGCGAGGCTTCAATGGCGATCTGGGCCGTCTCGAGGTCACGGATTTCACCAACCATCACAATGTCCGGGTCCTGGCGCAGAATCGACCGGAGGCAGGCCGCAAACGTCAGCCCGATTTCCTCGCGCACCTGTACCTGGATGATCCGCTCGATCTGTAATTCGACCGGGTCTTCCGTGGTGATGATCTTGACCTCGGGCGAGTTCAACTCGTTCAGGCACGCGTACAGCGTCGTGGTTTTTCCCGAACCTGTGGGGCCCGTCACCAGGAAGATGCCGTTGGGTTTGCCAATGGTCCTGCGGAGCAGCTTGAGGCACAGCGGGCTTAACCCGAGGATGTTGAGGTCGATTTTCACGGCGGTCCGATCCAGGATACGCATCACCACGCACTCGCCGAACAACGTCGGCAGCGTCGCCACGCGGACGTCGATCTCGCTGTCGCCGATCTTCAACTCGATCCGCGCGTCCTGGGGAAGGCGCCGCTCGCCAATGTCCATGTTGCACATGACTTTGACGCGCGACACCAGCGCCAGCGCCAGCGCCTTGGGCGGGCTGACAATTTCGTGTAGCACGCTGTCGATGCGGATCCGGATCCGGAACATGCCTTCGTAGATTTCAAAGTGAATGTCCGAAGCGCGCTTCTGGACCGCTTCAAGGAATACCAGGTTGACGATCTTGATGATCTGGGGTTCCTGGGTGAGCGCGATCAGGTTGTCGACGTCGCCAACAATTTCCTGGACGCCCATCTCTTCGAGGGTCAGTTCGGAATTGCCGACGCGCTCGACCAGTTCGTTGAGCGTCTGGTGGAGCGACTCGGTTTCGACGGTGTAGTTGACGTTGATCGCCGCGTGCACGTCCTGGTGGTTGCTGATGGCGCCCATAACCTCGCAGCTCAGGATCTGGCGAAGGTCGTCCAGCGTGCTCATGTTGAGCGGGTCGGCCATGGCCACCACCAGCTTGTCGTCCTGCTCGCGCACGGGGATGATGTTGTAAAACTTAGCCACGTCGGCCGTAACCCGCCGAAGGACTTCTTCCTTAATCTTGATCTTGGTCAGGTCGACCCGCTCCATCCCCGCCTGGACGCCCAGCGCCTCGACCACGTCCTGCTCTTCGCAGAACCCCATCGAGACCAGGACGCGGCCAAGCAGTTCGCCCGTCAGGCGTTGTCGCTGCAACGCTTCATCGAGCGCCAACGGCGTTACCACGCCCTGTTCAATCAGGATGTCGCCGATCTGTCTTTCACGCGTGACGGCCATAAGTCGGGTCTAACCACCTTAATGCGCCTGTCAATGACAGGTTGTCAATGAACACCTTGCGGCCCTTTTTTATCCGGGATAGTGTCGAGACCGAGCGCTTGCGCCTGCTGGGCGAATTCTTCGGCCAACTGCGCTTTTGAGACCGCGTCTTCGTATTTGATGATGCCTTTTCGATATAGCGCCAGGAGGTGTTCATCCAGCAGGTTCATTCCGAACTTGTGGCCCGTTTGGATCATGGACGTGATGCGGTACGACTTGTTCTCGCGGATAAGGTTCTGGATGGCCGGCGTGGAAATCATGATCTCGAACGCCGCCACGCGGCCAAACCCGCTCTTCTTGGGGATCAGCGCCTGAGAAATCACCGCCTTGAGGTTACCGGCAAGCTGCGTGCGGATCTGCTCCTGCTGGTTGGTGGGGAACGCGTCGATCAGGCGGTCGATGGTACGGACGGCGCCGGTCGTATGCAGGGTGCCAAACACCAAGTGGCCGGTTTCGGCCGCGGTCACGGCGGACTCGATGGTGTCGAGGTCGCGCATTTCGCCGACCAGAATCACGTCGGGGTCTTGACGCAGCGAGCGGCGGATAGCCTCGGAGAACGTGGGTACATCGACACCGACTTCGCGCTGGGTGACAATGCTCTTTTTATGGTAGTGATAATATTCGATGGGGTCTTCAATGGTGATGATGTGGTGGTCGAAGTTGGCATTGATCCAGTCGAGCATGGTGGCAAGCGACGTGGTTTTGCCACAGC
The DNA here is from genome assembly GCA_035530195.1 of Bathyarchaeia archaeon. Taxonomy (GTDB): domain Bacteria; phylum Hydrogenedentota; class Hydrogenedentia; order Hydrogenedentales; family SLHB01; genus JAPLKX01. The sequence continues at coordinate 28,709 of DATKVG010000084.1, read as the reverse complement.
CGGTGGGCCCGGTAACCAAGCAGAGGCCGCGTGGCTGGGTGATGACCTCTTTCAGGGTTTCGGGCAGGCCGATTTCATCGAACGTGAAGATATGCCTGGGAATAAGCCGGAGCACCAGCCCAACATACCCGCGCTGCTTGAAAATCGACACGCGGAACCGCGCAACGTCTTCGAACGCAAACCCAAAGTCCGACCCGCCCACTTCCTGGAGTTCCTGCTGGTTGTCGACCGACGCAATGCTTTTCATGAGGCGTTCGGTGTCTTCGGCGGTGAGCACTTTGTCTCCGAAAAACTGCAAGTGCCCGTGGACCCGGCCGATGGGTGGGTTATCGACGGCCAGGTGAAGGTCGGAACCGTCCCGGTCAATCAGCATTCGCAGCAGGCTCACCATTTCATATGCCATGAATCGTCATCTCTCTCGATTATTCGTGTCGTTCGAGCGGGTCGTCCGCGCGTGTTTTGCGGTTCACTTCCTCGATGGTCGTGACGCCCTTGAGGGCTTTTTCCCAGGCGTCTTCGCGCATCGTCGTCATCCCGTCGCGCCGGGCTTGCCTTCTGAGAACCGCCGCCGATTCGCCCGCCATCACCATGTGGCGCAGGTTGTCGTTCGAGGTCAGCAACTCGTACGCGCCCAGGCGGCCCGAATACCCCGTGTGGTTGCAGTTGTCACATCCCACACCGTGAAATAGCTCGACTTTTGACCGGTCCACGTGGAGACCCAGCAGCTCAAATTCTTCCTCGGGCGGCTTGTAAGGTTCTTTGCACGAAGTGCAAATCGTTCGCACCAGCCGCTGTGCCAGGATGGCCCGGATGCCCGCCGCCACCAGGAACGGTTTTATCCCGATATCGATCAAGCGCGGGAACGCGCTGGCCGAATCGTTCGTGTGAAGCGTGGAAAACACCAGGTGACCCGTAAGGGCCGCCTTGATCGCGATCTCGGCGGTTTCCAGGTCGCGGATTTCGCCGACCATCACGATGTCCGGGTCCTGACGGAAAATGGCGCGGAGCGCCCGCGCGAAGTTCCAGCCGATGTCGTGCTGGATCTGAACCTGGTTGATGCCTTCGAGCTGGTATTCGACCGGGTCTTCGACCGTGATGAGTTTTACGTCGGGCTGGTTCAGGTTGTTAAGCGAGGCGTAAAGCGTGGTGGTCTTGCCCGAGCCCGTCGGGCCTGTCACCAGCACCACGCCCGTAGCCTGTTCGAGCAGTTGTTCCCACGCCAGCTGATCTTTTGGAGAAAAGCCAAGCTGGCCCAGCCCCAGCAGCAGCCCGCTCTTGTCCAGGATACGCATCACCACGCTCTCGCCAAACGTCGCGGGCAGCGCGCTGACGCGCAGGTCGACCATCTTGCCGCCCATGTTGAGCTTGATCCGCCCGTCCTGGGGAACCCGCCGCTCCGATATGTCCATACCCGCCAGAATCTTGAGACGCGAAATAATGGCCGACTGCGCCCGCTTGGGCGGCACCGGCATCTCGTGCAGCACGCCGTCAATCCGGTACCGGACTTTCACGTCCGACTTGCCCGGCTCGACGTGAATGTCGGATGCGCGCAGCCGGAACGCGTCCAGGATAAGGTTGTGCACGTACCGCACTATGGGGCTGTTGTCTTCTTCTTCCTCGCCGGTCGGCGTGCCCACACTGGTGTCGCCGTCAAAATCAATGTTGTCGACGCTGATGCTGTTTACGCTCAGTTCGCTGCCGCTCATCGAACTGAGGCTGCTCACGGCCGAGGAACCCATCGAACTCAGGCTCGACATTGTGCTCAGCGTGCTCATCGTGCTGGCGCTGCTTACCGTCGAAAGCATCGTTTCTACCGTCGTCTCCGAAAGACCGTAATATTTTGCCAACGCCTTGGCAATGTCTTCGGGCGACGCCAGCACGGTCGAGATCGGCCGATCCAAAAGCCGCTGGAGATCGTCTATCTGATCGATCTTGGTCGGGTCGGCTGTCGCCAAAACTAGCGTATTGTCATCTTCCCGGAACGGAATAACCCGATATACGGTGGCGACGGTGCCGGGAACCGCGTTCCGGATCCGTTCCGGAATCTCGTAGTCCGAAAGCTTGATGATCGGGATACCAAGCTGGTCCGCCAAACCTTCGGTAATGTGGTTCTTGCTGATGTGACCAAGCCGGACAAGGATCTCCCCAAGCTTGCGGTTGCTCATCGTAGTCTGTTGTTTTTGAATGGCTTCGGCGAGTTGCTGCTGCGAAATGACGCCGCGCTCCACCAGGCGCTGGCCGAAGAGCGAATAACCTTGAGTAGCCATGGAAGTGAGCCTCAATTTGCCCAGTAGAATAGTACCAGAGCGAAGGGCAAAATGTCAATGATAATACTGTTAATGTTTATTGGCGTTACTGGGTTTACGCGGCTGGCTGTCAATAATTTACGTCCCCACAGCCCAATCTTTGTCACCCGGATAAAATCTCGAAAAGCAGAGTTTTCTCTGCCACCATTCTTGCGCAATTGGAATAAAAAATCAAGTGGGACCTGATTGCGGCAAAGTGAAGTCGCGCTCGCCCGGATGTCAGGAGGCGACGGCCCCGGAGTTGGGCGACAAGAGGGTGATCTCGCATTCGAGCCCTTTGTTGTTGTTCTCCGGCCGCAGGAGCATTCGGTATACGACGACCAAGTTGTTGCTCGAATAGACTTTATGGAGGGTGTTTGTAAGTTCCTTAAGAGTGACCCCGGTAAGGCCCAGTTCCACCATGGTCACTTGGTCGGACACGTCGCCGGACTTGTCGAACTTTGCGGCAATTTTCCTGAGATTTGCGCGTTCCCTGAGGCTTTCCTCGGCTAAGACGGAGTTGACAAATGACCACAGGTCGAAGTTCGGCCGGCGCTCGTTGAGTCGTTTCATGAGGATTTCCTGGTTGCGCAGTCGTTCGAGGTGGGCATCGCGCAACATGACGGCGGAATCGAGTTCCTGCCCTGTGCTCTCAAGGTTCAAGACCGACCGCTTGTACTTCCTCAGCGGGTTTATCGGGATAAACACCAGCATGAATACCACCAGCGCAACCGCCGTCGCCGTAAAAATGATGCTGAGCCGGTCTTGTTTCCGGGGTTCCTGTTCGTTCACGTCAACTCCTTGTCTCTTCGCCGCTTTCCGAGCCGGCGTTTGGCCGCTGCAGGACAAGCCTGAACGTGCTTCTTCCCTCGACCAGCCTCAATTCGGGTTCCTCGGTCTTGAACACGGGCGACTGCTTGATTTTCTCGACCGCCGCCTTGAACGCGTTGTCATCTTTGACTTCGCCCACAACAATGATCCATGGTGCGGCCGCGTTGGGCGGCTCTATCTTGACGTCGGTGACATCGACGACCTGGCTGGGCAGATTGAGGGCAATCTCCATGAGCACGTCCAAAACGGTCGGGTCGGCAAACATGCCGGCAGGCACGTTGATTCCCTGTGTTTCGAGCGATTTGACTTCGGCCTCGACGGAACCGATCTGCTGCTCGAGCTGCGCCGCCTTCCCCGCGTTGACGATCCCAGCGTGGTGGTAGAACCAGGCGAAGCCCACCAGCAGCACCAGCGCAATGCACGACGTCAGCATGATGTACGGGACCAGCGCCGGAAACAGGTTCTTGTGGGCAAGTTCGTCTTTCCGCAGGTGCAGGCTGAACGCCGCGCCCGCCGCACCCGCCGCTACCCCGATAAGCCCCGCGCACAGCCGCTTGTCGACGTTTTTGGGCGCGGGAATCGCTGCCAGCGGGTCCTGAAACGTCACTGGAATCTCGAATTGCGCCGCCAGGGCCTCTTCGTGCTGCGCCGGCAGGCCAACCACATCGAGCGCCGCGATTTCTCCGTCGGTTTTCCACCCCGAATGAAACGCACGCATCGAGTTCTTGACCTCCTGGATGGCATCATCCAGGTTCTCGGCAAACTGTTCGGCGCCAATCGGGAGGTGGCGGAAGTACGCCAGCGACTTGTTGTAAACAATGGCAAAAACCGCCATCTTGTTGTGGAGGTACAGGAGGGCATGCAGCCCTTTGACCTGACGGACCCTCTTCCAGAGGCTGGTGAGGCCGATCGCATCGATGTCAGCGCCTTCCGGGTCTATGCCGGCCGCGTCGAGGATGTCGATCTGCTCCTGGAGGATGTTCCTGCGCACACCCACCGCCAGCACCTCCGTCTGGCCGTCGAACTCGAGTATCGGCATGTGGTCGACCACGAGTTCCTCGATCGGAATCGCAAGGTACCGCTCAAGCTCGAACGTGACCGCAGGCGTGACGCGGCGCGCGCCGCGAAACGGGATCGTGATCGTGCGCACGATGCTGTTCGCACTCGATAGACACAGGACATATACCGTCGGCCGGACTTTCAGGCCTTCAACAAGCCCTTTGACGGCCTGAACCATCGCTTCCTGGCGCTGCTGGGGATCCTCGTACTGGGCCCGGACCGTATGAACCTCGAGCACGCGCGGCCGTTTCAGCCCGGTCTTGACCACCGCCAGCCGCACGTCGTCGCCTTCAAATTCAATGGCCGCCACTCTCGCCGTTACAGGCATCGGTTCTCTATCTCCCTGCGGTTAATCACCTTATCGTATCACACGCCAGCTCAATATGCGGAACGGCATCGGAATCTCGCTATACGCATCGGGCCGGACTACGTACGCTTCCACGCGCACCATCACGTCGTCCACGAACCCGTCGCCCTGGATGCGGAACACGTTGCTCTTCACGTCAAGCAGGTCGTTGAATTCTTTGGGCATGCTCACGCTCGTTCCGAGATCCTGGACGTCCTGGAAGGGTGTCTGCTGCTGCGCGGCCAGGATGGTATCGACGGCCGCCGGGTCTTGGAACAGCGCCATGAGCAGTTCCGGCCGCGCCGTGTTGACGTTGATCTTGCCTTCGATGCTGCCGCACGCGGTGAGCAGATCGGGCAGCGACGATACCGGGTAAAGCTCATCTTCCTGCTGGCGGAGTTCCTGCGTTTCCTCCGGATCCCGGTTGAGATCGAAATAGATCTCCGGCGTGATGCCCGCAATAAGCAGCAATTCTTCAATCGACTCCATCGGCCCGTTCTTGCACGCATAAGGGGTTTCGAGCGATTCATAAAAATCGGACTCGGCCCCCTCCGGCCGCGGCTCGTCGTCAACATCGAGCCAGTCCAGGACCGCATCCGTCGGATTCGGCTCCACCTCCATCTGGTCGAACAGGTTTCTCAGCACCGTCTCGAGCGCCTCCATCCGCGCCTGGACCGGTGCGCCCTGCTGGTTCGGATTATTCGGATTGGCCGGGTTAACGGAGCTGGTCGGGTTTACCGGGTTGCCCTGCTTGTTCATATCGGCGTTTTCCATCGCTTCACGCTCCGCCGAGAAATCCGAAAATACGTTCAGGTTCAGCTTGCCGCACTCGTCTTCGATGTTGCAATGCATCGTGGCGTTGTTGATTTGCTGGGCAATCGGCTGCCCCCACGTGTCCGTCCATTTGCAGTCATACTCGCCAAAACCCGCCTGTTGGTTTTGCAGGTTTTGTCGATTAGCCTGATTCCGGTTGCTCGCGGGATTGGTCACGCGGGTCTGGCCGCCGCCTTGCGCGTATTCGCCGTAAACATCCTGCATCTGATCGCCCAGCAACAGGCCCATCCCGACGGCGACCGCCGACTTGGCGGCAACGTAGGCCTCCATGTCGCCGCGCCCATTGGCCGCCAGCGACGCCTCCACCTGCGTCTCATACGCGTATTCAAAGACGATGGCGCTCAACAAAACAACCAGCATCAGCACCAGGATCAGTGCTACGCCTTCGTCGTTGCGTCTGTTGAGCGCACTAGTTGCCAAAAAGACTCCCTCCCCGCGACCCCGACCGGGACCGGCCAAACCCCGAGGTGCTGCCGCGATCCGACCGATCCGACCGCCCCGGCTTCTCGTCTTTTCCCGATTGGTTCGACCTGCGCTGCTGGTCGCGGGCGCTGTTGCCGAAAAGGTTTCCGCGGCTGGTTTGCCTGGCTCCGGCGGCGCCATTCATCTTTTCTTCTTCCGGAATGAGCCCCGCACCAATGGGAATCGAGATGACGGTTTCAAAATCAAAGTCTTTGTCCTGGTCGATGCCGGCCTGTTGGTCCGCGTCATACTCGTCCTCGGAGCGGGCGTAGTTGAACCGGATTCTGACCGCCCACGGCATCCGCCCAAACTCGATCGAGTCCCAGTCTTCAACCCACTCGTATCCGTCGAAAAACGACACGTCAAACTGGTCCGCCGGAACGTTCCAGCCGGGGGCCTGCTCGCTCTCGGTTTCGAGCAGGGATGGTGTCCGCGTCGACTTATTCGAGCGGCTGCTGCTGGATTTCCTGTCGCTTTCCCGCGCCGAACCCCGGCTGTCTGAAAAACTCCTGTCGCCAAAGCTCCGGCCCGACCGGCCTGAAAAACCCCGCGAGGAAGAACTGCCAAACCCCGAATCACCGGACAACCGGTCCGTACGTCCGCCCCCATCCTCAAACAAATCCGTGCCGTATTCCTCGGCTACCGCCGGATCCAGCATCATCTGCTCGCTCGACTCCAGCTTCATCGCACCCACCGTCTGGCTCTGCTCGTCGTCGCCGAAAAAGCCGCCGCCTCCCGCGCCCGGGCTGTTGGCAACGGCCCCGTAATAGACGCGCTTGATCGCGCCGGGCGGCGACGCGCCCCCAATGACGGGCGCGGAACTCGCAAACTCGAGCGAGTCCATGGCGCCACGGGAGCCTTTCTCGCTGATGCCAATCAGAACGTACCGTTCGTCTTCGTAAATGGGATCGGCGACTATCGTCGAAAGGTTGGTCTGGAAACTGCGAGCGAGGAATTGCCGCATCCGCATCTCCTCGGCGCTGACGCGGGCAATCTCAGTGGCCGTGACCACCGATGACAGGCTGGCGTAGACAATCGACGTGATAATGATGAGGATGGATATAGCCACCATTACTTCAAGCAGCGTGAACCCGGCGCGGGTGCGGGTGGCAATTCTCATTGGAAAGGCTCCACGCTGAATACAAACATTACCATCGAGCGCGAATCCGTCGGGCCGTCCACGGTAACGGTGACGTCGTAGAGCGGTATCATTTCGTCTTCGCCCGTGGGCACGGCCTCAAACGTATAGGTATATTCGGGATACCGCTTGCCAAAGTCGCCCGAACCCGTCAGGTTGCCCGCCAGCACTTCCACCTCGGCCTCCCCGATCACCCGTTCCAGGAACTGTTGCATGAGGGTTTCTTCGCGCGCCTGGTTAAAAAGCTTCAGGGCTGCATAGTGCGTTTCCAGCAGGATGAGCAAGCTCGAACCAAGAATAGCCACCGCCACCATGACTTCGATGAGCGTAAATCCCTGTTTTCCGGTGCGGCGGCTCATTGGGACCCCCTCATGTCTTCTTCGTCTTTCTTGCCGCGCTCGAACCGGACGGTGCCGGTGAGCGGATCCCAGACAACGGTGAAATAATCCTCGTCTTCGCTCTTGACGTGAAAGAGGATCGGCTCGAAAAGGCCCAGCGACGACAGCTCGATTTCCACGTCGCCGGACCCGTAGTCGGTGGAACCAACCCGCACCAGTTCGATCTCCACGCCCCGCGGAAGCGCCGTCCGCATCAGCAGCGGCTCTTTGATTTCCTCGACGTAGCTCTCGGTGTCTTCGAGGTCGAACTTCTTCTCGAACAGGGGCCCCATGTCTTCAAACAGGCTGCCTTTATCGAGTTTCCTTGCTCGGGCCTCGGTCTGCATCCGGATATACCGTTCGAACCGATCGCGCATCATCCTGGCGGCTTCGGCTTCAGCGGCGGCGGGGTCGTCTGAATTGCCCATCGTACTGCCAAACTGGCTCTGGCGCAGGCCAGAACTGCCCATCAGGTCCATAAAGCCCGTCTTGTCTTTGCCGGATTTCTGGTCCTTGCCGCCTTCTTTGCCCTCTTCTTGATCTTTGAAAAACTCCTCCTCATCCTCACGCACCAGGCGCTCCGCCCAGTAGGTCTGCTCGTCCAGGTTGAACTTGACCGTGATGTTCTCCCGCATCAGGCTGGCTTGCGTCATCGCCGTGCGCCCAAACCCGGCCAGGTGGCGCGCCGCGCCCTCTCCCCTGCTTAATACGATCGCCGGCATGAGCTGCGGCAGCGCAACCGCCATCACGATCCCGATCAGCGCCGTGACCACCACCATCTCGAGCAACGTGAATCCCCCGATCCCGAAACGGCAGGCATGCGCGCCTGTCTTCCCCGGGGCATGGTAGATCTCTAAGGCGTGCTCAGGCATGGGCGTGATATTCTTCGTGTCCGGTCAGCCGCAGAAGCTACTTCGGGCCTTCGAGATCGCTGGTGATGTCGGCCTCGATGTCGGCGCCGCCGGGCCGCCCGTCCGCGCCGTACGAAACAATCTTGAACTCCCGGCTTCTCTCGGAGGTGTAGACATAGGAGTTGCCCCACGGGTCTTTGGGAATTTCTTTGCCCTCCAGGAAATTGATCCCTTTTTCGTTGGTGATCAGGGCTTCCAGTCCTTCGGCGCTTGACGGGAACCGGTTGAATTTGAGCCGGTACGCCGTGAGCGCCGTCTTGAAATTCTTGATCTGCGACTGGGCCTGCGTGACCGACGCTTCGTCCATCGCCGTGAACACGTTGAAACCGACGATGGTCGCCAGTATGGCGATAATGGCGATCACCACCATCAGCTCAACCAGCGTAAAGCCCGCGTTCCGTCGGCTCTTTCTGTTGTTATTGTCTGTCATCCGGCGCTCCTTTTTATATTAAATGTTCTGGCTCATGCTCAGAATGGGCAGCAGGATTGCCAACACCAAAAATCCAACCACCACGCCCATAAAAATAATAATGATCGGCTCGAGCAGGCCCACCATCGCTTCCGTAGCGAGGCGGACATCGTCGTCGTACGTATCCGCCACGCGCAGCAGCATGTTTTCTATCTGGCCGCTGCGCTGGCCAAGCTCAATCATGTGAATCAGCATCGGCGGGAAAAAGCCTGTGTCCCGCAACGGCTGGGCGAGATCTCTTCCGCGCCGCACGCCCGCCTTGACGTCTGCCATGCTTTCCTCGATGGGCTTGTTGCCGATCACGGTCTTGACCACGTCGAGCGAGTTCATCATCGTCAGCCCGCTTTCGAGCATGGTGCCGAGCGTCCGGGCGAACCGGGCGCTGATCAGCTTGATCAGCAGCGACCCGTACACGGGCAGCTTGAGCCGGATCCGGTCCCATTTCATCCGGCCGCGATCCGTCCCCACCCACAGCCGCCACAGGAAGAACAGGGCCACGATCACGCCAATCATGAGCCACCAGTAACTACCGACAATGTGGCTGATGCTCACCATTACTTTCGTGATTGTCGGCAGTTCCTGCTTCTGCTTTTCAAAAATCTGTGTGATGCGCGGCACGATCACCAGCATTAGAAACGACACGATCCCGAATGCAACCACCCCCATGAACGCCGGGTAGGCAATCGCCGATTTTATCTGCGCCTTGAGCTTGGCCTGGTGCTCCTCGATTTCCGCCAGCCGTTGCAGAACCTGTTCGAGCGCGCCGCCCGATTCGCCCGCACGGACCATGTTGCTGTAAAGCTGCGAGAAGATCCGCGGGTGCCGGGCCAGCGCGTCGGCCAGCGTGCTGCCGCTCTTGACTTTGTCACGGATGTCGTAGATGGCCTTTTTCAGGCGGGGCCGGGGCGTCTGCTCGAGGAGCGCCGTCAACGCTTCGACCAGCGGCATGCCCGCCTGGAGAAGCACGCCGAACTGCCGCGTCATCAGCGCCAGATCACGCGTCGGCACCCGGCCAAACACGAACCCTTTTGGCTCATCGATCGCCGGGCGGTCGGCAGTGGCCACCACGGTCGCCTTTTTGCCGCCGGCGGCTTCCGTCATGTCCGTGGGAAACAGGTCCTGCTCGCGGAGCTTTCGCCGCGCCACCGCCGGAGAATCCGCGTCGATGATGCCTTTGGTTTGTTTGCCTGCCTTGGTGATAGCTTTATATTCGTAAATGGCCATTGATCTTCAACAAGCCGGCGTTGAGCCGGCCGGCCGCCTTGGTTACATCACTTCATCAACGATGTCGTCGCGCGTTACGCGCAGCACTTCTTCAATCGTCGACACCCCCTCCGCCACTTTGTGAGCACCGTCTTCCCGCAGGGTGCGCATGCCGCGCCGCATCGCTTCCCGCTTGATGATGTTCGAGTCCGCGCCCTGCAACGTCAGTTCCTGCACGCGCGGCGTCATCACCAGCAACTCGAATATGCCCGTGCGGCCGAAGTAACCCCGGCCCAGGCACTTCTCGCAGCCCGTCCCGCGGTAGATAACCCGGTTGGAATCCTCATGCAGGTTCAGTTCCTTGAGGCTTTCGGCGTCGGCCGTGTGCGGCTGTTTGCAGTGCGGGCAGATCCGCCGCACCAGCCGCTGCGCCATGATGGCGATGGTCGACGACGTCACAAGAAACGGCTCGATCCCCATGTTGACCAACCGCGTGATGGCGCCCGCGCTGTCGTTGGTATGGAGCGTAGCAAACACCAGATGGCCCGTCAGCGACGCCTGGATCGCCATCTCGGCGGTCTCGAGATCGCGGATTTCGCCCACCAGGATGATGTCCGGGTCCTGGCGGAGGATGTGGCGCAGGCCCATCGCGAACGTAAGCCCGATTTTCGGATGCACCTGGATCTGGCCGATCCCGTTCATCTGGTATTCAATCGGATCTTCGACCGTGATGATGTTCTTGTCCGGCGAGTTGACCCGCTGAAGGCACGCGTACAGCGTCGTCGATTTGCCCGAACCGGTCGGGCCCGTAACCAGGATGATCCCGTGCGACCGCGTGATCAACTTGTCCACGAGATGGTAATCCTGCGCAAACATGCCCAGGTCCTCGAGGCTGAAAAGAAACGTCCCCTTCTCGAGGATGCGCATCACGACCCGCTCGCCGAACGCCACGGGAATTACCGACACGCGGATGTCGATCTCTTTGCCGCTCAGCGTGATCTTGATCCGCCCGTCCTGCGGCAGGCGGTGTTCGGCGATGTTGAGGTTCGCCATGATCTTGATGCGCGAGATTACGGCCGCCTGCTGCGATCGCGGCACCGAAAACTTCTCATACAGCACGCCGTCTATCCGGTACCGGACGCGCACCTCCCGCTCGAACGGCTCGACGTGAATGTCCGACGCACGCTCTTTGACCGCGCCCGAAATCAGCAGGTTGATCAGCTTGATGATGGGCGCTTCGTTGGCGAGATCGAGCAGGTCACGCTGGGAATCGACCGAATCAAGCGTGTGAAGGGTGGCCTCGCTGCCATCGTCATCGAGCGAGATGGTGTCGATCATCTCCGCCGCGTCGCCGCCCTGCTGGTCGAAGTAGCTGTCCATAATCGACTCGATGTCGGCCTTGCGGCACAACACCGGCTGTACCGGCGCGCCCAGCAGAAGCCGCAAGTCGTCCAGCGGAAGCAGGTTCGTCGGATCGTTAATGGCGACATGCACCGCGCTCCCGTTCTGCCGGAACGGAACCATCAGGTATTCCCGAATGAAACTGAGCGGCACTTTCGTGGTCAGCGCACCGTCCACCTCGCTCAGGATCGATGGCTCGAACGGGATGTTGAACTGCCGGCTGAACGCCTCGAGCAGATGATCCTCGTCCACGTAGCCCATGTCCAGCAGGATGTCGGCCAAGCGTTTGGGCTTAATCTTCTGCAGATCAAACGCTTTGTCGATGTGTTCCTGGTGGATGTGCCCCAATTCCAGGAGGATCGCACTCAATTCCAGATCGAGTTTGCTCGGCATTGTCACCTCGGGATGTCGCCGCGCCCAAAGCCTTCCGACTGCAGCATGGTGTCGGTCCTGTCGAGGCTGGGTCGGTATTTGTTGCGCATCTTGCTGCCCTTGCGTATCTTTTTGATTATGCCTTTCTCGAAAAGAACGTCCACGTTGGCGCTCTTGAATTCCTCCATCTTATACTTGCTGATGCGTTCGAGGTCGGACCCGTCCTTGATGATGTAGGGCGTGATCAGAACGACCACGTTCTGTTTCCTGCGCAGGTTGCTCTTGTTCCGGAACAGCCACCCCAGCCCCGGCAGGCTACCCAGGATCGGCGTCTGGTTTTTGGTGTGCGAGGTCGTCTCCTTGATCAACCCGCCGATGATGCCGGTCGTCCCGTCTTTTACGACGACATTGTTGGTAATACGCGACTTGTTGAACGTCGGGCCAAGTTCGTTCGGGTCGATACCGATCGTGCTCGTGGTGGGCTCGGAAACCTCGATCTCCGTCTCGAGCGACACATAGTCGCCCTCGTTGATCTGCGGGGTGACCTTCATCTTCACGCCGATTTCCTCGCGGCTGATTCCCCGCCCATAGCTCGTCATGCCATAGGAAGGATACTGCTGCTGCTGCTGGTTGGTTCCCTGCCGGGGATCGTAGCTGTAGCCCGACCGTTGCATCGGCACGGGCAATTCCTGGCCCACCACAATGTCGGCCGGCTCTTTATCCTGCGTGGTCAACGAAGGCTGCGAAAGGATGTCGACATCCGTGACCGTCTGCAGGGCCTTTATCAGGAACGGCACAAACGGTATTTTCACCTTGACGCCGTTGACGGTCGCTTCGATCGTGTCAAAGATGCCCGCCGTAATCCCGCCGGTGCTGCCCATGTTCAAAAGCCTGAGCGCGGTGCCTAGCGCCGCGGTTCCACTCGAGAGTTCCGTGGCCAACTCCGTGGCGTTGGCCAGTTGCGAAATGTTCGAGGTGTTGGCCAGGGCAAATGCATCGTTTCCGGTCACCGAGGCCACATCCACGGCCAATCCGAACGTGTCCTGGATGCTCACATCCATGATGACGGCCTCGACCATCACCTGCCGCTGGGGCACGTCAAGCTGCGCGATGATCTCCCGGATCACCTTGTAGTCTTGCGGCGACGCCAGGATCAGCAGCGCGTTCGTCTGTTCGTACCGGGCCACCACCACCTTTTTCTCGAATGGCTGAATCTCGCCCGTCTGCGCGGCGGGCCGGTCCGTGGCGGTGCGCGGCGTGGCGCCGAGGAACGTATTGAGCGCCTCTTCCACCTTTTCAGCGTCCGCGTTAAGCAGTTTATACACGTTCATGTTGTTGGCTTCGTACGGCGTGGGCGTATCCAGCTTCCCGATAAGTTCCCGCGCCCGTTCCATCAGGGTGGGCGTCGCGATCACGATCAACGCGTTCAGCCGTTCATCCGGAACGATCCGCAGCACTTCCTCCCGGCTGCCTACCACCGACGAGCCCCCCTGCCCGGGAAGCGCCCGGCTGGTCGAAAGCCGCTGCGGCGGCATGGGCCGTTGCGGCGTGGGCGGGCGGGCGGTACGTGGCGCGGTGGGCTCCGCACCCGTTCCCATCAGGACTTCATTCAATTGCTGCGCCAAAACTTCCGCCCGGGAGTACTCGATCATGAAGATCTCGGTTTCGGTGTCGTACCCCGCGACGTCGATGTCTTCGAGCAGGGCGAACATGCGCCGCAGCCCGTCCGCCGTGTCCGTGATAATCAGCGTGTTCGTAGGTGGGTACGCAATCACGCTCGCCACCGCCGACCCCAGGCTCTGCATCAGGCTGGCTATGGTTTCGGCCGTGGCATGCTTCACAGCGATCACGTGCGTGGACAGCGTGTCATAAGTTTCCGGAACGCCGCCGGTGCCTTTTCTCAGTTCAATCTTTTCTTTCAAATCAGCCGGCGCCTGGCCGGTACCCACTATCTTTATCAGATGGCCGCCAAGCGTCTCGATCATCGTGAATCCGCGCGAATACAACACCGATTCCAGAACTTCATACGCCAGTTCAGGCGGGATCTTGTCGTACGTAATCAGCGTGACCGGCGCGCTCAACGCCTGAGGGTCGTATTCAAAATTCTTCCCCGTCATTCGGGCTATCGCCTCGACCACCTGGCTGAGCGGGACTTCCACAAAATCAAAACTCCCCGGTTCCGTGGGGGTCGCGCCGTTCTTGGGCAGCGGGTCCGTGGATCGTGGCGACGTCTTGGCGGACGGCGCCGGCGGCTGGAATCCCCGTCGGGCCGGAGCCACTCCCGGCCTGATGCCCGTGCGCGACGGGATCTGCCTTACGGGCGGCGGGGCTGGTGGCGGGGGCTCGGGTTCGGGCTCGGGTTCGACGTATTCCTCGGGCTGTTCGGGCGGGGGGGCCGGCTCTTCAGCCGCCGGTGCAGACGCGGGCGCGGACTCCCCCTCTGCCGGCTGTTCGACGTCCTGGCTCCACGCCACCGGCAGCAAAAGACTCCCCAGGATCAACATGTTGAGCAGATGCCGAATCTTCACAGTAATCCTTCCTCGCGTTCCCATCAGCCCTTAGAATCTTTGTTCGCGACATCTGCGCACGACGCGTAGATGTTGGCTCAAGGTCGCGAACAAAGATTCTGAATGCGGCTTCTTAGCCGCCTTAGGAATATACAAACCGTCTACTCCAACCTGTACGTCACCGTTACGGGCTTGCCGTTGCGCAGAATCCCAATACGGACCATGTTCGAGTTGCGATACTTGTTCACCAACTCCATCACCTTCGCTTCGCTGTCTATCGGCTCGTTGTTGACCGATTGCAGCACGTCGCCGTTGCGGACGTCCAGCTTGGCGGCCAGCGGTATCGACTCGAGATCACTGGCTGTTATGCCCGCGACTTTGCCGTTGCTGTCATAGTACATCTTGGGTTTGATCTTGCCCACGAGATCGGCATAGTTCATGAAAACTTCCTGAACCAACTCGTTCTTCTTCAACGTGATCCGTCTTCCCGGCCCCGGGGTGCGCCCTGGCGCCGAAGACGACGCTATCGCCGTTGTCTCGCCGGTATTCTCTTCGTCAGACCGCAACACTTCCCGGCGGTTGCTGTTGGAGTTAAACAGAATTACTTTCCGCGGGTATATCTCTTCAATCTTCACTCCATCCACAACTTGCTGGCCGATCGTATACGTGTTGATGGAGCTGTCCTCTTCATTGAGTATGATGGCTGACGCGAAAAGGTCTTTGGGGCTTGTGGCGGCGGTGCCCTTGAGTTTGAGCTTCAATTGGGTCTCGGCAACTTCGACGGGCGGCGGCGGGGCGGCGGGAGGGGCGTCTTGCCCGGCGGCGCCCAGAAATCCGCTGGTTACGAAACGGTCGTAGATGGCCCTCGGCTGAACCTCGGCCAGTTGGCTCTGGACGGCGCCCTCAAAACTGCGCGGGGCGGGGATTCCCACTTCGGCAGGCTTTTCAAGAAAGGACATCGCCAGAAATGCCATGCCCGCCAGTACCAGCGCGACCAGCACCCAATCAATGATCAGGAATGCCTGGCGTATCACAAGCCCTTGGAGCATTTACACCTCTGTTTGGCACTCATTCCAAGACCACGTGTTCCAAGTGAACATACCCGCCGGCAAGCCACCGAGAGCCAAGAGGCGGCTAAGAAGCCGCCGGCTAAGAAGCCGGGTTCAGAATCTTTGTTCGCGCCTTTCGCGGCGCGAACAAAGATCCTGAACAAGGCGCCGCCGTTAACGAAACGCTGCCTGCTCGGGGCGGGTTGACACTCCGAACGCCGAGCCGTTTGCACCCATCGCACGGTGCTGCGGGCTTTTCGGCGTCCTGCCGTGGTTCCAGAAGACCGCTATATTGTTGCGCGGCAAGGCCTTAACATTCAAGCTTCCTGTTTTGCCGCACAAAGAAAGCCCCGGGGGAACTTCCAATTCTCCCGGGGCTTGTGGATTGACCTGCCCTGGAATACTACTTCTTCTTCTGCTGGTTGGCGATGTCTCTCAGATAGGTCTTGTAGGCATCGAGCGGCACCTTCACCGATCCGGCTTGCTGACCGTCACCGGCCTTTTCCTCGCCGGTTTTCGCGCCAACCGCCTCGGCAACCGATTTCAGCGCCGCGGCAGCCTCCACCGACGACGCCAACACGTACTGCTTGCCGCCCGAGTCCGTATAGACCCGGTAGGTACCTCGGTTCCCGCCTACGACACTATACGTGGATGTACTTGAATTGAATTTGACGTATAAAACCACGTTCTGGCCGACGCTAAACTGCGGGAAGTCGGGGCTACTCGTTACTATCGCCCCCTTGCGTCCGCCGGGTACGCGCAACGCCAGGCTGCTATTCTTGTTGACTACGGCCTTGATTGTATCCGTTGTCTCGATGGTGACATTGGTGACCAGGTATTTGAGGCCCGGCACCTGCTGCTCGACCGTCTCGACCGCCGTCACTTTGCCAACCACGACGTCATCCGACAAGCTGTCCATTTCCAAGTCCGAAACCTGCGCTATAAGCGCCTGCGCCGGTGTACCTAAAAGCAGCATCAGCCCAACCAGCATGCCCGCCACCGCCACACGACGACGGCGACGCCACAATACCACCGCCACCAGCGCCGCCCAGCACGCCAGAAGAATCTCCGAGTGCATGACCACCCAGTTGGCCGACCGCATCAGGCTGCGGCCCCCCGCATACGCCACAGGATGCCCCGCCAGATAACGCGCCATCGACGGCGAAAGCCGGTAGTACGCATCCACCAGCAGCGTGCCCCAGGCCGACCGGAGCAGAACGTTGTCGCGCAGCGCCCGCAGTTTCTGGTTGGTGGCCTGAGACGCCAGCCCCGCCGTGGTCACATTGAGCGGACATACCTTGTTTTGGTCGCCGAACATGGGGCGCCCGCCCGCCAGCATCGTATCGAGCGTCTTGCCGGTCCGCAGGCTCACCACGTTGTTGCGCTGCGAATCAAACGCCAGCACGGTCCCCACTTCGTATTTCTCGACGCCCAGGAGGTTGCCGGTTTCATGGAAAACCTCGGACGGCCATACGGGATCCAGATAGGTGTCGGCCCCGCCTTCAATTGAATCAAACTCGGCCAGATCCGTGTCCGGAGGGGCTTGACGTTCGAAACTGTAGCCGTTGAGGGGGCTGCATGTGATGGTGTACGTGGCTTGGAAGGGGAGCTGGCCGTAGCCGCCCTCGATGTTCTTCATGAGACCGTAGAGGAAAAACCGCCCGATATTGGCCGCGTAATACTCGTACAGGCCCGTCATGGCGCTGATCAGCGGAATCCGGCGGGTATACTCGCTGTTGTCGGTGTTGCACCAGGCCACGATATGCCCCCCGCCCAGTGGAATCGAGGGGAATCCGTCCCGCGTCTGGGTTCTGGCGTTTTCGCTGATGGTGAAAAAGTTGCTTTGGCTACCCCGCGGGTACATGAACGAAAGGCCGGCGATATCGTCCGGCGCGAGATCGGCCTGGCCCGCCTTGTAGCCGCCCTGGCCGTCATCCACACCAAAATAGATTGGAAACATGGTTGGGGTGGCGCCGACCCACTGCGGCACGCCGGTCGCATCGCTGATCATGATCGCGGGACTCTCGAGAAGCGGGATAACGTTTTCGCCGCCCGTCACCAGTTCCAGGTTGTTCAGCGGGGTGTGGCCCAGCCCCACAAAATGGCCTATCTCGTGAACCATCGTGCCCAGCAAGTCCGCCAAAGGCTCCTGGCCGGCCTCCACGGCGCGGTGTGCAGGCCCGTTAATGATAATATCGGCCTCGAGTATCTGTCCCCCGGTTACCGGCCACGACATGACGCCTCCATAGTCCACATAGGCATCATCGGTAATTATCGTGAATATGGTGACTCCGAGGGCGGGAAAGTTGGCCTCGGGAACTTGGATCGGGTCTTCGGGCCACTGGATAGCCACATAGTTGATAAGGTCCCCGGCCATCGAGCCCGCCGGCATTCCCAGGTACAGCGGGTCTTCATTGACTCCAACGAACTGGAATCCCATATACGACGTCGGCACGTCCTGCCACACCTGAAACGATTGTTCGAGAATGTCGACTTCCGGGTCGGTCCAGCCGAGGGGGCCGCCTTCAAAAACGAGCTCGACGCCCTCATTGGGGCCGCTGATATCGCGGTCGTTGTTCTCGTCGTTCAACGTGCCCCACGACCACTTCGCATATCGGAGTTTCGTATACTGGTCGAAACCGCCGAACGGGAAAAATGCGCCCGCGTCCGATTGCCAACCCACGGCAACAAGTACGGCCAACGCCACCCCAACAACCAGAGTACGGTTGATTCGCACCCCATGCTCCTTTCTCGCCGGGCGCCCCTTTTACCTTATTAAAGCGCCGCTTCGAATACGCGCGTGCTTACGCACGCGTTACGCATTTACGCCGCCGCACCGCCGCCAAGACCGCCAGCATAATGACCGCCGTCAAAAAGACCGCCGGGTTCTCCAACACCCATGCCACCGGCGTCAGCACCAACCGCACAACCGCCGCCAACGCCGGATGGCTCGCCACCACCTCCGCCACCGACGGGCTGTGGCCATAATAGAATGATACAAAAGCCGCGCCCGCCGACGTCTTCAGCAACACGTGGTCGCGGAAACCCCGGAACGCCGGCAAGTGACGCGCAAACGGTGAACCGTACGCCGCCGTCGCTATGAAACACGGGCGAACCGGCTGATTGACGTACGTGAAACCGTTCACCAGTACGGCTTCCACCGACTTGGTCGAATTCGGCTGGAGGTTTCTCACAATCACATCAAGCGGGCCGGACTGCGGCAACCCCGCAAACGGGAACGACACCACCACCGATTTCCCGTCCGCCGAAACCGACTGGACCGGCATCGTCGTTCGTCCGAGCAAGACTTCGAGGTTCTCTCGCTGGCTGAAATTCGCGCCATTAATCCTGATCGGGAAGTCATTCTGCGTCCCGCTTGACGGCGTGACGCTCGCTATCGTCGGCGCCGTTCCGGGAGCAACGCCTGTCAGCGTAAACAGGTCGTCCCGGCTGCACTCCTCGTTGGAGCCGGGATTGCGCACAATCAACACCACCGGCATCGCAGGCGACGCGCCGTCCGATGTGTTGCGGATCGTGCAGTTGATGGCGGTGTCCGTGCACTGGGTGACGGTGACGTCATAGCCTGTCAATGCCACTATCGCCGAAGAACCGAAGCCCTGGCCGGTGATGACGAAGCTGAACCCTTCCTGCGCCAGGACCGTCGCCGGCAATTGCGTCTGCGACGCCGAATCCACCACGACCGAATACGGCCCGATCAGGCTGTCTTTGGCGGTGATGACGCCGGTTTTCTTCCTTATGCTACTGCCCGTCCTGACGAACCCGGCGCTGGTGTCGAAGTCGCGCCTGGCTTTGGCCCCGTCCATGTAGTAATAGGCCGGGGCGTCTTTGAACAGCGTCACAAAGCCCAGCGCCCTCGAGCCCCACGGGAACTCGTTGAACAGATCGAAATGGTCGTTGGCCGTACCGGGGCTTTCGGGCAGGATAAACGTGTCCGGGTCGGGTTCGGTCGGCGTATTCGGGCCCCACCCCACTATGGCCGCCGTAAACGTGGTGTCTTTAGGCATCCGCGTCGAGGCCCGTACAACCAGGAAGAAATCCGGACCCTGGTTGCCGTCGTCGATGCGGATACCGAAACTGTCCGGAACCCACTGGCGACGCCGCGACTGCTCCGCCATCGGGATCGGCCAATCGTCCGTGCCCGGCGACGAGAAAATGAACTTCACCTGCGTGTCGGGTTCGCCCGGTTGTCCGATAAGCAGTGGCGGCGCATCGAGCAGCACCGGGACGTCCACGTCCGGATCGAAACTCCCGTTTCTGTTGCGCGGGTCATTGTCATTGTCGCGGAACAATGCAACCCCGCTCACTTTCGGGTCCCGGTCCAGCGGCAGAAGATGCTGCGACAGGTTGAACCGCGATACCGGCAACGGCGATCCTTCCCCTTCCCCTTCCCCTTCCGCCGCCACCTCTCCATAGAACTCGACAACCACTTGTTCGAGGAACGTCGGGTCTTTGACAACCCTCCACGGACCGCCTCGCGGCGTCCCGCTCAGCAGCGTCAACTGATTACGGGTGTTGCCCATAATCAGATACGCCTCGTATTTCTCGTCGATCAGCCAGCAGTTGACGAATTCGCCCGGTTGCCAGTCGGCCGCCGCCACGCTCAACGAGTTGGGGCCGGTTGTCGCGCTTGCGCCGGCATCCTTCGTCGTGTCGGGCCGGTTGGTCGACACGTCGAGACCCAGGATCGGGACTACCGACCCGCCGCGCGCAATCGTCTGCGGCCGGGCCGTCAGATCTACAACCTTCACAGGCACGTTTGCCTCGAGCATGTCATGGCCGAAGAAGTCCTGCACCGGACCTTCTTCCGGGTTGAATTTGACCAACGCCGACGGCGAGGTCGGCTGCTTCGGCAGCAATTGGACGCCGCCCACTTTGTTCGTAGTCCTCGAGGGAAGCGTCGCCGGGACTACCGCACGGAACCCTTCGAGCGCCGCAAGTTGATCCGACGTCCGGACTACCAGGAACAGATCGTCACCCGAATTGTCCTCTGTAAACGCCTTCGTCGGCGCGGCCTTCTGGGCCATTTCGTCCAAGCTCAGCAGCGCCGGCTTGAATTCTGCCCTCGCCGCGCCGCTCTTTTCCCCGCCGGACTTCTCTTGATCCTCCAGCCAATTGAACATGCTGGCTACGTCGCGGGTCGGCAACTGCCAACCCTGTTTGGGCCTCAGTGTCAGCACCCACGCGTAGTCCGTGGTGTCAACGCGGTCGTCGCCGTTCATATCGTCGGCGATTCCGTCGCCATCCAGATCGATGGGTTCCGGTGCGCCCCCCCATTCGAGCCCGTCCAGCGCAAGCGCCGTATCGCTGGCGAAGTACGTGACCGCGCCCGTGATGTCCGTCCAAAGGAAGGCCCCGTCGTTGTTGATGTCCTGATACAGCATAACACCCGATTGCGGGTCGAGCCCGTCCGGATCGAGCGGCATCAATTTCGACGGGTCGAACCGCGGACCCCAGAACGCCACCGTGATCTGGTCGAGCTTGACGGCATTCGCCCGGTTCGTAATCGGATCGTCCGCGCCAACCAGGTTGAACCCCAACATCGGCGTCGGCCCGCTGAAGATGTCCACGTGCTGTTTGAGCAGTCGCGACTGCCGATCCGCGTACGCCCAGTCGCTCGCGCGCGGATACTGGCCCGGCGTGATCGTCGCCGGCCACGTGTAGTACGACGGAAGCGACGGCTGGTTGGGCGGCGTCGCGAACAACGGCGAACGAGGCCCGTGTGGCAGCGAATCGAACATCGGGTTGAAGAAAGGCGCCGACTCGTACGGGAAGTGCGTGTTTCCGGTCTCGTCGTCCACGTAGATGCCGTAATCGTCCTGAAGCGTCACGTGAAGCCACACGGTCCAGTCAATCACGCCCACGCTGTGCTGGTTATAGAACTGGCTCTGCCGCAGCCCAAACGGATCCATCCACGATTCAAACCACGTGGGGTAACCGCCCAGGAATGCATACGACGTCGACGGCAGCTCCACGTCGTCGTACGGATCCACGTCTATGTAGAACCAACCCCCGCCACCATAGTGCATAAAAATCTGTTTGGCGTACCGGTTGTTGCTCTGGTACGTCGTCACCAGATCGTGAATGTCAATATTCGCCCGGACCGTCTTGGTGTTCTCGGCGATTTGCGTGCGCTGTGGCCACCACGGCTCGTCAAATCCCCACCTCGAGTCGTCTTGCCACGTCCCGTAGTATTCACTGCCGAGCGCCGGAATCTGGCTGTCCGCGTAAATGCCACCGTCCCAGTGGCCTCCTACCGCGTTGTACCGGCGCGGCTCGATGAACACCCGGAAATCAGCGCCCATCGTCATGCCCACGCCGTCCGGCGGCGAGAGGCTGATGTCTTCAAACCCGCTGTCCGCACGGACCACCACAAAATAGTCCGGTTTGTACTGGTTTTGCCCAGCCCCGTCCGGCGTCTTTTCGAGCGCGCCTTCCACATCTACTGCGGACCGGTTCCAGCCCAACAACGTCACCTTAATCTTCCACCACGGATCGCCGCCGCCCGGCGGGAACGGGACGTACTCCCATGTGGGCACGTCCAGGAAGTAGCCTGTCTCCGAGCTGAATACATACTCATACCCAGGCCACATCGGCAGGTCAGTCAACTGTGCGCCGCCACCTGCCATTGGCGTAGGCGCGTCAAAAATGCCGTTATTGTTGGTATCGTGCCACACGGATACGCCGTTGAACGCATGATCCTTGCCTATCGCCTCATCCACAATCACCAAGTCGACCCAGCCCACCATCGGTTCAAACGCCTCGGGCGCGTAAAGCCCGCCGTTGCCCGGTTCACCCAGCGGATCGCCGCCCACGTCCGTGACGACAACGTTGACTTCCTCAAGAACCGTGTATGGGACATCGTCCAGCGTCCAACGCCCGTGCGTCGAGTCGGCCAAGGTATGAATGCCGGCCGAATGAATGTTAATGCCTACCATCGGGATCCATTGTTCGAGCGGGAACAGCGTACGCATCTGCGCCCACTCGCCCGTCATAAAGTTGAACATCTGGCCCGGCGCGTCCCACCGTGGACGGCTGTGCTCCGCCATCGGCGTGTCGAGCACCATCGGCCAGGTCCACGAATTCACATAATTCACCAGTTCGCCCGGCAGCGGACCGTTCGTGATGTCCCAAACAGTGAAACTTGACGAGTACCCAACCTCCTCGTCCAGCGTCTCGTCATCATAGAAGTTCGGCGAATAGCTGTCGACCGGTTCCCCGTCGTCGTTGACGGGGAACGGGTACATCCGTGCAAAATCAACCGTATAAGACAGCGTCAGGCTCGATCGCCACGTCGCAGACGTCCGAACCGCTACAATATACGACTGCCAAGGATCCACCGAGCCTTCACGAACCGGGAACTGCGGTTGCTCCAGCGTGCCGTTTCCGACGAAGTCCAGCTCGTACACAAGGTTGCCCTGCGTATAGTTGACCAACTCGCCCAGCGGATAGCCCGTGTTGTCCCAGTAGTAGATCGGGTAGTCTCTCCAGTCCAGGACCCCGTCGATCTCGTCCTCGTCCCCGTATTCCTCAAACAGGGCAAACTCCAGGATGTCCGAAACATCCGGGCCGGCGGTGCTATCGTAGCCAAGGTCGTCGACGTCGCGCGGATCCTCGCGGATCGTGTACGTCAGCGACTCGAGTATGCGCGGCGCCGGCGCGTCTTCGCTGTCCCACGTCATCTTGATCGTGAACAGCGGCATCCAGTCCATCAACGGCAGCAGCGCGTGCGTGTCGTTGCCTTTGATCCCGTCTTCGATCGTGATCGACGTGGTGGGCACTTCAGGCGTTTCGCCTTCCCCTTCGCCCTCCTCCCCTTCGCCCTCGCCTTCGCCAATGTCGGGCGGCCGGATCACGATGTAATCCTCCCGGGTGTAGGTGTCCGTCTCGTCGTTCTGGAACGTCGTCGTCAGCCGAACCGAGTACGTACCGTCCACCGTGTACCGGTGAATCGGGTTCTGCTCCGTGCTCGAACCGCCATCGCCAAAGTCCCACCCAAAGCCTACCGGCGGGTTCGACGCGCCTCCCACCGAAAGATCCGTGAAGTTGACTGATACCCCAAAAATGCCGAAGTTATCCGGCGTCATGACGGCGTCGGTGGGTGATCCCACGAAATCCGCATACGGGAGTTCGACAATTTGAATGTAGTCTTGCTTGATCGCGGTCCGCGTGGCGTTCTGATTATCCGTCACGCTTAGGGCCACCGTATAGAATCCCGGCCCCGAATACGAGTGGGTGACCACATCGTAACTGGACCCGGTTTGCGTCTGGTCATCGCCAAAATCCCAGAAGTAATTTGTGATCGTGCCCGTGGACAGGCTGGTGAACTGGATCGGCTGGCCCGGCGCCCGACGCGTGTAGTTCGCCACGAAATCCGTAACCGGCGCTGCCAACGACGTGATGATGTTGGTCTGGCCAAACTTGTTGGCGCCGGTGCGAACCCAGTACCGGTACGGATTCTCGTCCTGGCTGTGGTCCTGCTCGACACGCGGGACCTGCTTGCGCTGGACCTGGTCGTACGTCCAATAGTTGTAAAGCGGCTTGTTCTTGAACAGCGTGATGAAACCAAGCCCTCTCGACCCCCACGGGAACTCCGAGAACATGTCAAACACCGTCACGTCCGTGCCCGAGTTCGGAATGTAGGTCGGGAACTGGTCGGGATCGGGTTCGGTCGGCGTGTTCGGCCCCCACGACACAATCGCGATCCGGAAGTCGTCGCCCAATTCCATCCGCTGGGATGTCCGCACCACTACAAAGAAATCCGGGCCGTAATCCGGATCGTTGTTCGAGACGCCGAAGCTGTCCGGCACCCACTGGCGCCGCCGCGGCTGCTGGGCAACCGGAATCTGGTCCAGGCCCGCCAGGTCATCCGTCCCGGGCGAGGAAAACACAAACCGGATCGGCGTCGGGCCGCCCAGGAGGCCAATCACTGACGGTACCTGGTCCAGCGCCACGGGAATGTCAACACCCGCGTCAAATACGCCGTTCGTATTGCCGGCGGCCCAGTCGTTGTCGCGGTAGATCGATATGCCGCTGTAAAGATTGTTGGCCGGATCTTCAAACCCCAGGGCCACAAGATCCTGCTGATAATTGAAATCGCCCTCGAGGTCGTGGTCGTAAACCTCCACCACCACCTGCTCGAGGAAGCTCGGGTCACGAACCACGATATACTTGCCGTTAGCCGGCGCGCCGCCCTGAAGCGTCAATGTGCTGCCCATGGCCGCCGTGACCTTGTAGGTTTCGATCTGGCCCGTCGTACCCGATTTGCCGACCAGATAGTCGCCCACCACGCCCGTGCCGCTCCACTCTTTGCCCGGCGTCGTGTACTGGTTGGGCGGCGTGGCAATGCCGTCGTTGCCGCTGAAGTGCCTGGCCACCGAAGCCGGGCGGTTCGTCGAAACATCGATACCCAAAACGGCCATCGGCGGGCCGCCAGGCATTATCGACTGCCCCGCCGCGGTCAGATTCACCACGTCGCACGGAATGTTCGCCTCGAGCATGTCATGGCTGTAAAAGTCTTGAACCGCGCTCTCTTCCGGGTTGTTCTTGATGAACGAATCGTCGGCAAAATACGCCGTCGGAATCAGCGAAACGCCCCCTTCCTGTTCGGCCGGGGTGGGCCGGTTCGGCATATGCGAGGCCACTATCGCTCTGAACTGTTCAAACCGCTCGATCTTCCTCGACGGACGCACCACAACGAACAAATCGTCACCATAGTTCGCGTCCTTGAATGGCGCCAGCCACGGGTTCTTCGGGATGAGTTTGAGCACCCACGCATTATCCGAAGCGGTGACCTCCCCGTCCCCGTCCAGGTCGTCCGCGATCCGGTCGCCGTCAATGTCCACCGGCTCGGCCGCAAGGCTCCAGGCGCAGTTCTTCAGCGGAACGATCCCGTCGCCCAAGTCGCCGTCGAAAACGGCGTTCTGGTTGCGGTTTTCCCACAGCAGCACGCCCGACGCAGGCAAGGTGCCATTGGCATCGAGCGGAAGCAGGTCGTTCCACGGGTTGAAGCCCGGGCCCCAGAACGCCACCGTCACGCTTTGCAACATAACCGTGCGGAGCCGGTTCGTGTAGGGATCGTCCGCACCCGCGATGTTTAGCCCCAGCATCGCCACGCTATTCGTGATCCCCGTGTTATTGATGGCGTCGTACGTTGAATTCGAGTCGGTGTGCTGTTTAAGCAGCCGCGCCGCCCGAAGGCCCGCCGGAGCCAGACCCTCCGGCCAGTTGCTTACATGCGGATACCGGCCCCGCGTAAGCGCTTCCTTCGCGATGATCCAGTCGCCATCGAGTACCGGATGCCCCTGGTACAGCCGTAAGCGCGACGCCGTGTTCCCCGTGATGTAAAACGCCCCGCCCTTATGGTCGATCAGCCAGTGATCTGCATAATAGTCTTCAGACCAGATCTGGCCCGGGACATCAAACACGTACACGTCGTCCGGCGAGGTCCCCGTGCCCGACTCCAATTGCCTCACACCGCCCGTGCCCGAAGCGACCAACAAACGGTATGGCCACGTCGACCGGTCCGGAAGCGTCGGTTGCGGCGGAACTATCGGATAATAATCAAGACGGATCTTGTCCAGGTTCGGGTTCTCGAACGGGATCGTTTCAAACGGATACTGAAACTTGTAGAGACTGTCGCGGCCTATCTCGGGAGCACCCGTCCACCACGTGGTGGTCGTGCCCGCCGCAATGTCCCCATAGTAGAAATGCCCGCCCAAAACGTCGAACGGGTCCATCCACATGTCGAAATTGCCGTAGTAGTCGCCGCAGAACATGATCCCGGGATCGGCCAGCATCAGCGCGGACATCTTCGCAAAGTCGTTGTCCGAATCGTACGTCAAAACAAGGTCATGCACGTCGAGACCAAACCGGATCGGCTTGGTGTTGAGCTGGTTGTGCGTGCGCTCGCTCCACCACGGCTCATAGTCGTTCGGGTAGTCCAGCCGCGGGTCTTCCTGCCAGGGAACGTAGTCTTCCCTCGGCCCGTAATACTCGTTCAACGAACTGCCCGTTATGCGGATGCCGCCATCCATGAAGCCGGTCAGCGGATTAATCCGCCGCGGCTCGATAAACACCTTCGTGTCCGCACCAAGCGATATCGGAACCCCGTCCGGGTCCCGCGTCGAACTGTCGTTGTAACCCGAATCCGCTCGAACCACCACAAAATAGTCGCACTTCTCTTCCACCCAGCCCGTCGGACCGTCCGGGATCGCCTCCGCATAACCCGTCGGCGTATCCGGGGGATCGCGGCGCCTTCCGCCCGCGAACGCCACCTTGATTTTCCACCACGGGTCGCCACCGCCCGGCGGGAACGGGTCGTACTGCCACTCGAGAAGGCCTTGCTCGATCTGGTCTTCCATCCCGTGGTACCAATACCAATCCCACCGGTAGGGCCGCATCGGGTAGTCGACAAAACTCACGCCGCCGCCCGCCATCGGCGTCGGCACGTCAAAAAGGCCATTATTATTCGTGTCGTGATACAGCCACACCCCGTTGAACGCATAGTCCCAGCCAAATCCCGGCTCGTTCCACGGGGTGCCTTGTTCGGTAAACACTTCCAGGCCGTTCTGCGCGTGGAATCCACCGTTGCCTCTAAACCCGTACGGGTCGGCGCCGATGTCCGTGCAGATTACGTTGAGTTCCCCCGGCTGCATCCCTTCAGTCCCGTAGAGGTCATACGTCGCTACGCCGTGCAAATTGATCCCGATCACGGGCACCCACGTCTCCAAAGACGACACCCGGCGCAGGTCCAGCCACTCGCCAATACCGCTTTCTATCACGCCATCGAGTTTGTCCCACACCGGCCGTACGTGATCGGGCGCAGGCGTATACAGGGCCATCGGCCAGTTCCACGTGTTGTTGTCCCAACCGAGCCACGAGTAGTCGCCTTCTTGGGCGCCTGAAATATCGAATACGCCAAACACCGACGAATAACCAATGTCCCGATCAATGTCAGAAAAGTTCTCCGGCGAATAACTGTCCTGCTCTATCCGCCCGAGCGGGATACAGTCCGGGTTGTAATACCACATCTCCGTCGGGTACGAAAGCACGAAACCCATCACCGTGCCGCTCCGCCAAACCGAAGACGTCCGGACCGTCAGGATGTAACCCCACGTCTGGTCGGGAACCGATATCGCCCGGTCACGCCAACAGCGATTTGACGTATAGTCGCCGGGAAACCGGTCGTGAATGTCGTCCACAAAATTCAGCTCGTAATACGGGGTGCTGGTAACCGTGTTTTCCGCGTACGGATACCCATAGTTGTCCCAGGTCGTCAGCAGCTCGTCATAGCGACCGCCCCCGCGGATCGGCTCGAACACGCCGTCCGGCCCGTCGTCGCCGTTGTCGATCCAAAGCGCAAATTCGAGCAACTCCTCGACCCTTGGGCAATTGCATTCGATCCAGGGATGGTCGGGACCTCGATCGCAGGTGATATAATACGTCAGGTACTTCAAAACACGCGGTGCCGGCGAATCCGCCCCGTACGTCATCGTGAAAAACATCAGCGGCGACCAGTCGTTCAACGCTATCAACGAATTGCCATCCACGATCCCGTCTGAGGCCGAGAAACTCGCGGTCGGCGGCTGCTCCTGCTGGCCCACCGCCGTAATCAGGTTCAGATACGTGCGGGTCTCGTAGCGGGCGTTGCCGTCCGGCAACGGGTTGCGCATCCTGATGGTCAGCTCGACCGTGTAGGTCCCCGGCAGATCGTAGGTATGCGTAACGACCCTGTATTGGTCGCCGCACCCGCCTCCATACTCGAAATCGTTGTCAAGATCCGAATCGAATACGTCAAACGTCCAGTTCCAGCAGACTATCGGACCCTCTTCGTCCGAAGGCACTGTAATGTCCTCAAACCTCACCGTCAACGGCGCCTCCCCATACTGCGGGTTGGCATAGATATTGATACTCGCCTTGATCGGATCAAGCGCCGCGCTGACGGCCGCATCCGCCACGACCGAAACCGCGCTGCTGTCCAACGCCGCCAACTCAAACCGATCCTCAGCCGACAGATCAATCCGGGGAGCGGCGGTTTCCGCTATCGGAGTAACTGCGGCCGGAACGGATGGTTCGGCAGGCGCACCTATGATAGGCGCACCTTGGGCCGCGGGAACTTCCAAACCCGCGTAAACAACGGCCGCCCCCAACGTAACCAGCGCCGCAAGTCCCATCCCCAACAACGCGCCACGCTTGATTGTCACGTTTCTCTACCTCCACAAAAAAAACAAAACGCCCCTTACCTTAGTGATTATAGATTGAGAAGCGTTCCAGGTCTAGATCTTCCCCAACCCGAATGGCCAATCTAAAGCCCATGGTGCAGGCACGGCGGCGGTTCAGACCTCTCTTCTTACAAAGACAGATCACCCTCTCTCTCCTATCACTCCGTACCGCTCCACCCACTGCACAGACGCACGCCCGTCCCAAGCGCGCCACCGCATCGAAA